>CAZJFS010000200.1:0-7413 GCA_964545075.1 uncultured bacterium
CTCAGATATTATTTTCTGAAATTCCTTACGCCTGTAGAGCATCTCCAGCATCACCACATGGGTATCTATATCCCGCGGATAAGACTCGACGAATTTCTCGACGAATTTTAAGGCTTCGTCGTCTATACGTTTCACCTTATTGAAATATTTAACGAGCGTTCTTCCGGCGATCTCGTTGTTAGGCTCGGTTCCGATTATTTCCATGGCTATCTGAATGGAACGGTCGTCTATAAGATTTTGCGAGGCGTTATAAACGGACACCGCTTTAAGCATTTCCATATCGAATATCTTATGGTCGATCAGAAAATTAAAAACCTCTACGGCTTTATGCGAACGTTCCTTCGTTTTAATGTATATTCTTCCGAGATATCTGTATGACTCGACATTCTCATAATCGTACTGCAGCACCTTGCGAAACGCCATAAGAGCGCTCGCGTAGGAATTGAGGTGATAATACGCTATGCCTATATTCAAAAATAAAACCACCGTTTCAGTTGAAGAAAGCTTCATTTCAATAAGCTTTTCAAGTTCCGCAACGGCCTTTTGGTATTTTTTCTCCTCAATAAAGCCGGCGCCGTTTCTTATGGTCTGCGATACGTTTATCAGACCGTACTGTTCGCGGTTGAAAAAGCTGAGCGGATTGAAATAATAAAAAAGCGCGGCGAGAAGTATCAGTATAAAAGAATATGCCGCGATCTTGATATATTCCTCGCGCGAACGCCAATAAGCGGCGAATATCTTCCGATTTATCTCTTCCTTGGTTTTGTCCGAAGCGAATTTCAGAGCTTTTTCATATTCGACTACGGCGTCTTCATATTTTCCGGACAGAAAAAGCTCCTCGCCGCGGGCGACCGCCTTGTCGAATTCACGGGCGGCTTCCGGCGAAGTTTTTGAGGGCTGGCGTAAATTTTTGTTATCGTCTTTCAATTGCGAAGGCACGTTGGACAGAACAACCGTAGATGTGGTAGGTTCGATGGGGGTGACCCATGCGCTGTCGCCCTGGCCCGGTTCAGACGCTGAAACCTGAGCCGCCGCGTGCCGGACCTCCGAAGTGTCCTTGAAAATATCTTTAAGGGCCGGTTCGGCTTTTAAAATTTCAACCATGAGTTTTTCGGAACTTGAAAAATCTGGCGATATTTTCGAGTGGATATACGCTGCAATATAAGCGTCCTTAAACTTTTTCAACGTATTTTGCAGGGAGGCGTAATCTAAAAGCATTTTATATTCGAGAAATTTTGGAAATATCATATCGGCGTAAGATTTTATGGATTTCATATTCGGATCTTTGACCGCCGCTTCAATAAGCGATTCAAAACATTTTGTGCTGTCATGGAAAGAAGCGTAAACCACGGCGAGCTTGCCGTAGATCTTGGCGAGATTATCGGCCGGAAGCGCCAGTATAGCTTGTTTACCAAGTATTTCCATGCAAAGTTCGTGGGTTTTCCTGTAATTTCCTGAAAGCATGTATATATTGAGAAGTTTATTGAGCCAGACAAAATCAAATGAATTTTTCAAAGTGAGTATCTTCATGTTCAATGAAGACGCTTCTTTATAGTTTTTAAGGGCCATTTCAGCTTCTATCTGCTTCGCGAGACACTCGACGAGAAACGTCTTTACTTCTTCAGATACGCTCTTTTTTATGAATGTTATCGTTTCAAGCCTGTTAATCGCTGTTTTGTAATCCCGGTTATCATAGAAATTTTTCGCGTCCTTTAACAGCTGCTCTTCCTCGCCTATCGATATAGGCATGACGGCGACCGGATCGGTCTCCTGCGCGATAGCGTATAAAGAAGGGAAAACAAAAAAGACGGCGATAAGGATAACGGCCGTAAATAATATTTTAAAACATTTCTCTTTTAGCATATTCTCTTTTTTCATTAACTGTTCAGTATTTCAATACAATATATTAATAACATTAGAACAAATTTTTAAAAGCATTTTAACATAGAAAAGTTAAAATGTCAAAGAATTAGGTTTGGTTGGTCAAATAAAATGAAGCCTTCGATTAAAAATCAAAAGTCGGCCCGGCGTCTCGGCCCGACCCTGCGCTCGACTCCGCCCGGCGCTCCGGCATCGGTTTTGCGCCTGTCGGAGTTCCTTCTTTCATCGCCGGAATATTCTTCAAAAACAAGTGTTTGATCGTCATCACTCCAGCTAAAAACATAGTCGCATTCAGCATTTCCACAAGCTACGCCTTCATTGACGCAACGGCGGTGGTGCTTGGCGAAACATTTCGGGCACTCGATCATGACTTCGCTGTCATCTATAGGCATAGTGCATTTCGGGCAGTTCTCGACCTCGAAATTAAAATCAGGCGGTGGAAAGGTCATTTTAATTCCTCCTTAAATCTTTATCACGATAAAATCCGATTATCTTTTCCGCTAATGCCGATATATCGCTCTCGCGGTTATCACGGCCGAGACATATTCTTATGTAGCCCGCGGCGTCTTCGATATCAAGGCCGAGCGAAGACAGCGCTTCCGGAACTTTATTCGCGAAACTTACGCACCACGAAGCGGAAGATATCATGACGCCTTCCGCTTCGAGCGCGGCGACCGCTTCTTCAGAATTAACGCCGGGCAGGCAGAATGAAACATAAAAAGGCAGAGGGGTTGAGGCCCCCGCGATCCATTTTATGTTTTTAACGGCTGAACTCAATTTTTCACACAGGATATTTTTCAGGCGCCGCGTCTTTTCATTCCGGCTCTCCATCTCTTCAGAAGCGATTCTTGCGGCCAACCCCATTGCGGATATCGCGGGAATATTATAAAAGCCTCCACGCAAACCGTTTTCCTCGGCACCGCCTTCGATCTGAGGCATGACCCTTGTTCCGCGTCTTATATACAAGGCGCCGGTTCCGGGCGGAGCGCATAATTTATGCCCCGATATGGAAAGCGTATCGACCATGAGCTCGGAAACATCTATTTTAACGCGGCCTGCAATAAAACACGCGTCGGAATGAACGACGGCGCCATTCTCCCTGGCGGCCGAAGCGAGCTCCGACACGGGCATAATACGGCCATTTTCAGGGCTGGTATGAATCACGGCCAAAACCTTCGCGTCCTTCAAAATTTCACGGGCGTCTGAAGCGCTGACCGAGCCGTCCCCGCGCGCTTTCAGATAAAACGCGCTATGACCCGCCCGAACAAGTGTTTTGACCGGAAACGCCACTGACGGATGCTCGAAGGGCGTCGTAACGATCTTATGACATGCGCCTTTTGATCGCGCCGAAACCGCGGCCATTATACCTTTAACGGCAAGATTATTTGATTCAGTGCCCGAAGAAGTGAAGAAAATTTCGGATGGATCGGCATTTATCAGTGAAGCGACATTTTTTCTTGCGTCTTCAAGCAATCTTCTCGTAATATCGCCGGACGCCCCCGAAAACATAGGATTGCGGTAACGAAATGATTCGTGGAGCTTCATAAAATGGGACAATACCGAAGGCTCCATGGCGCACGTCACGCAATTATCAAAATTAATATCGTTCATAAGCGGATGTTTTTTAAAGCTGATATTTAAAAACCTGATACAACAAAAGCAGCCAGCTCGCCATGGAAATTATGAATGTTCCCATGGATAACTTTGAGATCGAATATTTCTGGCTCAGGATCTTCGCGATCTCAAAATTCTGAGAACACATTTCATGCAGCACCGCCTCCGGTTCGAGGTCCTTCACGGCGCTTAAATATCTGTCGGCGCTCTGTTTTTTCAGTATATGCTCGAAATAGGTAAGATGCGGGGGGCGCAGCTTGCTGATGGTATTCGAAGGGCGCGGATATAAAACCATGAGGGAACATAATATAGAAACGAGGGTAAAAACGCAGAACAAAACGAAAACGGATATGACCGTTCCCTGAGGCGCCGGAAGATTAGCTATTTTATAGAACTTGTCCATAAAGAAAGGGGCGTTGGCGAGTGTCGCGATAAGCGCGAGGTTAGCGCCTATTATAGCTCCGGCCTTCGCGTCGGCGAGAGGTATGAGGCCCTGTCCGCTTGAATAAACCTGGTACTGATATTCTATCTGCAATTTGGTTTCGTCGTCCATTTTTTCCTCCGCTGGTTATTTAATAACATGACGTGTCTCAAAAAATAACGTTATAAAGGTTATTGTCTAGTTTAACGTCCTTGGGTATCGTTATGAGAATAACGGCGCCGCGGCCGTCCGCGTTGTTTTTTATAGCGATATCGCCCTTATGCAGTTTTATAATCCCGAGAGCCATCGGAAGCCCGAGGCCTGAATTTTCAAGCGGCTTGTTTTTGGTGGTGTAAAACGGGTCGAAGGCTTTCCTGAGCGTTTCTTCGCTGAAACCACGGCCGGTATCAGAAATAGCGATGGCTATATTATCATTTTCAAATTTAGTTTTTATCGCGATGCGGCCGCCGTCCTCTATGGCTTCCCTGGAGTTCATTATTATGTTTAT
Organism: uncultured bacterium; assembly: GCA_964545075.1. Classification (GTDB taxonomy): domain Bacteria; phylum Muiribacteriota; class UBA9980; order UBA9980; family UBA9980; genus DAOPXV01. The sequence goes on from CAZJFS010000200.1 coordinate 4,425, forward strand.
AAAAGCCTGCGTAAGCGACTGAATATCGCAATTAACGGCCGGAAGATTATCATCGAGCTCCTCGCTGAAAGTTATGCTGTACTTTATGAGATATTCGGATTCGAATATAGTTACGACCTTTCTTAATATCTCATTGACGCTGGTTTTTTCGATCATGCTCATGTTTTCAGAAGAATATAGCTGAAGCGATTCGATTATTTTCACGCAGCGCGACGAGGCGCTCTTAATGCTTGCGGCCATTTCCGCCAGAAATTCGCTTCCGATCTCCTGGTTTTTAATTTTTATAAGCATCCGTTCGACGTTTCCGTTTATTATGGTAAGAGGATTATATATTTCATGAGCCATTCCCTGAGCCATTGCGACTATCGAAATGTACTTTTCATTCTGAATGATCGTATCCTGCGCAACCTTTAATTTTTCCACGGCCGCCTCGAGCTGGTGGTTTTTAAAGATAAGGTCGTTGTATAAATCTCCGATCCTGACAAGGGACTTGACACGTATCATCAAGGTCTGCCTGTCAAGCGGCTTGGTAACGAAATCATCGGCTCCCGACTCCATGGCTTTTACCTTGTCGGGCGAACTCGACAGCCCCGAGGAAACAAGAATGGGAAGAAATTTATATTTCGGCCTGGAACGGATAGCTGAGCAAACCTCATAACCCGACATTTCAGGCATCATTATATCCACGATGACGAGCGCGATATCATCCGACGTCGAGTCCATATATTTCAGGGCCGGAATACCCGACGGAAAAGAGCGGACGACGTAGTCGGTATTTCTCATATAAAACTCTACAAGCTCTAAATTCTGAGGTTCGTCGTCTATCGCTATTATTATTTTAATTTTCTCTTTGTCTGACTGCATAAAAAACACTTCTTGAAATTTTTATTTTATTATATAATAAACGCTCAAAATATTCAAGCGTTAATTATTCCGGCTATTTTTTATTTAAAAAAATAAATTTCTTTTATTTTCGCGTTGATTTTGATAAAATTATGTGAATATTTTACGGAGGCAAAAAAAATGGGCGATAATAAAAAAATTTATCTGATAACCGGCGGCGCCGGATTTATCGGCACGAATTTCATTAAATATATGTTCGATAAATACGCCGGTAAGATATCCGTCATAAACTTTGACGCGCTCACTTACGCTGGAAATCTCAAAAGCCTTCAAAACGTTGAATCTAACCCTGATTATCGCTTTATGAAAGGCGATATAGCGGAGGCCACTCTGGTTGAAAAAGCCTTCAATGGCGATGAAAAAATCGATTATGTGATTAATTTCGCCGCCGAATCGCACGTGGACCGCTCTATCATGGATTCTTCCCCTTTTATCAGGGCAAACATACAGGGCGTTCAGGTGCTTCTCGACGCTTCCAGAAAGCACGGCGTTAAAAGGTTCCTCCAGGTATCGACCGACGAGGTTTACGGCAGCCTCGGCGAAACCGGCCTTTTTACAGAGGAAACGCCGGTGGCCCCCAATTCCCCGTATTCGGCGAGTAAAGCCGCGGCCGATCTGCTGGTGAGATCATATTACCACACCCATAAAATGCCGGTAATAACTACCAGGTGTTCCAACAATTACGGCCCTTACCAGTTCCCTGAAAAGCTCATACCGCTTATAATAGCCAACGTCCTCAACAAAAAACCGCTCCCGGTTTACGGGCGTGGGACGAACGTCCGCGACTGGCTTTACGTTACCGACCATTGCTCCGCCATCGACGCGGTCATTCATGGCGGCGAATGCGGCGAAGTTTATAATATAGGCGGAAATAACGAATGGAAAAATATCGACATAGTCAACGTCATCTGCGATATTCTCGAAAAGAAAGGGATTGCGGGCGGCCGTGACCTTATAACATACGTGAAGGACAGACCCGGCCACGATTTGCGCTACGCCATCGATTCTTCTAAAATGCAGCGTCAACTCGGTTGGAAACCCTCCGTCGAATTCGAGGCCGGAATAGAAATGACGATCGGCTGGTATCTGAACAACCGCCAATGGTGGGAAGAAATAATTTCCGGCGAGTATAAAAAATATTATGAGACCCTTTATGCTCCCAAAATGAATACAAAATGAAAGATTTATACATTCTTTTACCCCTTATATTCGTCTTTTTAACGACATGGCTCGGATTTTTCGTTTACGAAAGGAATACGAAAAACCCGAAGAATTACTTTTTTCTCGCCCTGATGTGCATTTTCGTCCTCGCCGATCTTTTCGAGCTGAAATCGGTTATGGGCCAGTCTTTAAGCGTCGCCAAGTCTTTTCTTTTCGCCCAGTCCCTGCCGATGATATTTTTCCCGGTGATACTTTTCTGTTTTAACAACGCTTACGTGGACTACTTCAAAATCCGCTCAAGTTGGATGTATTGGATCATTACAGCCCCGTTTCTCGTAGTTTTTCTTTTTCTGGCCCGGCTTTTAAACAACGGAACCATACAAATATCGGTGACTTCTTTCGACTACGGTTTCATAATATATCCGAATTTTCCGGTCAAAACCTTTTTTTCCGTTTATTTTCTTACGCTCCTTCTCGCTTTCATGCCCTTCTTCAGGACTTACCGCATGAGGGCGGTCAACATGGACTTCTACGGCGAAATACGCCTGCTTTTTCTATCGATATTCGCGCCCGTCGTTTTTTCATTCTGCGCTATGATCTATTGTAAAATAGTCTTTCTTGGCCTTTCCGGAAACGAAATAGTATATCCGTTCCTTCTCTTTCCGGCCACATTCTTCATTTCAACGCTTATGCTCGGAATTCTCATAGTCAGATACAGGTCCTTCGACGTTTCAATAATTTTTAATAACGCCCTTATTTATTCGATATTGACGATATCCATTTCTTCCATCTACGTACTGGTTCAGAATTTTTCCGAAAATTTTTTCCAGCAGATGTTTCCTTCGGGAAATCGCGTTTACGGAATTTTTTCTGCGCTGCTCGTGGCGTTTCTTTTCGAGCCCATAAATTCGAAGATAAACATTTT
>CAZJFS010000201.1:0-7383 GCA_964545075.1 uncultured bacterium
GGCTTTTGAACGGGGCTTTGTTTTTGGTGAAGCGGGCGTCCCGGTAGATGCGCGATATGGTTTTACCAATGCCGGGAGATATCTCCAGCAGCGGGTCGATCATATGCATGTGCGGCCCGATGGTCGTTACGAATTCCCGAAATGGCGTAAGAAGATATTCGATATATTCTTCCTTATGGGCATCGAACCAGCTTTTGTCGTTGTTTTCGTGCAAGTTTTTAAGGAATGCTATGGTGTCGCGTGAAAATCCTTTGAAGTCCATATCGATAAAAGTAGCCAAATACGTTCCTTCTTTCTATTCGAAATATCGAGGCCAATTCTATCAAATTTTCCGGTTAATTTCAAGACGCGCGAATCGTTTTTAAAAAGAGGCTATTGAGAGTGCTTTTTAATTATTTCAAGAAGACTTTTCTGGCCGAATACGAGAGCCGGGTTTTTGTCCTGATGCGGAAGCATTTTCAGCTGCGCTTTGAATTCGGCTTCGCGCGGCTTGAGCGATGGCGGAAAAATGTGCAGATAAAGGTTCTTTTCGGGCCACTGGAAAAAATAAGGCATGAAATCGGTATATAGAAGATTGCAGCCGGGGCATTTAACCGAATTCAGAGCGTTGTCGGCGAGCATTTTTAGATAGAGAGGCGATTCCTCGACGTTGACCTCTAGATAAGCCCGGATTTCCATCATCGCGCCGCATCCGCATTGAAAAGAGTTCGGCTCATATGGAGGCGCTTTTTTTATCTGGCAAGCCGTGATCGCGAATTCCATGCCTTCGAGCCCGGCTATGCGCGGCGCCATTTCGTGCCTTTCAAAGATCCGCCTGAACCCGAATTCGTCAAATATTATCCTTGAATATTCCAGTTCATTTATAATAGTGGGCGCGAAAAAAGTTCCCTCGCTTATCGCGTGATCGTAAAAATCCGGATTCGGAAGCGAATTGCCGGCGAATGCCACGTCGCATAAAAATAACGAGCCGCCATCTTTCAAGATATTTCCGAAAGTCTTTAAAACCGAACGCTTATCTTTGACGAGGTTTAACATGGCGTTGGTTATTATGAAGTCGAATTTGCAGGATTGCTTTATTGGAAGTTTCGCGATATTCGAGCACAGAAAAGATGTTTTAGAGCCTTCCAGATTGATCTTTTCGCCGAAGTGCGCACGAAACTCTATTGCGCCTAACTTTAAAAGGTTATGCGAAAGATCCAGGTTGAATATTTCTGCGTTTGGGAGTATCTGGCGCAATAGGAAGGCGTCGAACCCCGATCCGCCTCCGGCGTCGAGTATTTTAAGCGGAGCGGAGAAGCCGGAACCGGAAGATTCTATTTCCTCCAGAAGATACGTTAAAGGATTGGCGCAGCCGAAAGTGAGTTTCGACACAGTCTCAGGTATTTTCAGCTTTGGAAAGCGGGTTGTGATGTTTTTATAAAAAACAAGCTTTGAAGGGTCCGTAACGGTCGGATCAAAAGAGTCGTAGAAAATTTTTACGTTTTTTTCATATTCGGAGCTATTCTTTAATGTCAACTATTTCACCGTCAAACGCCTCGAGTATTTTCTGGACAACGGGATCGTTCTTCTTTTCTTCGAGGATATCTTTTTTGCGCTGTTCCGCAGCCTCCGTTCTATTCTGCGAAGGCATGATTATTTTGAATTTGACGGTTTCACCGGTCGATTGCGCGAAAACCCTCTCCGACGTTTCAAGATGGCTTCCTGACTGGATGCGTTCACCGCAGAAAGGGTTTTTCGTGAAGTCGATCTCGAGAACTCCGTCCTTGAAGCCGGCGAGAACGCCGGAACTCATAATGGCATGCGTAGGGATGGATTCCTGTTTGAGCTGAGGGAGAAATATCGAACTCCAGGCCATCTTGACCTTATCTAAAGTGAGCTTTGAAGGCTGGCCGGGCTTCTGAGGCTTGAGCTGGTCCGTGCCCTGGGCATTCGCCGAAGGCGACTGGGTTTTACTGCCTGCGGGCTGAGGGGCGGCGGAAAGTTTCAGCGAAGCTATGCGCTCGTTGATCATTCTTTCGATCCGCGACATATCCAATGCTTGTTCCGCGTTTCTGGCGGGAACTGCATTTTCGGCAGGCGAAAGGGCCGGATTAACGGCCGGGTCCATGGACATTATCGATCTGGTATAAACGAATTCGAGGTGGACGAGCTGGTCGGGAACGGCGCGTATCGTTGAAAGGCAGTCGGCGTAAATCTCAAGTAACCTGAAAAGCTTTTGACGGTCAATATTTTCTGACATGGTTTTCATGTCCGCGAAATCCTGCTCATCGCATTCGAAAAAGGAGGCGCCGCTCATGCCGATCTTTATCAAAAGCATCGAATTAAGGTATGAATTAAGAGATTCCAGGAACGCCAGAATCTCGTTTCCCGCTGAATAGACCTTTCTGATGGTTTTCATTCCGGTTTCGGGCGATTTATTGATAATGCTTTCGACGAAATCGCGTATGACCTTCATGGAATGAACCCCGAGAAGATGTTCGATGGTTTCGCAGTCTATCTTTTTATTGAGGCATAGCGCAATTACGTATTCAAGGAGGGAAAGCGCGTCACGCATGCCGCCCTGGGCTTTTTTGGCTATAAGAAGAAGGGCGTCGCGTTCGTAGGTTATCTGGTCGTCGGCCGGCCGGCACTGGTTTTCGGCGGCCACGATGAACTCCAGGCGTTTCATTATATCGGCTACCGATATCCTCGAAAACGCGACCAGCTGGCAGCGCGATAATATGGTGGCCGGAATCTTATGAATTTCGGTTGTGGCCAATATGAAAAGCACGTGAGGCGGGGGCTCTTCGAGAGTTTTAAGAAAGGCGTTAGCCGCTTCAGTCGTAAGCATGTGGGCTTCATCCAATATGAATATCTTGTAGCGGCCGGTTATGGGCATGAATGCGACATCGTCTTTTAGCGAGCGGATGTTTTCGATCTTTCTGTTGGAAGCGGCGTCCATCTCGATTATGTCTACGGCTGAACCGTTTTCAAATTCGATGCAGTTGTTGCATTTGCCGCATGCTTCGTATGTGCTCTTGCCGGTACAATTCAATATTTTAGCGAAAAGACGCGCCATGGAAGTTTTTCCGGTTCCGCGTGGGCCGGAGAATAAATAGGCGTGCGATATTTTATTATATTTTATGGTATTTATGAAGAAGGACGCGACCTGTTCCTGGCCGCACATATCGCTGAAAGTGGCGAATCGGTATTTTCTGTAAAAGACCTCTTTGGCAGAGGTTATATCTTTTTTTTCCATTGCTTCAGTTTCCATGGTTCCTCTCCATAAGGCGTTGTTAGAGATCCCGATGCCGGAAAAGGGTTCCGGGTATAATGAAAAATCGTGCCCCGTTCCAGAGTTAACGCCAGATAGATGGGCAAGGGCTGAGCGCCCCTGTGGCACCCGGATAGCATTACTTACCGTTGCTCCTGTCAAGGCCTGGCGGGGTTCGTAAGTGTCCGCCGCACAGGACTCAACCCTTAACCCGATCTGGATAAAAAACTGGGACGACCCTCGCTTTCAGCGAAAAAAGAAGCATATGGCTTCGGGCCGGCACGAAAATAATATAAAGCGGAGAGAGTGGGATTTGAACCCACGGTACCTTTTGGGCACACACGCTTTCCAGACGTGCTTCTTAAGCCGCTCGAACATCTCTCCGAGGTCATTTAAAAGTTACCTTTTAAATTGAAAAAATTGCGGTTACGCAACTTAACATCATAATATTTTACCACAAAAAAAATTTAATGTCAAGAAATTTTGTTGTCACTTATCATTTAACTTTTTTTTTAATGAATTTAGCTTTTAATTATTTAAAATATTGACAATAAAATTGAAATGAAATATAATGAAAATAGGTGATAAAAATTTAATTATTCGGGAGTACGTTTTGGGCTTCTTTGAAAGGAGGGCAACCTTATGGCATATTCATCAGTAGAAAACTATTTAAGCTCCGTTTTCACAAATATGTCTTCCGTTACGCCCTTCGTCAAAGCTTCTTATGAAAGCAAACAAAAGAGTCAGCTCCTCTCTGCCTTCAATGATTTGAGTAACATCAGCTCGTATGCGCAGAAGGCAGGTTCGCTCTACGATGAGCTCAAGAAGTCCGGCAACCAGCAAGCGGCCACGGGATTGCGGAATACCGTTTTGAGTTTAGGCGAATCCCGCGACACAAAATCCATGAATAACATTGTGAACCTCGGAACGGCCCTGGTAAAGGAAAAAAACCAGACCGGACTGAATTCTTTCTTCTCGGCAGCCAACAGCGTCAGCCAGCTCGGGACTTCCTCGCTCACCTCTAAGTTCGTCAACACTTCCTCGTCGATCTTTAAGGAAACTGGCGCCGGCGGACTTAAATCGTTTACGGAGGCCACTACCAAGATAGCAGATTTCGCAGAACTAAACCAGGATGATAGGAACCTTAAAGCCGGCGCAGTTAAAAATCTCGGCCAGTTGTTCAACCGGACCATCGAAGAAGAAAAAAGCAAGGGTACATCCACGGCGGGAATCAACGCGAAACTAGATGAGATCACTGACACTTTGAAGTCCAAAACCGGCCTTTCCCAGCTGGCTAACTACCTTGAAGAAAAGGTATCGGAAAAAGGCGCCGCGGCATCCCAAAAATCGCCACTTTCCTTGGCGGGGGCGGCTTCTGAAAAAAATTATTCCGGCACTTTTTCGCAGTTGGCCTGACGTATCAGACCAGGTATAAAGCTTAATAAAAAACCAAAACCTGCCTTGTCCGGCAGGTTTTGTGTTTTTTATGGAACCGATATTATTGGTTAACGATAACTATTCTCTATTATCCGCTTATTATGGTTTGAACTGATTCGCGAATCTTCCGTTATAGGTCGCGTTTCCAATGCAGCGCTGGAATATGAACTGGCAGATGAATGTTCCGGGATAGAGCGCCATGGCGATGGGCGACGAATTATTTATTTCGAGCACCTGTTGATTGGATATGCCGGGTTGCATGAACCCTGCCGTTACGTGAACGGCCAGGCCAATCCTCGCGAAACGCGAACGCCCTTCGAGCCATCCGCAGATATCCGGCGCCAGAGTTATTTTTTCAGTGGTTATGCCCAGCACCGATTCGCCAGGAAGAAGCAGAAAATATTTTTCAACCTCTATGTAGTCGGTAACTTCCTCGTAGTTGGCCTCTTCGACGACGTCATAGACTACATGGAGCTTTTTGAACACCCTGAATTTTTTGTCGAGCCTTAAATCAATCGAGGCCGGCCCTACCGCTTCAGGCACGAATGGCTCTATCTTTATTTCGCCGCGTTTAATGGCAGCGAAAATTTCGTCTCTTGTGAGTATGCTCATTCTAAATTACCGCCTGCCGGATTTTTTGGCTTTGTAATATTCGTTTTTCAGATTCGCCATGAGTTCGTCGAGCTTATCGTAGAGCCTTCTTAATTTGCGAGGCTTGCGGTTGGTGAGCGAATAAGCCGTCAGCAGCGGCAGAGCTACGGTGGAATCGATGTAAGCGACGACCGTGTTGGGCAGCTGGCTGGGATCGACTTTGCCCCATGAAACCGCTTCGGAAGGCGTTGCGCCTGATAATCCGCCGGTATCGGCCCTTGCGTCCGTTATCTGGAGGAAGTAGTCGTGGCCTTTTTCGTCTATGCCCAGCACTTCCTGGATCTGCGGTTCCGTTTGAAGCGCGAAGTTCTTGGGCGAACCACCGCCGAGTATGAATATGGCGCTTTTTCCGATCTTGCGTTTCGCGTGAAGGACGATCGCCGCAGTTTCGTTGACGTCTTTCGCGATATCAAATTTCATCTTATTGCCTTCGAGAGCTAGAGCGGCTACGTTCATTCCTATGGAAGAATCGCCGGGCGACGAAGTGTATATAGGGACGCCGCATTTATAAGCCACTGAAAGGACCGATGAATCAGGTTTTTTTAATATTTTTTCGCGCATCGCGAGATATTTTCCGATTTTGTTGTGGAATTCCGACGTGGACATTTCCATCTGAAAATCGTCTTCGGAGATGACCTGTCTGAAGAATGAATCCGTATCGAGCAGGACGTGATAGTCGAATAATATATCGTAGATCCTTACGACTTCTTCGTTTCTGAGTTTCGTATCGTCGACGAACGGCGAGCCCTGATAAAGCTCGAGTCCCAGGCCGAAATGAGCGTCGTGATAAAGATTGGCGCCAGTGGATATTATGAAATCAACGAACCCCGCCTTGATAAGCGGGATTATGGCTGATTTTCCAAGGCCGGCCGGAGTGAGCGCCCCGGTGAGCGTCATTCCTACGACCACGTCGTCTTTGAGCATTTTATTCGTTAAAAGATGGCAGGCTTCTCTCATGCGGCCGGCGTTATACGCCAGGAAGTATTTGTCGATGAGATCCGTTAGTTTAACATTAGCCGAAATAGGCGTCGGGTCTATTACGTTTCCGCTGAGATAGCGGCTTTTGTTCTTGCATACCGCTTTTTTTGGCGCAGCCGCCGTCTTTTTGGTCTTTTTGACTTCTTTCACGTTTTTTGAAGGCATTTGTTTCTCCTCTATATGTTATTAAAATGGTCGATGTCAAGGTAAAAGGATATGAAAATTTTACCAGAATAAGGGCGTAAAATCAACAAATTTATTTTCAGAATCCCTTAAAGCGGGCCGTGTTTTTATATATCGGCCTCCAGATGACCGCTTTTTCGGGGCAGATGTTAAGGCAGCGCAGGCAGTACATGCAGTGCCGCGAACGGGTCGGGCAGCGGTCTTCTTCGAATGAAATGAGTCCCATCGGGCAGCGTTTCGCGCACAGGCCGCAGCGCGTGCAGCGTTGTTTAAGAATGTCGTTGCCGATGGAAAATCCGAATGTCGAATAAAGCATTTTTTCGAAGAGCTTTCCGGTGGCGATCATTCCAGCGCCGGGCTCGGGAACTATAAGATGCTTTATCGACGAAGAGTTCCGAGTAACACCGAGTTTGTTCAAAAACGCCGATATCTTTCTTTTTATGAGTGGTAGCCTGTATTTCAAATATAGATCGAAAATTTTCGCGACCGGAAGGAATTCCGGAAGGGCCGGGATCAATTCCGAGTGCATTATATAATCGTCTATGTGGCCCGCTATCGCTGCGGTTTTTGACTCGAGCAGCTTTCCGAAATTTTGCGGGAAGTCAACTGGCCCTTCCATGTGAGTTCCATAAGTGAATACGGATTTTCCCCTGATATCCGGCATCAGCCCTATAAAACTTTCCATAACCGGCGCGGGCCTGAAAAAATAAATAGGGGAGCCGAATCCTATAAGATCGCATTGGACGGCTTTTTCACGGAATTTTTCGAGCGAGGCGCGCAGGTTTTTTTCATCGCCCGTTCTTTCTATTCCGGCGGGGTGAAGGGGCACCCTTTTTTCGGCCTCGCGCATATAATCCTGTATGACAGGGTTTTGATGCCAC
>CAZJFS010000202.1:0-7365 GCA_964545075.1 uncultured bacterium
TATACAGGCTGAAGCCTGGCTGGCGTGAGGACGGCGTTTTCATGAGCATGAATTCGACTATTATGACGGGTATTCCCGTTTCCAGGTTTCAAAAACTATATAAGAAAAAAATTGATTATAACTGTTATTTTACAACCGCGGAAATATCGTTGCGCGATAAACGAATAACGGATTATTTCATTTCAAATATCTCGAATGAAAGCGCCGAAGTAAGGGCGTTGTCGGCAAGGGCCCTCGGCCAACTGCGGGCGGCGGATTCGGTAGATCAGCTTATCGCAATGCTCGGGGACCGCGATTACGTGGCAGCCAAAAGCGCTCTGCTTTCGCTTGGAAGGATAGACGAAAAATGGAACGGCCGTCCCGCCGTAGCCGGCGCGATAATCGAGCTGAAAAAACGGTTCGGTGAAATTGATTATGACAGTGGAATGGCGGTTTATTTAATTCAGAGCATAGGCACCATCGAAGCCGCGGCCGCTCTTAACGAATTGTTCGGCTATTGCGACGAGACGCTAAAAGCGCAGATACTTATCGGCCTCGCCGACATGCCGAATGGCTTCGCCGGAAAACTTGCCGTTAAAAGATTCAATGGCGTCAGCGCGATAAACGCCACCTACGCTATGGATGGCCTGAAAAAAGAATATCCGAACTGGAATAAGGACACGGAAGTTGTAAGCGTTATCTTTGAAAAACTTAAGCCTTGCGTCACAGGCCGGGATGACGTAGCGAGAATAAGATCGGTCGATATTCTTTCGGATATAAAAGCGCCTTTTATGCGCGACTTTTTTGTTGAAGCCGCGGGCGATACCTGCGAGGCTGTCAGATCCGACGCGATATATGGGCTTGGAAGGATCGGCGATACGGGTTCCGTTTCAATTCTGATCGAAATGCTGGACGACACGTCTGAAATTGTCAGAGGCCGCGTTTCTAAAGCATTAGACGCTATAGATAGAAAATGGCGCGAAGGGACCGCCGCCGTTGAATTTGCCGGGCGTATGAAAAAACAGGCCGTTTCAGGGCCTGAATCAGAAAAAATGCCGGCCGTCGCGGCGCTTGGAAAGATGAATAATAAGAATAGCTGGGATATCTATCTTTCAGCCGCGGATTTCGTCGATGCGCGAAAAACCGCGACCGCTCTTTCGGCTATGATTGCCGCTGATGAAACGAAAGCTTCCGAACTCGTTTTAGGGAGGCTTTCGAAGGCCGTTATGCGCGATTGTAAACTTTCCGTGATAGGAGCTTACAGGGAAAGTTTCAGCCCTGAAAACGCTTCTTCGGTAAAACTTCTCGCCGGACTCTGGCTTGACGATAATGATGACGTTGCCTGCGAGGCCCGCTTTGCGATCAAAAGCCGCGATCTGTTAAAATATTCGGCCGCGTCGATCAATGCGGCTTCAAAAATAGCGCTTGCGGCTATCAATATACCTGATGTGCAAAAAAAAATCCGCGCGATCGAAATGTGCGGTTTTTTCGGCATCGATTCGGCGTTCAATAAAATAGCGGCCTCGCTCAGGGACAATGACGCTAAGATCAGATACGCCGCGGCGGAAGCTCTCAAGGGTTATCCTAAAGACGAGGCCGAGCGGAAGGTTTTTGAAATCATTCATTCAGATACTTCTGAACAACCCGCCGCCTATGATTTTTTGACCGGTTCCATGCAGGACGATATTTTCAAGCATCTCGACGAGCTTCTGGCGAAAAGCTTGAACGATTCTTCACTTCTTTCAAAAAGCCTTGATAATGTGGATGAAAAATGGAAAAAACGCGAGGAAGCCCTAAACGTTTTTAAGAAAATAATCGAGTGCGTGAACGATCAGAGCCTTGAAATAAGGATACTAGCTTGTAAAAAGCTCGCGTGCCTTGCGCATCCCGAAGCCGCGGAAACTCTTAAAAAAGCGCTGAAGGAAAAGGATAAAAGGCTCAGAGATGCCGCGGGCAGAGCTCTTGCCGCGTCGGTTCGGGAAAGCGCCGTCGGGCCGCTTCTGGATATCTATGACGATGAGCGTTCATTAGTGCCTGAAAAATGGAGTGAATGTCTTTATACCGCCGATAAAAACTGGACATCGCGCGACGAGGTTTTTAAAAAGGTCGATTCGCTTCTTGCGGTTATGACCACGGAAGTTTCCGCTGAAAAAAGGAACGATATAGCGCTTCGACTTATATTGATACTTAAAAATTATAACGGCGTGGTTTTATATGAGAAATACCGCGAAAGATTTTCGGCGGTCTCGAAATATTTCGTCACACGCCTGGCCGCAGGCGGCGACGAACAAAAAATGGCGTTTCATTTTATATGGCAGACAAATCCTATAGCGTATCATGAAGTTGCGATGCTCGCCGAAAGCGGGAACGCCAAACTTCGCGAAGCCGCGTCGCAAGTTTTTGAAGGCGGTCCGGTTGAATCTGACGCCGGCTCGTTTCCATATGACGATAACGATAGAATAAGATGCCTTTATCTGAAAAAAGACCCGGCCGGACTTGAAAAGTATGGTGAAAAAGCCATCAGGTTCTTGTATATGCTGGCTGAAGAAGAACGGCTTTACGAAAAATGTTATGATGTTTTGGACAGGCTGGGCGGATCGCCCATACAGAGAAAGGCTTTGAAATATATTTTATTTGGCATAAAAGCCGCTCCGGAATATATTTTTGAAAAATTAATCGTTCGAAATGCTTTCTTGCTTAAAATTAAAAAAGATCTGACCGCGTGTTTTTCCGGTTTGAACTTGAAAACGGTCAATGAATATGGCGGATTTGAAAAGCTTGGCGCCGAATATTTCAATGAAAAAACCGCCGTCTTGGATAAAAAGGCGATCCTCGGAACGCTAGTAAAGATAGATAAAATAAGAGCCCTGGATATGCTGGCCTGGCGTCTCGGATCTTCCGACAAGGCTGAAGCTCTTCTGGCGATGGACGGTCTCGACTTTATTGGCCGGTTATATAATTACAGGCCGCTTGTTAATATGCTTGAAACGAAAGATGAAAAAATAAGATTTCGCGCGGCCGCGTTGCTTTTGAAACTCGGATTCAGGCCTTTCAGGTTGAAGGATAAAAAGCTGTTCGATGAAGCGCTGCAAGCTATAGAAAAGAAAGCTGAAGCAAACGAAGGCGGGAAAAAGAAATGATGAAAAAACTCTTATCGATCATAAAATTTTATGCGTTAACTTTAATTTTTATCGCTGTTTTTTTTAGCGATATGGTCGCGGCTTCTCATGCCGGCGAGATACATGACGCGATAGACCGCTGCGATCTTGAAAAGGTCCTGGCGGCGATAAAAAAAGATCCCGCTTCGGTTAATAAAACATGCGAGACTAATCTCGCGCATCCGCTTATAATGGCTATTTCAAAAGGAAATTTTGAAGTGTTCAAGGCGCTCGTCGATAGCGGCGCCAACGTTAACGCCGAAAATATTCAGGGGATACCCGCCGTTTTGTTCGTGTCGCATGGGACGGAGATGCCGATGAGGCATTATTTGATCGAAAAAGGAGCCAGGACCAATGTCAGTTTATTCGGAAAGCCTCTTCTGCTTAACGCGGCATTCGCGGGAGATACTCGCTCGATAGAGCTGCTGCTTGAAAGAGGCGCCGATATAAACGCGTTCGATTCGGATGGAAATAACGCCATAATGATTTCAATGTTTTTCGCTGACGCAGGATTTATAAAATATCTGGTGGAACTTGGCGTCAGGATAAACTCGAGGAACAAAAATGGTGAAAACGCTCTGATAAGCGCGCTCAATTCACGAAAATTCGATGTCGCGAGATATCTTATCGATAAAAGCATCGAAATTGAGATCGCCGTGGATGTGACGAAGATTAGCGTCCTTCGTATCGCGCTTGAAAAAGGGGCGCCCGATGATATAGTAAACGCCCTTATCGACCGCGGCGCGAGCGTAGATCCGGAACCCGGAGATTATCAGTACACCGTTTTAACCGACGCCGTTAACGCGCGGCGCGATCCGACGCTTCTTAAAAAGATGATAGAAAAAGGAGCGGATGTTAACCATGCGAACAGGTTCGGAGATACGGCGCTGATGGCCGCGGTCGAATATTGCGACGATACCGGATGCGTCAAACTGCTTATTGAAAAAGGAGCGGATGTGAACGCCGTTGGCTATTCTGACAGGACGGCGTATTCCATAGCCGCCTCCAAAAACAACCAGAAGGCCATGAAACTTTTAAGGGAAGCCGGAGTGAAGACGGCTCCAGAGAACCAGCAGGCTAAGGATTCTCTCCTTATGTGCGCGGTCATGAACGAAAACACCGTTGAAATAAACGCTCTTTTGAAAGCAGGCGCGTCGCCCGAAGCTAAATTCCAGCAGATCCGCAGCGGTCCCGAGGAGACGGTCCTGAATTATTCGATAAAGACGAAAAAATATGAAGCGATGAAACCGCTGCTGGAAAAAGGCGCCGCTATATACGACGAATACAATAGATTCGAAGGCGCGTTAGCGCGCGTGATTTCTTCGGACGATGAAAAGGCGGTTAAAATATTTTTTGAATATTCGAAAAATATAGATATAAGATCCGAGCGGTTCACTGAAGCCTTCTTTGATGCGCTGATGCATGGGAATGCTGAAATGATAAAGCTTTTCATAAAAGCCGGGGCGGACGTCAAGTGCCGCAATAAATGGGGAAACACTCCCCTTATGGAGTCGCTGAGGCTTAAAAATAAACCGGAGGTCATAAAACTGCTTATTGAAACCGGGTCTGATATAAATGAAAAGGACAATGAAGGAGACCCCGCGATTATAAAAGCCGTAAAAAACAGCGATGTTGAAACGATAAAACTGCTTTTGAAAAAAGGCGCGGATGCGACCGCTTTAAATAAACAGGGAATGAACGCGCTGATGGTGGCGAAAAGCATGGATGATAAAGAACCCGGGGGATATAAAAACCGGAATGATTATGGCGTTAAAGGCGAAATTGCAAAGCTTTTGATTGAAGCCGGCGCGAAAGTCGAATTAAAGGATAAAGCAGCCGGTCGGAAGATGCTTTTACAGGCCATTTGCGACGGAAGCACTTCTGAAGTGAAAGCCGTTATAGGATCGGGAATTTCGATCAACGACACGGTCGAGAACGAGACCACGCCGCTTATGAAAGCGGTCATCGCCGATAATTTTGATATGGTCGATTTCCTCGTTAAAAGCGGCGCCGATATAAATTTTGAAAATAGCCGCGGCGAAAGCGCGCTTTCCTGTTCGCTTCCCCGGGGTGATCATTACTCCGGACATTCTTCGCGCGGCGGCGGAAGAACAGTTAGAAACGTCAACAGGCGTATAGTGAAATATCTTATATCGCTGGGAGCGCTGATAAATAAGGCGGTCTCTGGAAGCGTTTCCAGGATGGCGGATAACGATAAAAATTATGAGCTGATAGAACTGGCCGTCAGATCAGGCGCGGATATCAATTTTCCGGATGAATGGGGAAAGACGGCTCTTATGAGGGCGGTCTGGCACGAAAAAAACATTAAGCTGGCGGAACTTTTGTTAAATAGCGGGGCGGATGTCAACGCGGCCGATAATGAAGGAGTTACGGCGCTTATGATCGCCGCGGGGTCTTACAGGAACCAGAAGATGACTTCTTTATTGATCAAAAAGGGCGCGAAGAATAACTTGA
This sequence comes from uncultured bacterium, assembly GCA_964545075.1. Taxonomy (GTDB): domain Bacteria; phylum Muiribacteriota; class UBA9980; order UBA9980; family UBA9980; genus DAOPXV01. The sequence continues at coordinate 5,613 of CAZJFS010000202.1, forward strand.
AAGATAAGGCCGGCCGGACCGCTCTGTGGTACGCGGTCGAACACGGCGGGCTTGAGGTAACGGAACTTTTGCTGAAAAACGGCGCCGACGCGAACGGATCGGACAACGAAGGCAATAACGCGCTGATCTATTTGATGCAGACCCATGAATATGGACTTGAAACTGGAGAGCTGGAGCTTGTTTTGAAAAAAACTAAAAATATAAATCATAAAAATAAAAAGAACGAGACGGCGCTGTTTCTGGCCGCGGGCAAGGGTTTGACGGCCGCGGTGAAAAAACTTCAAAAAAAAGGCGCGAAGGCTGATATGAACGACCGGACTTCAATGAACGCTTTTTTTATAAATGCCGTGCTTTCAGGGAATACGAGGGAAGCGGCCATTCTGATCAAAAAGGGCGCGAATGTCAACCAGATGGCAGGAAAAAGCATCAGTAAGCCGTTATTATTTAAAGCGCAGGATAACGGCGATCTTGAAATGTTCAAATTGCTCGCGGATAACGGCGCTGAACTTAAATATAAGGCCGGCAACTGGCAGGAAGACGCTTTCAGGGACGCGGTTTTCAGGGAACAACTAGGGATTTTGAAGTATTTCGCGAGCCGCGGAATAGATCTGAAACGCTGTCCCGATCGCATGGGCGTTATGTATAACGCGGCCAGGTCCAATTCGGGAAAAACAGATATAATGGAGTTTTTGCTGAAAACCGGAGGTGATATTAATTATTGCGATGATGAAGGCGATAATTTGCTTCAGATAGCGCTTTATCACCAGGCGTCATTTGAATTGATAAAATTTCTGGTTGAAAAGGGCGCTGACGTGAATCACAAAAATAATAAAGGTGAAACGGTTCTTTATAAAGCAGCGTCTTACTGGAAAGGCGGCGCCTGTGAATTGCTTCTCGAACACGGCGCCGACGCGTATATGAAAAACAATGACGGGCGGACATGTATGGAGATGGCCGTTTTAAATGGCAGCGGCAAAACCGTTAAAAATTTTATCGAGAGCGGCGTTACGATCGATCTGAAAGACGAAAAAAATCTTAACGCGATGCTTCGGAACATGGCGCTTGACGGCGATACGGCTGAAGTAGCAGCGCTTCTTGATAAAGGTGCCCGGCCCGATGCGGCGGTTCGAAATGACAGCTCGATACTTCTTGAAACCATAGCTTTCGGGACGGTTGAGGTCGTCGAGATGTTTTTGAACCGTGGCGCAAAATTGGAATTCGACAAAAACTTTTACGAACACGGGCTTTTTGACGCAGCGGCATCCGGTAATTTCGGCATGGTTAAATTTTTCGTGGAAAACGGCGCGGACGTAAATTATTCAAACGCGAACGGCGTCAGTCTTTTAGTTGCGGCCTTAAGCGGCGGTAACGGTGAACTTGTCAAATATCTTCTTGAAAAAGGCGCTAGGGATAAGGACCGGAAAGATCTTTTACTTATCGCCATGAGAAGGCGCCCCGATATTGGCGTGGCTCGAGTGCTTTTAGACCACGGTATTGACGTGAACCGGCTGGACGGCGAAAAACAGAATGCGCTAATTCTTGCCATGTCGCCTCTGGCTGAAGGTTGCATAAGATACGTGAATCTGGTTGAGCCCGGACTCGTCAAGTTATTCATCGAACGCGGGATCGATATCAACGCCGTCGACCGAGAAGACAGGACGGCGCTTAGTATCACGAGAAATAACAGTTATGGCGATAGCGGCAGCTACAAAGAGATCATTGAGATATTGAAAAAAGCGGGGGCTAAGGAGTG
>CAZJFS010000203.1:0-7362 GCA_964545075.1 uncultured bacterium
GTATCACATAGTCGCATGAAAAACCGGGTGCGGGTCTGATTTAATTACTTGTTTTCCGAGGAATTTCTAAACATATAGCTCCACCAGTTATGGTGAAGTTTCGAAGCGTTGATATTCTTGACCGCTTCTTAGGACTCTGGATATCCGCCTGAAAAAAACTATTTCAGTATAAGCCGGACAAGTTCGACCGCGACGCGAAATTCAGGATCGCCGGCGGGCGGATTCGAAGAATTCATGGAAATGGTCATCTCGATAAGATTGCCGGAATTATCGTTATTCTTAAATGAAAAGCTTTCCCTGAAAAGAGAGCCGCCATCTCTGGCGAAAGTCATAAGAGCCCTGAGCCTCTCGAACGATGGCGGGTCCATGATCGCTGAAAAATTAAGGCCGGCGGATGAAGCGGACCGGGTGAAATCGCCGAATCTTGAAACGAGCTTTGAAAATTCATGGTTATAGGACACGAAATTAAAATTGGAATCCAGCAGCGCGAGAGGTATTGGGGCGTTCTGAAAAAAATCTTCGCCTTCGCGTGCTGAAAGCGCCTTGACGGGCGAGGGCGGTTCGGGTATTATAGCGGCGGCCTCATCCCTTGCCGGCGGTTTCGGGACGAAGCTTTCCGCTGCGGTTTGAACGGCCGTCATAAGGTTTCTAATGTTTATAGGCTTATTAATGAAATTATCCGCGCCTTCCTTTATAAAATCCTCGATCATGTTTTCGTTTGAAAGCGCGGTCATCATTATTGCCCGGATTTGAGGATTTTCCGCTTTTATGGTTTTTAAAACTTCCATTCCGTTACCGTCCGGAAGATTATAATCAAGGATGCACACATGAGGCGAAAATTCCTTGAAAACAACATTGAACTCAGCGACGCTTGAAACGCCGCGCATGCAATAGTTCAACGTTTTCAGTGAATGCAACAAAAATTTCGACACGAATATGTCGTCTTCCAGTATCAAAAGCCTTGTCTCGCCGCGGGGATTGATCGTAACGGTCGGATCGAAACCGCGCTCGGCCGGATCTTCCATGACAAATATTTTGTTTATCGTCTCTAAAAACAGCTTCTGATCGAGGGGCGAATTGAAGAAAGCCTTTGCGCCGAACTCATTGGCTAATTTTCTTGTTTCATAATCATTAAAGGTCCCTGAATATAATATGAAGGGAATCTGATTTATCCTGCAATCGGAGCTGGACTTAAGTGATTTCAGCAACGCGAACCCGTCTATTTCCGGCATGTGTATATCGGAAATTATAAGCGACGGCAGGCAGGTTTTCAACCGTTCAAGCAAATCGGAACCATTATTGAAAAGTTCCACGTCGGAAAACCCGTTTTCTTCAAGCAGGGTTTTTATCATAATAAGCACATTGTAGTTATCGTTAACCCAGAATATTTTAGGAGTCAGAGAACCGAGGTTTTCCATATCGCTTAGTTGCTCCATCGTTTAAGTATTTATAAATGTTTGAAACGAGCCGGGGCCTTTTTAATTTATAACATTTCCAGCCGGAACGATAATATATTTTATCAAATGACATTTAAAATTACAATAAAAATATTTCACCTAAATTATTTCTTAACTTTTAAACCTTTTTATGCTATAATTCTCTTAAAATATCAGCATGTTTTTCTATTTTTTTATCAACCTGGAGGCTTCGCTTAAAATGAGTATGCTTTCTTTATTATGTTTAACGGCGTTCGCGGCCGCTCTTCTAACGCCTTCAAAAGCGTGGGCTATTTCGTATAACGTTTCAATAATAGTTCGCGTTCCAAAACTCACGCCGGAAGGCTCTAAAATATATATCAGCGGAAACCACAAGCTGCTGGGCGACTGGAAGGCCGGCGAAATCGAACTCGTTAAACTCGCCCCCTGCACATATCAGTTTTCGGCTTATATCGCCTCCGAGACGAAGCTCGAATTCAAATTCACGAGGGGCGATTTTTCGAAGGTAGAAAAGGACCCCGAAGGCTTTGAAATGCAGAACCGCGTCCTGATGGTGAATCCGCAATCATTCAACAAAATAACCTGCGAGATCAGCTCATGGGCTGATATTAAACCGGCGAACGACCTGCCCGAAACCTTTTCGAAGGCGGACCATGAGATTTTAAACATCATAGGAAATTACGAACTTATTAAAAATTTCAAATCGGAATATCTTTCGCACGCAAGAAACGTCGTGGTTTATCTGCCTGACGGCTATGGCGAAGGCGGTAAAAAACGCTATCCCGTGCTTTACATGCACGACGGAAACAATCTTTTCGACCCTTATATTTCCCATCTGGACTGCGATTGGGGCCTGGACGAGACGATCTACAAGCTTACGTCGTCGAATCAGATGAACGACATAATCGTCGTCGGGATCTATAATACGCCGGACCGCGCCAGCGAATACACGCCGTTCAAATCTGAGGAATACGGCGGCGGCGGCGGCGAAAGCTATTCTAAATTCTTAATCAACGAGCTCAAGCCTTATATCGACGACCGGTTTCGCACTCTTAAAACGTCACGCGACACGGCTATCGGCGGAGCGTCCTTCGGCGGAATAATTTCCTTATACATCGGACTTTCGCATCCCGAAGTGTTCTCTTCGATGATCGCCATTTCCCCTTCGCTGTGGTGGGCCGACGGCGAACTCCTCAGCTGGGCCGCGTCGCGGAAAATCAACATGAAAAAAACGAAGATATGGATAGACATGGGCCTTATAGAAGGCGAAGAGGCCCTGCGCCACGCCAGAAAATTCGCGGAAGGGATCAGGAAGGCGTTCCCGGGGTTCGCGAATTTCAGGTATGAGGAATTCCCTAACGCCCCGCATAACGCCGTGGCATGGGGAAAGCGTTTTCATCTTCCGCTTTGCTTCGTTTTCGGCGCCGAAAATAAAAACTGATATTCAATTTAAAATAAAATCAAGACTGGAGAAACCCGATGCACGTTTTTTTATTTACCGCTTTATCCGCGCTATTAATTATCTGCCTTGCGACCGAAACAGCCTCGGCCGAAGACGCGAATGTCGTAATAACCGTCAGAGTACCTGAAAACACGCCACCTTCAAGCGTTATATATATAACGGGAAACCACCCGGCCCTTGGAAACTGGAAGCCCAATCTGGTAAAGCTTCAAAAAATATCCGACCGCTCGTTTCAATTCAGCGCATACATACCGCGCCATAAAAAACTGCTGTTCAAATTTACGCGCGGAGGCTTCGGGAAAATCGAAAAAGACCATGAAGGCTGGGATATCGAAAACAGATTCCTATACGTCAAGCCTTCGAAAGTCAGCCGTATGACATGCGAGGTCGAAATGTGGTCGGACATGGTTCCCGCCAACGCCTCTTATAACAACTACGCGCTGGAGCTGGTCGGCAAACATAAAATGATCAAAAAATTCAAGTCGAAATTTCTTAATTATCCGCGAAATATCGCCGTTCTCCTGCCCCAGAGCTATTTCGACGGCGGACGGGAAAAAGCTTCTTATCCGGTGCTTTACATGCATGACGGAAACAATCTTTTCGACCCGAATATCGCTTTCGGAAACTCCGACTGGGGCGTCGACGAGGCGGTCGCGCGGCTGGTAAGATCCGGTCAAATGCGCGAAATAATAGTCGTTGGGATATATAACACTCCGGAGCGTTACGATGAGTAGACGCCTTACGTCGATCCTGACGAAGGCGGCGGGAACGGCGAAAATTATTCTAATTTCATAATAAAAGAACTTAAGCCTTATATCGATAAAAATTTCAGGACGCTGAAGGACCCTGAAAACACGGCCATCGGCGGATCATCCCTCGGCGGACTGATATCGCTTTACATCGGGCTTTCGCACCCGGAAGTATTTCACGGAATACTTTCAGTTTCGCCAACCCTCTGGTGGGGAGATGGCGAAATAATTCCATTCACGCTTTCAAAACCTCTCTGCGATAAAAATTGGAAGATATGGATGGATATGGGCACGGCCGAGGAACAGAAAGAATTAGATCATTCGCGCTACCTCGACCGCCAGATAAGAAAAAAATTTCCGCATTTTAAAAATTACGCGTACCACGAATTCAATCGCGCGGGCCACAATGAATTCGCATGGCGGCGAAGAATGCCCGCAATGCTGAAATATCTTTTCGGGACCGGAAAATAATTTCGGCCCGGCTCAAAATAAATATAGCGCAATCCGCAGGAACTCTTTTATATTCCTCCGAAATATGATATAATATTTTCCGTATCGATGATAAACAAAGGATTAAATGATGAGCGTGCAAGATCGGAAAACTATCCTTATCGTTGAGGACGATGCTTTTACCGCAAATTTCACATCCCGGCTCATACAAAAAGCCGGATTCAACGTGATCAGCGCGAATACCGGCGAGGCCGCTTTGGAGATCGCGTCAAGCGATGAAAAGATAAATCTCATTCTCATGGACATAGAACTCGGCAGCGGTATCGACGGCCCTGAAACGGCCAGACGGATCCTCGAAAAGCGAAATCTCCCGATCGTCTTCACAACCACGCATTCTGAAAAGGAATACGTGGAAAAGGTTAAAAACATCAATCGCTACGGCTATGTATTGAAAAATTCAGGCGCCTTCGTCCTGCGTTCGTCGATCGAAATGGCGCTGGAACTGTTCGAAGCGAATATGAACCTGGAAAAAAACATGAAAGAGCTGCGCGAGAGCGAAGAAAAGATCCGCAACCTTCTCGTTGAAAAAGAAATCGCCTCCAATATCTCCAAAAACTCTTTAGAACTCTTGAACAGCGTTTTAAACAGTTCCAGCGACGGAATAATCGTCATGCGGCCCGTCGAAGATGAAAACTGCAAGATCGTTGATTATAAGTGCGTATTTTCAAACAAGGTCGCTAATTTTTTATTGGGATATGAAGGGAACGCATTAAACGGCGAACCGCTCGGCGCGTTGATCTATCATATCAACGAAGGCGGCCTTTTCAACATGTATTCAAAAACATTTAAAACGGGGATGCCGCTTTATTACGACCATTCGCTGATGTTCAACGGCGAAAAATCCTGGTTCCAATTTTACGCCGTCAAGCATAGGGAATATATAATAACGGTTTTCACGGACGTTTCCTATAAAAAAGAGGCTGAAAAAACGCTTCAGGAACAATTATTTTTAAATGAAGTTATATTAGACAGCATTACCGATCCCATGATGTTAATAAACGGGCAAAAACGCATATTGATATTTAATAAAGCGGCTGAAATGCTTGGAGCCGCCGATTATAAGCGGTGCTGGGAACTGCGGTGCGATAAAGAATGTTTTATAAAAAAAGAAGATATCGACGCGAATGAAGGCCAATTTCAAATTCTCGACGTTGCCATATCGAACAATATGGCATTTGACGTCAAGGAAATCAGGATGTTTGAAAAAATATGGCACGTGCATATCCTTCCGGTATATAATGACACATACCTGTTTTACGCCACCGATATAACCGTATATAAGGACATGGAGGAAAAGCTGAAAAAAACCGCTGAAATCGCTGACTCGGCGAACAAAATTAAAGGGCGATTTCTGGCGATCATGAGCCATGAAATTAGGACGCCGATGAACAGCATAATCGGTTTTTCGGATCTTCTGGACAGGACGGAATTAAATTTCGAACAAAAGGAAATGCTTCATTACATAAGAACCAGCGGGCGCGCGCTGCTTGATTTGATCAACGACATACTTGACTTTTCCAAGATCGAAGCCAATAAAATTTATATTGAAAAAATTGAATTCAATCTCATAGACGTTATTTATGAGGTTTACAGCATATCTAAAATAAGCGCGATAAACAAAAATATCGAACTTACTTATTCGATAGACGCCCGCCAGAATTATAATTTGCTTGGCGATCCGTCAAGGCTCAGGCAGATAATTCTCAATCTTACGACCAACGCCATAAAGTTCACCGAAAAAGGCCGCGTAACAATCAATAGCGAATTAATATCCGACACTGATACGGATTCATTGATTAAAATTTCGATCGCCGACAGCGGTATCGGCATCGCCGCAGACGAGCAGGAAAAAATATTTCATCCCTTTGTCCAGGCCGACGGCACGGTAACGCGAAAATTTGGCGGCACCGGCCTGGGGCTTTCAATTTCCAACGAACTTGTAAAGCTCATGGGCGGCGAAAAGATATTTATCGAGAGCAGGGAAGGGAAAGGCAGCACTTTTTATTTCATCATAAAATTTAAAAAATGCGGTATTTTTTCAGATAAAAAAACGCCCGCCGAGGACACCGTGAAAACGGCCAAAATCGATACATCCAAACGCTATAAAGTGCTTTTCGCTGAAGACAACGAGACGAACATCGTACTCGGATTAAATCTGCTTCAATCTTCGGGATTTGATGTAACCGTGGCCGAAAACGGCAAAGTCGCCGTCGAAAAAGCGAGTTCGGATAAATTCGATATTATTTTGATGGACGTTCAAATGCCGGTGCTTGACGGACTCGAGGCGACAAAGCAGATCAGACAATTAAAAATAAAAACGCCGATAATCGCGATGACCGCGACCGCGATGAAAGAGAACAAACTTGATTGCATAAATGCCGGAATGGATTCCTTCATTTCCAAACCTTTGAATATCGACCAATTTATAAACGAGATCATTAAATTCATCAATTACGGAAAAGAATCGACGGAAAACCAAAAAAACATTGAAACTTCAGATGCTTCAAGCGAACCGGCGGAGGAAGTTAAAATCATTGATATCGAAAAACTTAAAAAAAACATGGGCGGTAAAAAAGACCTTATAAAGGACGCCATTTCAATGTTCAACGAATACCATGAAAAATATATGCTGGAAATACATAAGGCGGTCAGCGATCGAGACTCGAAAAAGCTCAAATTTTCAGCGCACAAGCTGAAAGGAACGGCTCTGATGGCTGGAGCTATGCGGGTGGCTAACATTTTATCGGCACTGGAAAAAATGGGCGAAGACGACACGCTGGAAACCTCCGCCGATCTTTTTAAAAGCGTCGAGGCTGAAATCGACGCTTTTAAAAAAGAAATACAAACTATTCAATTATAAAACGCCGGAAAAATACCGGTTTAAGCGAGTTTCGCTATATTCACGATAGTTTTTACCGCAAATTCCATCGCCCTTACCGAAGCCCATTCGTTCTTGCTGTGCGGGTTGAACATTCCCGCGAAAAGATTGAGCGTCGGGATGCCCATGAACGTAAGGCGCGCCCCGTCGGTGCCTCCCCGTATCGCCCTGTAAAAAGGCTTCAACCCTGCATCTTTAACAGCCCGTTCGGTCAGTTTCATGAAATCCGGATGTTTTTTTATTATAACGCCCATATTCTGGTATTGATCTTTTATCGTAAGTTTTATTTTGACGCCGGCAAACTCTTTCTGAACGGATTTAACTATA
>CAZJFS010000204.1:0-7314 GCA_964545075.1 uncultured bacterium
AAAAGCGCCAAATTTAGTGTTTATCTTTAAAGTTGATTGACCGCCGCTCTGCGGGATGTCGTCGTTGTTTCTATGCCCTTTTAAAACGTATAAAGCATGTTCTATGCCGGTTTCGGCCACGAAATGAGCTATGTTGGCGTCAAGATAAGTAAAAGATGACGTCGCTTCCTGGCGCATCATCATAACGATCGTATATCCGAATAAAAATAGAATGGCGACCATGAAAAGAACATATACTAAAGCGAAGCCTGCCGTTTTTTTCAGTGAATTTATCTTAGCTATCATAATGAACCGCTCCTATCGCGTTCAAACTTTATGAAATGTCTGAACTTAAAAATGCCGCTTCGTCATATGCATCCGTATAAAATAAATAAAGTGCCACTCTTATTTTAACAAATACTAAAATATAAGTCAAGCCTATTTTTTAATGATTTTCAATTAAAAGCCGCGCCTTTTAGATATTTATGACGCGGTTTTATATATTATTTTTTTTTAATATACTTGGATTTCTCGTCGGCCGTATCAACCTGCGCCAGCCATCAAAAACTGCGCATAGTTATAACTTTTCGAAATAAAAGCGTCTCCTCTTGCAATAGCGTAGTCGCAAACAGGCGCATTCATGAAATATTGAATCATTTGATCAATTGCAATATGCCGCGCTGCCTGGAGTTAGCCTGAGCCAAAATCGAAGTGGCGGCCTGCACCAATATCTGCTGTTTCGTATAATTTGTCATTTCAAGCGAGATATCCGCGTCGCGAATCTTTGATTCGGAAGCCGTCATGTTTTCGTTTTGAACCTGCAAAGTTACATTTGTATGACCGAGGCGGTTCAATATGGCGCCCATGTTAGAACGCATCGTAGCGACATCGCTGATAGCGGCCTGAACTACTTTAAGCGATATATTGGCATCTGAGGCGGAGAGAAGTGAAATATCGGAGAGCGATCCGAATTTTGACGAAGCACCCGTACCAATTAATTTCGTATCACATGAACCCATCTTATAACTTAATGTCTGGTCATAATTTGCGCCGACATGCATCCTGAGCGTGTCGCCGACAGTGAAAGTTATATCAAAAGCATCGGCTCCCGTAGTATCACTTGTGTGACTTATCTGATCCCCAGGAATGTGGTCGTTGAAAATAACGCCGCCGTACGCGCCGTTGTACATATCCGTTCCGATAGTGAGGCCGTATGCGTCCGAGCTTACACTTGTCATCTTAAGAACGCTACCTTTGCTGTCATCCGACGACATTGGAATGCCGCCAATATTAGCTTGAGCGTTCGAACCAGTCGCTAAAATTCCACCGGCAAGACCAAGTTTATTCCATACGGTAGTATCGCCGCCAGTAAGAACATACGCTGAAGCTCCAACTGTCATATAACCTATAGCGCTGCCATTTATTCCTCCAGTGGGTGAAGCGACATTGGCGGCATCCGCGTCGATCTTTCCGCTTATCAATGAAAAATTGACAGGACCATCGGTAACGGCTATAACACCGGTACTGGAATTTTGAGAGTTAATTTTGGCCATTATTGTATTTATGGTATCAGCGGCAAGAATGGTTATCGTGGCACCGTTAATTGTAATGTTGCTAACATAACCTGTCGATGGCGGAAAAATTGTCGCACTAAAGAGTTTTGTGCCTGTTATTTGCGCCGGCTCCGCCGTGGATACAACCGAAAGTGTCAAGCTGGTTGAATCTCTGATCGTATATGGATTTACAAGAATTTTGACGCTTCCTGATTGTCCCGTGCCAAAAGTCTTGTTGATCGACGCATCAGAAAGTCCCTGTTTCAAAACCTTGATTGAATTATATTCCGTATTATTGGATACTTCATCGATCTGGCCGATGAGTTCGCCTGCTTCTTTTGCGATAGACTCGCGATCGGAAGTCGTGAGAGTCGTGGTAGCTGCTCTTACAGTTAGTTCTTCAAGACGATTGAGCATTTTTCCAACCTGTTCAAGCGCGCCTTCAGCGATCTTAAACAATGAAGAACTGTCCTGCGTATTTTGAATAGCAGTAGCAAGACCCGTTCTTTGAGCATACATTTTTTCAACTACGGCAAGGCCCGAAGCGTCATCTGAGGCGCTGTTGATACGTAAACCCGACGATAATCTTTCGAGCGATCTATCCAGGTCGAGACCCGTTTGACAAAGATGCCTGTTGGCATTTATTGAAGCGATATTAGTGTTAATAAAAATAAAAATCCCTCCATAGCTTGTTTGAATAATAGCGTCCATGCCATTATTTGCTCGGAAATAAGCTCTTTTAAAAAAACTATGCTATACTTTTTCATAATAAAGTATAGCATAGTTTCTAGAATTTTTGCAACACAAATCAGAATTTCAACTGAGTTTCTATGTTGACCGAATCGGCTTCGCGACCGGCGAGATTTAATATGTGACGCATTTCATAAGTCAGGCTCGATGATTCGGAAATATCGTATCTGGCCTTAATTCCATATATCGAACCGTTGTTTTTAACGCCGGAATAATAAAGGTTTTTGCGGTCATAATTAAACGAAAGCTTCAACTTTTTATATTCCGTGCCGGTATAATCAACGCCAAGTGAAAGATGGGGCACAAGATAGGGCGCGTAGTCTTTTTCATAAGAAAGCCTTAGTGTGTAGCTGTCGCTTATTTTCGCCTTTACTTCGTTAAACCAGCCGGAATAACGCTCGCCGTTATCGGCAAGCCTTATAAGAGCGCGGCCTTTATAATGACGTTCCATTTCATAAAGAGTATCAAAGTAATTTGGAATGTAATTCGAGCCGAATACGCGGAATTCGTTTTTAAACGTCAGATCCTGAACTTCCGTTATAAGGCCGGTATGCATACCGCTTCCGAAATTATTAATGGATCCTATCTCTTCGTATATTTTGAATTTCGTGCCGCTGTTTGAAATGAGCGGTATTCCAAGATGAACCGAACCGACGGAAACATTTTCGTTTTTCCAACCGGTGTTCACCTTGTTGTCGGAAATAAGCTGGGCTCCGACGCTAAGTTTATCATGAGGTGTTATTTCGGCTGAAACGCCGTAAATTGCGGGTGAAGCTATGTCATCCACGAAAAATTTGGCCGTATCGTCATATCCAGAATTCCATGAAAAAACGCCGCCGACTTTTTTATCGAGGAGGGGATATCTGAGGCTTCCGCAATAGTTTCTAAATATCGCGCCGGAACCGAGCGTCACGTCGTCAAGCATTTCGATACGAGCATTAAAACGGCTGTTTTCACTGCCATAATAAATGTAATATATCTTTCTGACAAAATCATCGAACGAGTCCCAGTCTCCTTTTCTAAGCGCGTTGTTCTCGTCGAAATGAAATGTCAGGTCGTAAGCGAAACTGAATTTTTCATACGAAAAGCGAGGAATAAGCCCTAGTTTTGTCCATATTTTTCTCGCGCCGCTGTTTGAATCCTCCAGCACGTTCGCGCCTACATTAAGATATAAACCCGGAAACCATTTAAGCCTCGATTCGGCGTTTCCGAAATATTTCGAGAAAAAGCCATCGTTTGAAGCTTTTGTCACGGGCGCGGCGCTTTGTTTTTTCGCCTGTTTTTTTTCGGTTTTCGCAAGCGGATATTCCTCGACGTAAGAAGTTTCGGCCGTAGCGGCTAACGTTAAAGGTTTTTTCCCGGATGCTTTTTCGTCATCGCCAATTACGACTTTGGTCGAAAGGGTCTCTTCCGAAACGCTTTCAATTTTAGAAACCTTTTTAGCCTTCTTTTTTGACTTGCTTTTCTTCACTGGCGCCGCGATTTTCCGTCCGGCAGCGGTATCGTCAATTACGGTCGACGCGCTCAGGGAGACGGAACTTGTTTTTTTTGATGCTGCCTTCGCGGAGGATTTCGCTTTAACGGCGGTCGAAACCACCTGACCTTTCTTTTTTGAAGAATATCCCTTTTTCTTTTTACCGAGCGCGGCGGCGTCGGCTTCGAATATGCTTCCAGAAAAAGTCAAAATGAGCAGAAGAACTAAGAACAGACTAAATCTTTTGCGGTTTTTGATCATATATAACTCTCCGGTAATTAAAATTTCTAAAAATATATTCAGGCTTATATTGAATTATCGGAAAGTTTTTAAATTTTATTAGTTTTTTTGATTTGAATTAAAAATGATGATAATTAGCGCATAGTATTCCATCTGGGAGTAACGTAACGCGTTTTTTTTAGTTCCTGAAACCGTTTGGCCTCGGAATTCGAAAGCGAAGTTTTTTCAATACCGGCTTTGAAACTTTCGGAAAAGCCGCGCGCCAGAGCTTCAGATAACGTAAAAAAATCTGGCTTTTGAGAAAGCCCTTCTATCTCATCGATCGAGCAGACCGAATTTTTAAGGCCGTTTGAAAGCGTAGCAATGAGATCATCATCGGCGAATTTAAGATTTTCAGGCGGCGTCATGGCCATATAATGAAGTTTGGGATCAAATTCCATAAATATAGTTCCATGCTGTAAAAAACAAGAATTGACTTTATGCTGCGCGGAGCCGCAGAATTTTTTGCCGTTAACCTTTATTTCTAAAAATGATGGTGAATCGAAACATATCGCGCCTTTGATATTTTCGGATTCGCCGATCTCTTTTCTAACTGACGGATGCAATTCTCCGTTTATTGAAAGTTTTGAAAGCCCGCATAAAATAGCATTAGCTACGTGACCGTAGTTTTGAAGGACCGAATCGGAATGAAGGCCCGACGACTTGTGCACAATCACTGAATACGTAATATCTTTATGATGGAGTACGGCGCGGCCGCCGGTTATCCTGCGGATAGTCTCAAAACCGTTCTTTTTTATAAAATCGTGGTTGAGCGTCGAATTTTTCTGAAAATAGCCGAACGTCACGCATGACGGGTTAAAAGAATAAAATCTGAGAGTTATCGGATAATCGACCTTTTCGTTTTCCTCATATTCTTTAAAGATCGCTTCGTCCAGAGCCATTTGTTCAGCGCCGCTCATTTTTGTGAATTCCGGGTTTTCAATCAACCTCATTTTCATTTTGAGAGACTACCTCCGCTTTTTTTGCTTTGATATATTTTTCGGAAAAAAACGGCGATTTCTTTAATTTAAATATGTCGTCATTCAAGAATAGTCTTGAAAGTTAGCGATTCGCCTTTATTTTCAATGAATATTTTATGCCATATTTCGAGAATAAAAAGATTCCACAATTGAAACGAAAAATTTTGCGCTCCATTCGCGTGCATATCTATCATTTTCTTGACGTATGAGGCGTTAAGGGCGTTTTTCACGAATGAACCGGGGCTTAAAAGCGTTCTGGCCAGGAGTTCCTTGAGATCGCCTTTGAACCACTCACCTATCGGAAGCGCAAACCCCATTTTTTTTCTGTTGATGACGGCCGGAGATAGAGTGTCGTGCATCATAGTCTTTAATATGTGTTTCAGCGTAAAGCCTTTTATTTTATAATTGATCGGCATCTTCATAGCTAATTCTATCACTCTGTAATCCAGAAACGGGTTTCGGCTTTCCTGCGAATTCGCCATGCTCATCCTGTCTATTTTTACAAGGATATCATTTTGAAGATAGAAATTATAATCATTAAAAAGTATTTGCGCGAGCCAATTTTCAAAATATTCATCGGCGTATGCTAATTCGTAATTTTTTTCCATCCGGACCGCGTAGGCGTGATTAGCTTCAAACGACGGCGCGACGGCCCGAAGAGTTTCCCCGGAAAAATAGGATATGAATGAAAGATAGCGATAATTAGGATCGTAATCAACGTAATCGAGAAATTTTTTAATCTTTCTGACCTCGTTCTCAAAGTAATTATCCGTTGAAGCTGGAAAAAATTTTATTATCTTTTCGAGAAAATGCTTCCTTAAAAGTTTAGGTATTTTAACGTATTGTTCGGCAATGACTTCCCATAGATAACGTTCATATCCACCGAAAAGTTCATCCGCTCCGTCACCCGTCAAAACTACCCTGACGTGGCGCGCGGAGACCTGGGATACCTGATATGTGGGAAGTATCGAGGGATCCGACATGGGTTCGTCAAGATGCCATACGAGTTTCGGCAGAAGCTCTATCTCGCGCGATCTGACGGTAAACGGATAATGCTCGCAATCAAACATTTCGGCTACTTTCGACGCATATTTAAGCTCGGAAAATTCCTCCTCGTCAAATCCGACCGAAAAAGTTTTAACGCGCGTTGACGATATCTTGCTCATCAAGGCGACGATAGACGATGAATCTATTCCCCCTGAAAGATAAGCCCCGAGAGGCACGTCGGCGATCATTCTTATTTTAACGGCGTTTTTGAGCGTAGCCATGAGTTCTTCCGAAAATGATTTGAGCGGCCTTCCATATTCGGGGGCGCATTTCACGTTCCAGTATTTAGCCTCCGTCCTCGCGCCGTCAGTGCCGAAAGTCGAGATCGTGGCCGGCATGTGTTTTTTTATCGCCGGATATATGGAATTCGGGGCCAGCACGTAACCGTAAATAAGGTAATCGTAAACGGCGGTTTCGGAAACGGTCCTGAATTGAGGGCAGACCGCGAGTATGGATTTTATCTCGGACGAAAAATAAAGTATCCCTTCGCGCTCGGCGAAATGAAGCGGTTTTACGCCGGATCTGTCGCGAACGAGAATAAGTTTTTTCAGTTTTTCGTCATAAAGCGCTATGGCGAACATACCGTTCATTTCGGCCGGAAAAGCGTTGCCGAAAGATTCGTAAAGATGAAGTATGACCTCAGTGTCGCATGACGTTTTAAATTTATGGTTTAATTTTTCGACCTTTTTCCAAAGGTCGAGATAATTATATATTTCGCCGTTGAAAACGACCCATATATTATTTTCTTCGTTGGATATTGGCTGATGCCCCGTGGCGATATCTATTATTGAAAGCCTTTTCTGGCCGAGAATACAGTTTCCGTCGTGGCTGACATAAATTCCTTCGTCGTCAGGACCGCGATGGTGTATTTTTGCAAGCATAAGAGCGGTTTCTCCGGCCCTTCCCGCAAGGCGGCCAGCGCCGGTAAGATCGAACATACCGCTAATTCCACACATTTTTACCCGCTTTCTATTTACTTGAAATAAAATGTTCTTATAATTTTACCGCATTATTTGTCTATGACGAAGTCGTCTTTTTTTTCTTTAACTGAAGTTCCCGCTTCTTTCTCGTTAAAAAACTCGACCGTGCCATCGTGAATTTCATAATATGCGCCGACTATATCCAGCCTTCCTTTTTCAACGAGCTCGGACAGGACCGGCGGCGCCTTCCTAAGCTTTTCAACCGTCATTTCTATGTTGGCGCGAACAGAGTCATCTAAAAGATCGCCCTTTTTATTTTCTTTAGCCTTTTC
>CAZJFS010000205.1:0-3484 GCA_964545075.1 uncultured bacterium
ATCCCGTTGGTCGCGCAAGGCATTTCATCTTGCGCGGCCTCGGTCAATATATGAAAAGAAGCCGTGTTTATTGTTTTTTCCGTATGAATAATCTGAATACGCCGC
The DNA here is from genome assembly GCA_964545075.1 of uncultured bacterium. GTDB lineage: Bacteria > Muiribacteriota > UBA9980 > UBA9980 > UBA9980 > DAOPXV01. The sequence continues at coordinate 106 of CAZJFS010000205.1, forward strand.
CGGTGCCTTCATTTTTTTCGATGTTACTGACTTTTCTGAAGCCGTCGCCGTATATGTCTTGCCTTGCTTCTATGAGCTTCGCGCCTTTTTCGTCGCCGATATAATTCAATGTTTTATATCTTATCCATTCGGCGAAACCTTCCTCGATTTCAATGTTTTTGTAATCAGGCGAAACGTCGTGCATATAAGCGTGCGCGTATTCGTGCGCCAGAACGCCTATCAAAAGGTTTTTGGGCAGGTTTTCCTGGACGTATATGTCGAACTTGTCGCCCTGCCTTGAAAATATTCCGAGCGGTATGCTCGCGCCTTCAGCCGCCGTGGGAGTTTCTTTTCCGAGCTTTTCCATTTCCTTTATTTCTTTGAAGCTGATGGCGTTGACATGGCCTATCTCCATTGAATATTCCTTGACTATGAAGGCCGCTACGGATTCATATAGATTTTTAACCGTCGCGATATCTTTGACCGATGTCGCTTCGCAATCGGGGCAGATTTTTCTTCCGTCGGTGAGGGTGACCGGATTTGCGCCCGTCGGGAGCCCGCACACGCCGCATTTAGGCGAATTCTTCTGACAATCGGGACAGTAGGTCTGCTCGACTATTCTGTAATTATAACTTGCCTGCATTATGAATTTTCCGCAGCCGTAGCACTTTTTAAGGTTGCTATAACATTTGGGACAGACATTCTGGCCCTGCACTTCGCTCAGGCTGATTGAAGGCACCTTGCAAAGCGAACATTTCATGGTTTTATCGTTACATTTAGTGCATATATACGTTACGTCGCCGTCTTTTGGGTCTTTATATTGAACGTATGTTCCGGCGATGTGGTTTTTGCATATTTCGCATACCGGCATTTTGGATATTTTATCGTAACATCCTGCGCAGAGGCGGTTTCCTTCGTAAGAACTAAGGCTTGCCGAAGGGATGTTGCAGACGCTGCAGCGTTCGGATTTAGCCAGGCACTCCTGGCAGATTGAACTTACCGCGCCGGTTGACGCATCGGTGTATCTGGTATAACTTCCGATTATATGTTTCTGGCAGAGAGCGCATTTATCGGCCTGCTTAACCTGATTATAACAGGCGGAGCACATCTTGTTTCCGTCCAGGACGTTTTCTTCGCGCATGATGCCCTTACAGAACGGACATTTTGGAGATTTTTCATAGCAGGCCAGACAGATGAAATATTCGCCGGAAGCGCCTTCCATTTTATAATATTTGCCTTCGATATTATTGCGGCATACCCCGCATGTCAACTGCTGGGCTTTTGAAAAATCCGGGAATGATAGTAATGCCGCGGATATGATAAGCATATATAAAATAAGCGGTATCTGATATATTTTAAATTTATCGACTGGCAAATCGAACACTCCTTTATTATGAACTGAGCTTTGCGCGGCTGCTAATTATAATTATATCTGAATTTCATAAAATTACCACGTGTTTTTCAAAAAAGTTTCAGTTATTTGAGATGAAAATGATTTTATTGGATTTTGCGACAGTTGCCGTTTATTAAAACGGCCCGCCTTTTTTTATTATTGGAATTTACAACAGATAAATGTTTTGAAAATGATTTTACCCGGCTTAGGGTGATATTAACTTTGGCACGCATTATGCAATATTAGTTTGCGACAGGAAAAGAAAAAAAGTTGAAAATAAAAGGAGTGATAGTTATGAAAAAATTCTTTATGAACGAAGACGGGCAGGGCATGGTGGAATACGGTTTGATATTGGGTCTTATCGCGATCGTCGTAATTGCCGCTCTTTCAGCTACCGGCACGTCTCTCACCGGACTTTTCAATAAAACTTCCACCGCAATTAAGTCATAAGCGCCTTCAGATTTTTATAATTGCTTACGATAGCGAAGTTTATGTAAAAAAAACGCGCCGTGCATAACGGCGCGTTTTAAAATGCTTTTGCGTGTTTCCGGTTTTAATACCCTTCGAGTTTAAGATCGTTCAATATGGCGTTGGCGATGTTTGATACCGCCGAAGTTCCGTCGGTCACGTCAGTGCTTTTGGCTTTTTCGATCTGCGCCTTCGCGTTTTTATTGTTGCCCGTGTAATAATATGCGATACCCATAAGGGCGTGCGCCTGGGCGCTCGATATGTCGAGCGTGTATTCCGAAACATAAGCCTGATCGAGATTATTGATGTTTATCGCTTCCAGCAGCGAGACGGCGTTCTTATAGTCGCCTTCTTTTCCGCGCGATATTAAAACGCCGGCGTAGCCGAGATTCGCGTCATTGGATGTCGATTTGACCTTTTCAAAATATGCGCAGGCCTTGTCGGTGTCGTTAAGCTGCGCGTAAGCCCAGGCTATGCCTGTGTGCGCCGATGTTTCCTCGCTTTTGTTCGGCGTTTGTTCGAGTACATTTCTGAAAGCGATTATTGCGTTGTTGTTATCGCCCACTCGCACATACTGCCACGCGCTCTGAAGATCCTGGTCGAGTTTCGGGGCGGTCCCTACGACTCCGCCTCCGCCCGAGGCGCAACCCAGGGCGAGAAACGCTATTGAAAATATCGCCAGTACCAGCGTTTGAAATCTTCCGTTATTTTTTTTCATTTGTCTCCTCTTCATCAATACCCGTGAATAATTCCCTATACAAAAATCAAAATTATCAGTGTTAAAATTCACGCTCTACCTCCGCTAATCGCCTATTTTAAAACCGCGATCTTTCCATATTTCGCGGTTACGCCGTTGTTGTCCTCGACTGAAAAATAATAAATGCCGTTGGATACGATATCCATCGAATCGTTCGCCAGGGTCCAGCGGTAATTTCTCGCGAATACGCCGTCGTACGAAGCTACGGTGTTCGAATAAACATCGTGTATCTTTATCTTGAACGGCGGCGCTCCGCCCTGCCATGTGATGTTAGCGAATGTTACGGCCGGATTCGGCGCTGAATAAAGGCTCGATACGTCATTTGAAACGTTTCCGGCCTGATAATTGATATTATACGCGGCGGCGTTTTGTGACCTGTCGGCGACGGTAAGTTTTATCGCTCCCGACCCGCCGTAATTTGAAATTCTGACAAGCCCTTCGGTTTCGAAATATTTATATTCGACGCCTTCCGGCGCTTCCACTTTCACTTTATCCGCGGCGACGCCCGATCCGCCATCCGTGATCTGAATGTCTATAATGCCGTTCGCGCGGCGCATTTCAGATACGGCCGGCGCGACGTCGTCGAACATGAGATAATAATCGCCCGTAGTGTTAACGTTAGCCGCAATCATGCTTCCGTCTTTCATGTAGCTTTCACAGTAACGGAAACCCGACGGCGAACTCGCGTCTTTTTCATATATGCCAAGCTGCCCCGCCGAAATATTGGAGGGCGTTATGTCGCGGAAATTGAAGCTGACCTCCGAGCTTTTATAGACTCGCTT
>CAZJFS010000205.1:3584-7300 GCA_964545075.1 uncultured bacterium
CCGGTCGCGGACGTCTGCGAGTCCGTCATATCGATACGGGCCGAAAAATAACCTCGCCCGTCTCCGAAAGAAATCATATTTAACACCCTGTTTTGAAGTTTTCTTATTTCAAATTCCGTCTTTATGGTTCCTGTCAGGTTGTTTTCATCTTCGCCGGTGACGCTCACTTCGAACAGGCCGCTGTATAGGACGTGATAAGTTCCGGTATAAAGATTTTTCTGCGCCGTGTTCATCGTGACCTTTTCGTCAGGCCCGCCCGAGCGCTTGACTATTACCTGAGGTTTGGAGACGCTCTTGACCGTTATATACATATCGTCCGCGAGTATCGGGTTCGGATAAATTCCGACCGTCGGGCCCGCGTATCCGACCGCATAATGATATTTGGTCGGCCCGCGTTCCGCCGTAAGCGAAGGTACTAAAAGCACGCTGTTATAAGTGATGCCGAATTCCGCGAGGTCTATGAATCCCTGGTTGTCGCCGTTGAGCGTAATGTTTTTTACCACGATCGTGCCGTCCTTATTGAACATGCAGACGCGGGGATAATAGGTTCCGGAAGCCGAGCCTGAAAATTCAAGCACGTGCGATTTGGAAGCGGCGTATTTAAACATTATATAATTCGCGCTCCAGTAATTGAGGTCGAAGCTTCTGTCGCGCACGGGGTAGCCCGTATGCGTCTGAAGCGGGTCGATGTTTATTACGAAATCCTTATATTTATATTTAGAGAAACCCTTCGGATTGATGTAATTCGTCAAAGTCCAGTCGGCGAATATGTCCTTGAATTTAACGTCCGGGTATCCGGCCGACGCCAGCGCGAAATCTATCGTGCGGGTTCCCTTATCGCCGCTCCTGGTGAGATTTCTCATGAAATTCTGCTGCTCGGTGACGTTGGAGCCGCCGTATTGTTCGAATAAATATCTTATGAAAAGAAACGACGCGCCGTAGTGCGCTATCGGTTCAACGTCATAGCTTAATGGAAGAAGGCTTATGGACGGGTTTTTCATGAAGGCGTTCATTTTGTCGTCCAGCGCTCTGTTTCCGACGATATACGCGGCGTTGTCCGCCATACCTTCGCCCACCCACGATTCTTCTTTGGGGTTCTGGTTGTATTGTATCATGTGGAAGAACTCGTGTGAAAGAGTGTGCATGAACGTTGGGTTCGCGGGGATATAGTCGTATCCGTTCATGTAGAACATTTCGCGCTGATTCGAGCGCAGGCCGATCGTCTGGGCCTGCGAATCGGGAAGCTCGTCGGTCGGGTCGAAATATCCGATGATCGAATTGCTTGATGTCACTATACGCGTGATCAATACGGTCACTCTTATGTCGTTATCGATTCCGGGGCTGTTTTCCTGGCCGAAATATGCCGTCTCGGTAGGATAGTATGTGTTGTCGAAAGTCGAGGCTATGGTCTCTATCTGAGGCTGGGTGATGAGATTTCCCGTCCACAGGGTGTTGTCGACGTAAATATAGCAGTGCCCCCCGACCTTTCTCAGCGTCGCGGTTATTTTGTCATATCCGACATTTTTGAAGTTATAGACGAAGAAGCTGCGCTGGTCGCCGAGCAGGTCCCGGTTCGGCGCTGCCGGGGCCATGTTTTTCATCTGGCCGGCCTTGAATTCGGCTAAAAGCGGCGTTACTTTCGCCTTTATCTGTTCTATGTCAGGCCTTCCGGCGGAGCCGTGATTAGGTTCGGCGAGCGCCGTGCCCATATAGCAGACCGCGATTGAAATTATGAGCAAAATGGTTAAAACCATAAGTTTAACGCCTGTTTTTATTATCATCTGCAAATCTCCTATAATAATATATGCCATAAATAAATTTTCTGGTTCAAATTTACTTATCGGTTTTATTTATTAAACATTAACCAATAAAAAAATCAGTTTCAGCGATTTTTATCTATTTGTGATAATATTTCCAGGATCGCAAAAAAAAGAGGAGCGTCATTTATAGCGACGCCCCTCTTTTTTACTTGTACTTTATATTATCGTAAAGTTATATTAAATTTATACCGTTGAATTATTAGAAACGTTATTAATAGTTATAATCGCTGCTGCTGGAGCCGGTGTATGGGTCGTACGAATCGCTTGAAGAAGACGATGACGAAGATGAGCTGTCGTCGCTCGATGATCCGCAGCCGTTATCGTAATCCGCCGGGTAGCCTGTCGAGGCCGTTGGGATCGTACCGTTCTGCGTGTGATCGTAATCGCTCGATGATGACGACGAAGAAGAGCTGCCGCTCGATGATCCGCAGCCGTTATCGTTGTCATTATCCGCCGGGTAGCCCGTCGAGGCCGTTGGGATCGTACCGTTCTGCGTATGATCGTAACTTGAGGAACCTGTATTATTAGCGGGCTGTGAAGATGACGGTTCGTTATCTGCCGGGCATCCTGTCGCGGGGATCGGCTGTCCCGTATGGTCCGTATGTGAAGTTACCGGCGTGCCGGCTGTCGTATGAGCTTTTTCCGTTTTTTTGGCTGTCGTATGTTTCGCCGTTTTTTTAGCGTTGCCCGCCGTTTTTTCAGCGGCTGAAGCTGGCATGCCCGTGGAAATAAAGAATAAAGCGATCAAAACAACTATAAATTTTTTCATTGAGAACTCCCCTTTGTATAGGTAAATAATTTCACCATATACTATATACTCGATTTCTTGTTGAAAAAGAATTTCAGTATATCACGGAATGACTTAAGAAATCAATATATTTTTTATTTATTTTTGTTGTATCATCAAAATTGCGTATTTATAAATGTTTTCATCGTAATTTTTAAAAACGTCTATCGGATATCCGTTAGTCTTTTTTATCCAGATCGACCACGATGTTGGCGTGATTTAACGGCGGTTCCTGCTCGTTTTGCATTCCGGTCCCGAAATCGTTCGTTTTTTGCGATGAAAAATTAGCGGTGGCTTCCTTGCTAAGATTCATTTTTACGTTCATGCGCATCCTGTTTATGACGGCTGAGTTGTTGAAGTTTTTTCCGCCGGTCGCTTTATATCCATTTTGTTCCCATCTGACCCTGTCATCCACTGAAACGTTCACTCTGCCGGGGCCGCTTCTTTTCATGTTTTCAATTTCGGACCCCGCTTTATCCAGATCGACTTTAATAACCTTGACGCCGTCAATGTTATTGATCAACATGTTTTCATTCGTAGCGTCCAACTCTTGCGCTGGTTTTCCGGCGTTTAAAACGGCTCCCGCGCCTGAATTTTCCGGAGCGTTGACGGATAAGGATGAAATTTTATCTTTGAGCATGTGGAATTTATAAGAGATAACGTCCGTCTGATCTGAATTTCCGGCGCCGGCCGCCATTGAACCGAGCGATAAGAAACCTGCCGTAATCAAAGTAACCGTGAGAATTTTAGCGTTTTTAAATTTCTTCATATTTGATACCTCCATACGTTCACGATATCCGTGTGCATTTTTAAAAAGCATAATGCGTGCCACATTTTTTCGAGCCCGCCTCCGATTGGCGCGCATGCATATCTATCGGCTAAAATGCTTGACAAATGATGATTTTACATTGAATTTAAACTGCGCTTTCATTGATGTATATTAATCAGGCCGTCATATTAATTTTTATCATCCGGCGGTGATGATTTTCACGCTTTAAAAATGTATTGAATTTAACCCGGAAATGTTATATTATTAAAAATCAAATAAAAGCAGCCTTATTTACAAATATTAAGGAGGGTCCGGCATGAGTTTCAATAAAGAAAATTCG
>CAZJFS010000206.1:0-7226 GCA_964545075.1 uncultured bacterium
GCAAGGAGAAAAACGCAAACGAAGATCGATGCCGGGCTTGAACGAAAAGTCAAGCCTTGAAGCTTAATCGATTATCGCTTGGCCGCCTATTTTCCTGTCTTTTTTAGCGAATTTTCGTTTGTACCCTTAATCAGCGAATTTTCGTTCGTGCCATTCTGCGCCGGCGTCATTCTCGTTATCTTCCCTAATGAAGTAAGCAAGGCTTTTGTTTCTCCAATTGCCAGGTCGGCCGCTGATTGTCCTTTTTGATCCCTGGCATTAATGTTGGCGCCGTTATCGAACAGGACCTGAACGGTTTTCGTCGAGTTATTCAATGCCGCGTAATGAAGCGGCGTGGACAGATTGAAATCCATAGCGTTGACGTCGGCTCCATTGGCTAACAGAAGCGACGCGATCTCGTTCGCGTCGTATGAGGCGGCGGCGTGAAGAGGCGTCTGGTTTCGGCCGTCGGTTAAATTTACGAGTTTGTTTTTTCGGATTGACTCAGGATCTTTACCTTGCGGGATGATTCCCTTTTCAGTTTCTAATAATAAAATCGCTATGAGCGTGGCTTTTTTTGCGGCGGCCATATGGAGCGGGGTTTTCCCGGTTCTGCTTGGAGCCTTGATGCTGGCGTTATATTGCAGCAGAAGGTCGATGATTTGCAGTGAATTAACTGAAATGGCGATGAGCAGAGGCGTCTGACCGTCATTATCCAGGGCGTTCACACTGGCCCCGGCCCCGAGCATAAGTCTTGCCTGATCGTAGTCTTTATTGGCGATAGCCTCGTGGAGCGTATTCCATCTGATTGGAACGCCGTTTATCATCTGGGATGCGGATGATGTAGTGTTCGTCGTAACGGTATTAATTGCTTCAACTGGATTAATATTTCCAACGGAGTTAACCCCTCCAACGGTATTGATTGTTCCTGCCGGATTAAGAGTTCCGGCGGGATTAACAGCGCCTGCGTTATTGAACGTGTTTTCGCCGGTAGCCGTAGTCATCGTTGCTTTGAATTTGATAGATGCGGCGTCATTTTCCGACCGGTCTGTGCTGTTGCTTTTAAAATAATTTCCGCTTCCGGTCCCGAATTTAAAGGTCTTTTGAGCGCCGCCCGAGTTCTGTTCCGAAGCTTTTGCGGTTTCGACCGTTTTTGTTTCGGTCGCGGCAACCGTGGTGGCAGCGGTCTTTTGTTCCTGGATCGCAGCGGTTTTTACGGGTGGCGTTTCAGCGACGGCAGTGACAGGTTCGGGTTCCGGCGCCGGAACAGGCGTTCTATTCGCAGGCTCTTTAGCTGTTTCAGCCGGTTGATTGGCTTTTTTCACTGCCGCCAGAAATTCGGCGGCGTCGGTCGAACGGGCGGGTGAACCGGGAAAAGTCACATTTTCGTCCGGCGCTGTTTCATTTGTATTATCGGTGTTATTAACCTCGGGCGCCGCATTTGATATGTGGGTTTCATATGTGGTAAGCGGATATGCCGCGGGGGCGCCGCCTTGTATATAATGATAATATTTTTTGCTCTTGACGGCTTTTGAGACTGTCGATCCGCTGATTCTCCTGACAGTGCATTCTATTTCTATGGTCTGGTCCGCGATGGCCGGGACCGCAATAGCTAATGAGCCTTTAAGCAGTGGCTGTTCGACGCCGTTGAAATACCAGTTTATTATATCTTCGGTTTCAGGGATGCTGGAAGCGGGGTTTTTATAACTCACCATGAGCGTATCGTTTTTTTTGATTATTTTTACGCCGGAGATCTTAGGCGGCGCGCTGTTGAAATAACCGGCGAAAAATGCTGTTGCCAGACCAATTGATAGTAAAGCCGCTATTATTACGTATATATTTCCCCAACCGTTGGCGCTGCTTTTTTTGAACATACTGCCCCCGCTATATTTTATTAAATAACATATGCAAAAATAAAGCAATAATCATGCCATTGGCGCCTTGAATAATTAAAATTCCTTATTCATGCAAATATTTGAAAAATGGAATGTTGACTGAACAAGGCGTGTATAATAAGAAATTATCAGGGTCTTAAAATTTATCAGCAATTGTTTTTCAATCTTAACCTTTCAAACATAAAAACGGCGTTCCATGCCGGATCGCCGTTTTTAAAAGTTATTTGAATTCTATTTTTATATTTGCCTTATTTTGTCTGGGGAGCCTGAGGCATCTGCATTTCTTTAGCGCCTTCGGGTTTTTTGAACATAGAATCGTCTATTTTGTCGAATTTCCAGTCGCTGTATACGCTTGTGCTTATTACTTCGCCTTTTTCGTTTATCATAGCGGTTTTAACAACAGTCTGATCTTTAGGGCTGACGGTAGTGACGACCTTCATTTTTGAAGCGGCGTCCGTGAATGTGAAAGTTACGTTTTCGCCGTCTTTGCCTTCAACGTATTCGATGTCTTTTTTTAATTCCGTGTTGGCGGCGGGAGGAACAGGCATGCTCATGATCATGTTCTGAGCTTCCATGTATGTCCATGCGGTTTCGCCATTTACTACGGTTCTTGATTTCATGCCCATGGCTTCGCTGTCCATTCTGTAATTTTTGGCGTCTTTGAAGAAAGCTTTTGAAACGCTTTTCATTTCTTTGTCCTGGACCTTCGTCGTCGTGGTCATGGTATAGGATGCGTTATCAGTCATTTTTGCGTAAGCCTTCTGAAGATTTTCAGGGACCTTCGATTTCGCGTCTTCGGCGAATGCGACTGTGAATAACATTGTGATAGCAACTAAAACCGTTAAAATTCCTAAAACTTTTTTCATGAGTACCTCCAAAATTTTTTGATTGAAGCAATATTATCACAATTTTATAATTTGATCAAGAATTTATATTAAAGTCGGTTTTAAAATTTTGGTTTTAATTTTTTTGTTGAATAAATTTTTCAAATAATGTATAATCGGACCACATATGGTAAAAAATATATTGAACTTTCTGAATCATTTCAAAAAAATTTTTAATCAGAATACCGCTATCAGCGTAACTTTGCTTATAATATTCTTTACGCTTTTCGGCGCTTGCGTTTTTTTAAACTTTGAAAGTCCAGATAATAAAACTACGTCGACCTTCGTGGAAGCTCTCTGGTCGTCATTCGTTTTTCTGGCGGGAATTAATTCCGACGGTCACGAGGTTTACCATCCGGTATCGAGGGTTGTGACCATAATTATAACTTTTGCCGGTATGATCGCGCTTGGATCGTTTTTAGCCATAATAACCGCAATATTCGTCGAGAGACGCCTTAAGGAGGGAATGGGTCTTATGCCCGTAACTTGTAAAGAGCACATAATCATCTGCGGCTGGAACTATAAAGCCGATGAGATGATTTGCCAGCTTAGGAGCGATGAAAACAAGGAAAAGTTTCAGCCAATAGTTATCCTCGCGGATAACATAACTGAAAAGCCATCAGAATTAATTGATTTCGAAGACGTTTACTTCGTGAAAGGCGACGGCTCCAATGAAGCCGATCTCATAAAGGCGAATATCATGGAAGCCAAGAATGCCATCATACTCGCCGACGTTACGCGCGACAACAGGCTGTCGAATATTCCCGACGCCAAGTCCATCCTTATATCGCTTGCGATCGAAACTATAAATCCCGGCGTATATACGTGCGTCGAGGTCATCGATTCGGCCAATATTCCGCATTTTAAAAGATGCCACGCCGACGAGATAATAGCCATAAGCGAAATTTCAGGAAAACTTATGGTGCAGGCGGCTTTAAACCATGGAATTTCAGAACTCGTATCGGACATACTCACCTTCGGCGAAGGCTCGGAGATATATATGGTGAAAGCCGATAAATTCGCTGGCAGGACCTTCGGTCAGACCATCTCCGAACTCGCGCTTGGCGGCGGTCCTCAGATGCTTCCTATCGCCATAAGGGGCAAGGCGGGAATTAAAACCAATCCTGACAGGCAATATCAGATTCAGCCCGGAGACATGCTCTACGTTCTTGCGGAAGAAAAGCCTGTAATATAAAGATATAATCCGAAAAATAAAATCTCCTTTTGTTTTTGACCGGCGCCATTATCCGGCCTCGTTCTTATCACAAAAGGAGATTTTTTATTCCCGGTTTTTTATTCGGTTGTTTTGCGGCCGGCTTAGCCTTCCCTGAAGCAGACGCCGAATCCGCCGCGCGGGTAATCCCACTCGAGGCCGCATTTGACGCAGGCTATGCGGCAGGAGCCGCATTCGTAGCATCCTTCGAAAGCGAATATGACATCGCCCTTTTCGTCTAACTTATAATTTTCAACGGGGCAGATGGTGACGCATGCCTTGTCCGCGCATTCACGGCAAATTTCGGGTTTTATTTTTATATGAGCTTTTCCCGTGTCGACCTTGAATTTAGTGAGGCCGACTTTATCTTCAATGGTTAGTTTTTTCATAAAATAAATTTACCTCCGGGGTATCCCTATCTTTTTATTGCGGTCGATTAATTCCAGATGAAGGACCTGAAAGATTTGTAGCCGTCGCTTAAAAGCTGCATCATTGAGACCCTGTTCCATGCTTTTTTAAACATCAGTGTCTGGCGTTCGGACTTTGATTTTTCATCGACGGTGAAGTAATCCTTCATAAGCTCTATCGCCAGGTCCATGTAGTTGTTGAAAAGGTGCGGCGACGAATGAAGGAATTCCGGCATTCTTTCGTATTTTTTCAGATCTTTTAAAACGAAAGAATCGTTGAGGTATTCGCCGTATTTCAAAAGCGATTTCGCCGAAAAATCTCCGCGCCCGCGCGCCTGCATCGCCGTCTGGGCGGCGAGGAAGCCTGATTCCATGGCCAGATTCGAGCCTTCGTGATAGACTGAAGTGTTTACGAGCGAAGCCGCGTCTCCGCAGACCATCACGCGGTCCGTGAACAGCTGCGGAACTTTGCGGTATCCGCCTTCGGGCAGGAGATGGGCCGAATATTCAGACGGTTCGGCGTCTTTTACGAGTTTTCTGACGAAGGGGTGTTCCATGAATCTGTCGAGAAGCTCGTACGGCTTTATCTTTAATTTACACGCCTGCTCGAGGCCCACGCCGAGGCCGACCGAAAGGCTTTCTTTATTGGTGTAAATAAACCCGGAGCCGAGGACGTTGTCCGTCACGCCGCCGAAGAATTCGTACGCCGCGCCTTCGTTGTCCGATTCGAGTCCGAATCTTTCGCATATTTTTTCTTTGGGAAGCGATAAAACCATCTTGACGCCGAGGACGAAATCCTTCGTTTCGAAAGCCGAACGCATTCCGGCTTTTTTAGCCAGAAGCGAATTTACGCCGTCGGCTAAAATGATGCAGTTGGCGAGAAGGTCGCCGTCCTCCCTGCGCGACTTGACGCCTATGATCTTCTGATTGTCGTCGTAAATGAAGTCGTCGACGACGGTTTCACTTAATATCATGGCGCCCGCCTCTTCGGCCTGAGCGGCGAACCACTGGTCGAATTTAGAGCGAAGGACCGTGAAGTTATTATTGAAAGGTGGTTTTGTGAAATCGTCGAACATCGTTTCGACGCCGACCGCGTCGCGGTCGTTTAACGCCAGGAATTTGCGCCTGGTGACGGGGCGTTCCAGGGGGGCTTTTTCACGGAAATCAGGGATGAGTTTAGCCAGGGAATTCGTAAAAAGTATTCCCCCCATGACATTTTTAGCTCCCGGATATTCGCCGCGTTCGAAAACGACGGTTTCAACGCCGGCTTTTGCGAGCGTAAGCGCGCAGGCAATTCCGGCCGGGCCTGCGCCTACTATTATTACGTCAACTTTATCTGCCATTTGCGGGCCCCTTTCTAATTTTGCAGGAGTTTTTTAAATTCATTCGTCAATTCCGGGACGACCTGAAAAAGGTCGCCCACTATTCCGTAATCGGCGATTTTAAATATGTTGGCTTCCGGATCCTTGTTTATGGCCACGATGCATTTCGAACTCTGCATTCCGACCGCGTGCTGGATCGCGCCTGAAATGCCGCAGGCGATGTATAATTTGGGATTGACGATTTTTCCCGTCTGTCCGACCTGATCGGGGTGTTCGCGCCATCCGGCGTCGACCGCCGCGCGCGATGCTCCGACAACGCCGTTTATGGCGGCGGCCAGATCTTCCAGAAGTTTGAAGTTTTCTTTTGATCCGACGCCGCGCCCGCCCGCGACGATGATGTCGGCTTCGGTCAGGTCGATCTTTTTCGAAACGTCTTTTATGATATTGATTAATTTTATGGTCGTGTCGCACTCAACCGTTTGAGGAGCGGCTTCGATCTCGCATGCGCCTTTTACCGCGTCTGAAATTTCCGTGACGTTCGGGCGCAGGGTTATAATGGACGCGCCCTCATTGCAAAAAGTCATCCTGGCCCTTACTTTTCCGGCATAGATAGGATGTTCGGCGACGACTTCGCCGGACGACCCGTCGCGCGTGATTGAAATGGCGTCGGGAATTATCGGCATGGAAGCGATAACGGCGAGGCGTTTCGCGAGTTCCGAAGAATTCGCGGTATGCGATAACAAGACGAGCCCGGGTTTTACGCAGTCAACGCAGTTCTTTAAAGCCCCCGCGAAAGTTTCCTTTGAAAAAATGCCCAGGGCGTCGTTTTCTACGTAGAGCACTTTTTTAAATGAGAGCGTTTTTGCTTCGGCGGCCACTTCCGCGCGATCGGCGGGGGACGTCAGCAAAAGCCCGACGATCTCGCTTTCGGGCGAGAGACCTTTAGCGACCGTCAGCAATTCAAGGGTATTTTTCTTGATCTTTTTATTCGCGTGTTCGATATATATCAATATAGGCTGGGAATTGAGTTTCATCTTTATATAAACTCCTTTTATTAAATATTTATAGGCTCCAACATTTAATAAGCCGCCGGTTATATTATTTTAGCTTCGGTCCTTAAAAGGCCGACCAGCGTTTTAACGTTAGCCGGAAAATCTCCGTCGATCTTTTTGCCGGAAGGGCGCGGGGGCGGCGAACTGAGTTTCAATATTTTAACTTTTGGCGCCGACGATACGGCGGGCGTATCCATTATTTCTTTTTTCTTGGCGGCCATAATGCCTTTAAGCGAGGCGTATCTGGGTTCATTCAAGCCCTTCTGCGCCGTGAATAAAGCGGGAAGATGCGTTACGAGAGTTTCGCGTCCGCATTCGCCTTCGCGTTCGACTTCGGCGGTTTTCGCGTCGGGCGATATGGTAAGTTTTAAAATTGCCGTTATAACTGGTATTTTAAGCATTCCGGCTACGAGCACGGGCACGGTCGCGTAATCGTCATCGACGGCTTTCATGCCGGTTATTATGAAGTCATAA
>CAZJFS010000207.1:0-7199 GCA_964545075.1 uncultured bacterium
ATAATGTTTTCGATGGCCGCGCTCTATTTTTATAGATGGGAATTCAATATTCTCGCGCTTGGCGAATATGAAGCGAAATCGCTGGGAGAAAACGCGGGCCGCTTGAAGATGATAGGAATAGTATTTACCACGATGCTTGTGTCCGCGACGGTCTCGATATCCGGCGTTATTGGCTGGGTGGGGCTCGTGGTCGCAAATTCCGCGAGGATGATCACTGGGCCGAATCTTGTAAAGCTCGTCCCCGTTTCGGCTTTAATGGGCGCCATATATCTTCTTTTCATAGACGATCTGGCCAGAAACATCGCTGATATCGAAATACCGCTTGGAATATTGACGTCGCTCGTAGGCGCTCCGGTATTCATATACATATTAAAAAAAAATAATTGAAATTTAACGCTGAATGTCGCTGTCATAAAACGCGGGACGATATTTTAGCGATATAGTAAAAAGAGGAATCATGAAAGAAATTAGCTATGCCGTCAACCCCGTCGGAATTGTGCATTCGAATATTTACGACACGTCGAAGATGCCCAAGGAGGGAATTCCAACCGCTAGAATTGAAATATTCGATAAGTATATTCCGGCCCTTCATGGTCTGGAAAAATTTTCGCACATATATCTCATTTGTTTTTTTCATAAGAGTAACCGCGATCTTCTTCAGGTCGATCTTGAAAAAATCAGATTCAGGTATGACCAATGTACTGATCCGCCGCTGGGAGTTTTTGCCGGAAGATCGCCTTCCAGGCCGAATCCGGTATCGCTTACGGTCGTTAAAATATTATCGATAAATGGAAATGTAATCGAAGTGGAAAACTGCGACGCCGTAGAAGGTACGCCGGTCATTGATATAAAACCTTATAATGGCGGTATCGATCAGGTTATGAACATGGTTTCGCCTACGACCGTCCCTAAAAATCGCGAGCTCAAGTTGAAGTGGGTCCACAGGATAGTCAAAAATGTTACCGGCCGTGAAGACTCGCTGACATGGGCCATAGCCAAATCTTTCGTCGAGGCGTTTGAGAGAGGGTTTGATTACAGGTCAAAGCATGTCCATATTATCGTTTCGGATGTCGCCGAATTGGTAGATTCGGCGATTTTCCTTTCGAACGCGACTTTTTCAAGCGGAAGGATAACCGTGAAAAAAAACAAGCGGCGTGAAATCATTTTTAAAACGGCTGAAAAAAGCTTTGAGTGTTCCATAGCGGAAGACGCTGAAAAACACGCGTCTGAAGAGATAATATCCGGCGAAAATTTAAGCGGGATACTTAAGTTCAGCAATTGAGCCGCGAATGGCCGAATCGCGCAATACTTTGTAATCAATGCTTTTCAAATTCTTGCGTTTTATTACATTTTGATGTAAAATAAAAAATACCGGAAGGTAACGCGGTATTGTCCGGCTGCCATCCGATATTTTTTTAGCGTCAGGATTGATAACGGACATGAAGATAGATCATATCGCCGTATGGGTAAGCGATCTGGAAAAAATGCGGATGTTTTACGAGAAATACTTTGACGGCATTTCCAATTCAAAATATACGAACATAAAAAAACAATTCGAATCTTACTTTTTGACATTCGAAGGCGGCGTCAGAATTGAATTGATGCGAAACCGGCATGCCCCCAAAAAAGAAGAAAATTCGAGTTTGGCCGGCCTTGCGCATTTCGCGTTTTCCGCGGGAAGCCGTGAAGAAGTTTTAAGCTTAACCGAGCTGCTCAGATGCGCCGGATACACGATACAAACCGAGCCGAGGACGACAGGAGACGGATATTTTGAAAGCTCGGTCCTTGATCCTGAAGGAAATTTGATAGAGATAACAATATAAGGCCCGAAGGGGGAACGGATGAGTTCTGTAAAAGAGCATTACGACAATCATTTGAGCGCTTTCTATTCATGGATGACGGGGGAATTGGAAACCGCGGTTAAAAATCAGGCGGAAGTTTTCAGAAAATTGAATATACTTCCGGCTAAAACAGGAAACGCGATCGATCTCGGATCAGGTCATGGCGTTCAGGCTCTGGCTCTTGAAAGCCTCGGATTTAAAACCACCGCCATCGATTTTAACGAACGGCTGCTGGATGAATTAAAACGAAATTCCATCGGCACTAAAATTGAAACCGCCAAGGACGATATTTGCAACATCCTCAACTATCGTGAAAAGTTTCCTGAAGTGATAACCTGCTGCGGCGACACGATAAGCCATCTTCCTTCGGAGGAAATTCTAAAAACCTTTTTTTTCGACTGCAATAAGATCCTCATAAATAACGGCAAGCTTTTTTTAACGTTTCGGGATTATTCGAAAGAATTAACCGACGTCAGGCGATTTATACCCGTAAAAAGCGATGATGACAGGATATTGACATGCGTTCTGGAATATTTTCACGACCGCGTAAGGGTGACGGATCTGTTATATGAAAAGATCGACGGCGCCTGGATACAGAAGGCTAGCTCATATATCAAGCTGCGCATCGGCATGGAAATGGTTGAATATACAATGACCCGGGCGGGCTTTTCCACCGAGTATAAGGAAGCCGGAATCATCAATACCCTTATCGGAAGAAAAAACATAACGTAGACCGGTTTTCCGCTTTTTTCGCTCATAAATAATATTTGCGTCTAATTTCGTTGAAAAACAGGCGATTTTTTGTTATCATGAAAAAACAGGCGATATAAAACGTGTTGAATTATGAGTGAGGAAAAAATGGCTAAATCCGACGCGGGAAGCGTCTCTGAAAAAATATGCTCTGAGAAGCCTTCACCGGCGGTTCGGCGGCTTCGCGATATGTTATCGGGCAATCTTTTTATCGCTTTGGCTTTGCTTGCGGCGGGGTTGATCGTCACGCTGCTTATCGCGCGCTACGTCAAAAAAAATGTAGAATCTCATGCCCGGCGCGAATTCGAATTTACATGTAACGAGATATGCCTTAATATTTCCGACAGGCTTGCCGCGTGCGCTCAGATACTGCGCAGCGGCGCGGCGCTTTTTGAAGCTTCAACCGATGTCACGCGCGCGGAATGGAAGGCGTTTACGGACAGGCTCCGGGTCGAACATCACCTGCCGGGAATCCAGGGAATCGGCTTTTCACTTTTGATCCCGCGCAATCAGCTGGCGCGGCATGTGCAGGAAATTTGCGCTCAGGGATTTGCGGATTATCAGGTGAAGCCGGTTGGCGACCGGGATGTTTACACGTCTATCATCTATCTCGAGCCTTTTAAGGACAGGAATTTACGCGCTTTCGGCTATGATATGTTTTCCGAACCCGTGCGCCGCGCGGCCATGGAGCGGGCGCGGGATGAGAATGCCTCGGCTCTTTCGGGAAAGGTCGTTCTGACTCAGGAAACCGACAAAAATATTCAGGCCGGTACGCTGATGTATGCCCCGGTGTATCGTCACGGCATGTCTTGCGAAACCGTCCTTCAGCGGCGTGAGGCGCTCCTGGGCTGGACTTTCAGCCCATATCGGATGACCGATCTGATGCATGGCACGCTCCGGGACTGGAGCTTAAAGCAAAAGGACTTGCATATTTACCTGCAGGTGTATGACGGCGATACTTTATCCGTGGATACCCTGCTCTACGACAGCCGGAGCGCCGAAGGCGAGGCGGCTGTTTCACCCGTGCTGTTTACCCTCGATACTCCGGTGCGTTTCGCCGGACGCCGCTGGACCCTCAGCTTTACTCAATTTGGCTCTCTGGCGTCCATAGCTGAATATGACCGAGTATTGCTTGTTTTGTCAGGCGGCGCGGTCATCAGCCTGCTTATTTTCGTGCTGGCTTTTTTACTGCTTAATATGCAGGCCAATGCGCGGAGGATGGCTGAACAACTGACGGTCGAACTTCGCGACAGCGAGGGAATGCAGCGGCTGCTGCTTGATTCGCTGGCGGAAGCGGTATACGGCATAGATATGAGCGGCAATTGCACGTTCTGTAATAATACGTGCCTTCGCCTGCTCGGGCATAAGAGCGCCGATGAACTGATAGGCCGGAACATGCACTGGCAGATCCACTCGAAGCATTCCGACGGCACCCCGCTTCCATTGGAAGAGTGCCGGATATTCAGGGCTTTTCATGACGGGGTAGGCACCCATGTGGACGATGAAGTGCTCTGGCGCTCCGACGGCGCTTCTTTTCCCGTCGAATATTGGTCGTATCCGATTTTTCGCGAAGGCATAGTCATAGGCGCCGTCGTGACATTCGTGGATATAACCGAGCGAAAGCTCTCCGAACAACAGCTCAAAATGCTTGCCGGGCGCCTTTCTCTGGCGGTTAAGGCCGGCGGCGTGGGCATATGGGAATATGATATCATAAATAATGTCCTGATCTGGGACGATCAGATGTTTGCGCTTTACGGCATCTCAAAAGATAAATTCGGCGGCGCTTATGAAGCTTGGCAGTCCGGACTTCATCCGGAGGATAAAGCGAGGGGCGACAGTGAAATACGGATGGCGATCTCCGGCGAAAAGGACTTCGATACGGAATTTCGAGTCGTCTGGCCGGATGGAACTATCCGTAACATAAGGGCGATCGCCGTCGTACTGCGAAACGGGGCGGGCCGGCCCGAGCGGATGATCGGCACGAACTGGGATATTACCGTCCTGAAGAAAACCGCTGAAGAAGCGAAGATCGCCAATATTGCCAAATCGGAATTTCTGGCCAATATGAGCCATGAGATCAGAACGCCATTGAACGGCGTCATAGGTTTTACGGAGTTGCTTGTCGACGCTAAATTAAACGCCGTTCAAAAACAATACGCCCAGAACGCGAACACGTCCGCCCATGCGCTGCTTGGAATTATAAATGACATCCTGGATTTCTCGAAAATTGAAGCGGGAAAGCTTGAATTGGAATCAATAAATACCGATATTATAGAATTGCTCGAACAGACCGTAGATGTAGTAAAATTCGGCGCGACGCAAAAAGGGCTCGAACTGCTCCTGGATATACCCGCCAATGTTCCACGATACGCTACGGTCGATCCCTTAAGAACCAGGCAGATACTTATTAACCTGGCTAGTAATGCCGTCAAATTCACCGAAAAGGGAGAAATTGAAATTTCGGTCGAATTCCAGCCGCTCCCGGAAGAAAAAAACAATACCGGAAAATTTACTTTTTCAGTGCGCGATACCGGGATTGGAATATCTAAAGCTAATCAGGGTAAGCTTTTCAAGGCTTTTTCACAGGCGGATATGTCGACGACCCGGAAATTTGGCGGAACGGGCCTGGGGCTGGTCATTTCAAATATGATAGCGGAAAAAATGGGCGGTTCGATACAAATGGAAAGCGAGACCGGAAAAGGCAGTAAATTTTATTTTTCGATCATGACGACATTTGATAAAGCCGAACTCTTGCCGGCCGTGAAAATAAAAGACGTGAAACGCGCGCTGATAGTGGATGACAATGAAAGCAACCGGATAATTTTACTGCATACGCTTAAAAACTGGCATATCGAAGCGGAATGCGCGTCGAACGGCCTGGAAGCTCTTGAAAAAATTTCGAAATCAGAGCCCTTTGACGTGATCATCATGGACTATAATATGCCTTATATGAACGGAATCGAAACTATAAGCATGATCCGGAAAAATCACGCGTTGTCTTCAGAGAAAACGCCTGAGATCTTATTGCACGGTTCAAGCGATGCTTCGTCTATTTACGAAGAGTGCCGGCGGCTTGGCGTTCATTCCCGATTGATCAAGCCGGTAAAAGCGGGCGATCTTTATAGAACCCTTTGCTCGATAAAAGAGCCGCTGGAAATATCCGGTGAAGATCAGGCTTCAAATATCGCCGACGATTCGCTGAATTTGCCCGGCGCCGTTTATGCGAGCGGGAAAAAGATACTGATCGTCGACGACTCCGCAATGAATATGAATCTGTCCAGAGTGCTTGTCTCATCTAATGTTCCGACGGCGGAAATAATAGAGGCGGCGAACGGCCGGGAGGCCGTGGATAAGTTCGGCGAGTGCGGGCCGGACATTATTTTTATGGATATACAGATGCCTGAAATGGACGGCTATACGGCCGCCATGGAGATTCGGAAAATTGAAAAAGAAACCGGCGGACATATTCCGATAATCGCTTTGACCGCTGGCGTCGTCAAAGGGGAAAGGGAAAAATGCCTGGCTTCGGGCATGGATGCATACCTTTCGAAGCCGATCGAGGTCGGGCTGCTGAAAAAAGTTCTGGGAAAGTATCTTTTGAATGCAGTTGAAGAAGCCGAAGGCGAGCGTTTCAAGGCGGATGAGTTCGAAAAGCCCGCGGCCGAGGTTAAAGTGTTCGATCACGAAAAATTTCTCAGAAACACTGACGGCCAGAAAGAATACATGCAATGCTATATTTCATCGTTCCGTGAACACAATGAAAATAATATGGCCGAAATATTTCTGGCGATAAGCGAGAATAATCCGCAAAAGCTGAAGTTTTCAGCGCACAAGTTCAAGGGGGTCATGCTTGGGCTCGGAGCGATGCGGATATCGAATATTTTATTGGCGCTCGAGGATATGGGCGAAAGCGGTAAAATGGAAAGTTCGGCGGCGCTTCTGGAAAAACTCAGGGCCGAGGTCGAAATTTTTAAAGAAGAAATGAAAAAATATCAATTGTAAAACGTTAAGCGAAATACATTGCGCGCGGCGGCCGGCCAAATCCATGTCGGGGCGGCATTGACACTGAAATGATTATGTAGTATAATGCCTTGATTTTTAAGCCGTTAACATACGCCGCATTTCAACCGTACTGCGGCGCTGATATATTAAGAGGACCTAAATGAATGAAATAGAAAGCTTGATTCCGCATCGGCCACCGTTTTTATTCGTCAATCAGATAATTTCCGCGGACAAAGATACGATCGTCGGATTAAAAACTTTTGACGATTCGTTTGAAGGTTTTGAAGGCTACTTTCCGGACAAAAAGTTGGTCCCGGGCGTTATTCTCGTTGAAAGCATGGCGCAATGCGGCGGAGCCGGAGTGAGAGAAGCCGGCTTCGCGCGGGAAGGCCTTTTCGTGCTTGCGGTAATAGAAAATGCCCGCTTTTTAGGTATCGTCAATTTTGGCGATACGGTTAAAATGACGATAAAAAATCATCGCATAACCGATAAAGCGATAAAGCAATCGGGAATATGCGAAGTTGACGGAAAGATCGTGATCGAGGCCAAATGGCTGAGCATGAACACGCTTAACGCCGGATGATCGCCGCGGCGTTTTTCCGGCCG
>CAZJFS010000208.1:0-7165 GCA_964545075.1 uncultured bacterium
GCGGTAAACTTTTCGGAGTCGTATTCGCGCTTCGCTTCTTACCCTATATATTTTCTGACTTTCGTGTTTTCAAAGATCATACCGCTGATCCCCGTCATAAAAAGCATAACTAAGATTATAATGCCGGTGTTCGGCGTTATCGGCCAGCCGTCGACGACGGAAGAGGAACTTAAATCGGCCATATCGATCGGCGAAAGAGAAGGCATGATCGAGCCGCAGGAAAAATTCATGATACACAGTATATTCGAGTTCGGTAATACCATAACCAAGGAAATAATGACTCCCAGGCCGGATATGGCTTGCATCAAATCGGACTGTATGATAGAAGGGGCCTTCAAGGCCTTTAAGGAATATAGATATTCGAGGATACCGGTATATGAAAACTCACTGGATAATATAATCGGCATAGTTCACGCCAAAGACCTGACGGCTTTTTTGAAGGAAAAAAAGAGCCTGACCGCTCCTATAAAGACTATCCTGCGCCAGGCCTACTTCGTTCCCGAAACGCAGAATATCGATTCCCTTTTAAAGGAGCTTCAGCAGCGTAAAGTTCAGATGGCCATAGTCGTCGATGAATACGGCGGAACGGAAGGCCTTGTTACTATGGAGGACGTCGTCGAGGAGATCGTCGGCGAGATCATGGACGAACACGACGAGGAAGAAAAATTATACGAGAAGCTGGACGCTCTGACATATAAAATAGACGCGAAAATTCCGGTCGTCGATTTTAACAAACTTATGGGATCGGAGATTCCGGAGGAGCTATTTGACACGCTTGGCGGGCTTTTGTACGACATACTCGGCCATGTTCCGTTCACGGGCGAAGAAGCGGAGTTCGAGAACTTGCATTTTAAAATAATACAGGTAGAAGGAAAAAGAATAAAGACGGTAATAACCAGAAAGAAGCCTAAGCCACTTACGGAAGGCGTTTCCATAAGTGACGCGGCGCAGTGATGAATTTAAGAGGATTGTCATGCTTATATTTATAGTAATAATTTCAGCGGCATTTTCGATAATGATGCTCGCCTTTTTCGCGGCGGCCGAAGTGGCGGTCATCTCCGTGAATAAAAGCCGTATAAACCTTCTCGCCGAAGGCGGCGGCGGCATATTGAACGCCAAGATCATGAACGACCTTTTGAAGGAGCACGAAATGGTCATATCGGCCATGCTTCTCGGAGTTAATTTTTCGATAATTTTCGGAACGACCGTGACCACCCTCGCCCTTAAATACGCAGTCGGAGATTCAATGGCGGTCCTTGCGACTACGCTTATAATGCCACCGCTTTTCCTTGTTTTCGGCGAGCTCGTACCTAAAAAGGTGGCGCGCCTTAACGCCGATGCGTTTGCGCTGAAATACGTAAAGGTCATCAGATTTTTTTATAATAATTTTTATTTCATAATCAAACATTTCACGTTCCTTTTAAGCCTCATAAAAGGCCTTATCAAGGCTACCGGGAAACGCAATCCCACGATGACTAAGGAAGAAATTCAATATTTGATAAAAATAAGCGAGTCCGAAGGCGTTATAAAAAAGACTGAAGGCAAGATGATAGATTCCGTTTTTTCATTCAACGAAATGCATCTCAACGACGTAATGACCCCGAGAAACGACGTTATCGCCATACAGTTCGGCGCCACGCTTAACGATGCGATCGATCTGTGCATCAGGGAAGGATTTTCAAGGATACCGGTTTACGAAAAAAGCATAGACAATATAATGGGTTTCTTATATGTCCTTGATCTCATACAACATTCGCAGGGTCTTGAAGGTAAGACCATAAAAGATTTTATCAGGCCGGTGCTTTTTTCGCCGGAAACCAAGAAGATAGGCATGATGCTTCGGGAAATGCAGAAAACCAAGATCCACATGTCGATCGTAGTTGATGAATATGGCCAGACGGCGGGGGTTTGCACTATCGAAGACGTCGTCGAGGAGATTGTCGGCGAGATACGCGATGAATATGACGTGGAAGAGCCTGAAATGGTTAAGATAAACGAAAACGTTTATCTTATTAACGCCATGATGGATATAGAGGACGCGGCGAGCGAGCTCGGGCTGGATCTTTCCGAAGTGGAGCTGGAGGATGTAAAAACGCTCGGCGGTTTTGTGATAAGCCTTCTGGGCAGAATTCCTAAGCCGAAGGATTCCGTGGCGTTCGGCAACGCCCGTTTCATCGTTGAAAAAATAGATAAGCACAGGATAAGGCAGGTTAAGGCCGTTATTAAAAAGCAGCAGGCCCAGACGGAGGGAAAAGACAATGTCACAGCCGGCAAATAATTTAAAATCGGGATTCGTCGTGGTGATAGGGATGTCATCGGCGGGGAAATCCACTTTCATAAACGCGATAGTCGGAGAAAAAATATCGATCGTTTCCTCCAAGCGTCAGAGTACGCGAACCCCGATGCGCGGTATTTATACCGACGATAAAATGCAGGCTATATTCATAGACACGCCTGGATATTTCACGCCGAAGGACAAACTCGAGGAATACATGCTCAATTCCATGAAAAATTCGATCTCCGGAGCGGACATCTTAATGCTCATGGTGGATATAACCGTTCCGATCAGGTCGGTGCCCGCCGAATTTATAGATATCGCCAAAAGGTCGAAGCTTCCGAAAATACTCGTTATTTCGAAGATTGATAAGGTTTCGGACTTTAAAATATCTGAAAACATGGATCTTTTAAACCTCTCGACTTATTTTGACGAGACCATTGCCGTTTCCGCGGTGAATAAAATGAATATAGAAAAGGTCAAATCGGCTATATATGAACGTATTCCATATGGTCCGATGCTCTATCCCGAAGATGAATTGACCGATGTCAGTTCGCAGTTCATAATATCCGAGATCGTCCGCGAATCGATATGCGATATAACTCACGATGAGATTCCATATTCCGTGGCGGTTAACTGTGATGAACTGACCGAGCGTGAAAGCCGCAAATATTATATCTTCTGTACGATATACGTCGAACGCGAATCTCAAAAGGGAATAATAATAGGCAAGAACGGTCTCGGCATAAAAAAGATAGGGACCAGATCGAGGGAACTTATCGAAAAGGTACTTGAGATAAGCTGCTTTCTGGAGCTTAAAGTCAAGGTGGTCGATAAGTGGCGCAAGAACGACCGGTTTTTGCGGATGCTCGGCTATTACGTCGATCGGAGCGACACGTGACGGGGGCTTTTGATATGCCTGAAGAACAACCGATTTCATACGACGAGTGCGTGGTCCTCAAGTCCATGCAGTATCACGAAAGCGATCGCATAGTCACTATTTTTTCTAAAACCTACGGTAAAACGAATATACTCGCCCGCGGCGCTTGCAAGCCGAATTCTAAATTGTCGGGTTTTACGGATTCGCTTTCCATACTTCAATATGTTCCGAAAACGACCAGAACCTTTACGCTTATGACTCAGCCGCGGATAATATCGCCTCTTTTTCACATCAAGGAAATAATGGGAAAGTCCTTTTTTCAAGCTTTTTCTATTTGCGAACTCGTTCTTCGCGCGGCCGAGCAGGACACTCCGATGCCGCTTATATATGAAGCACTTAAAAACACCCTTATCGTAATGGATCTTCTGGAAAGTTCCGATGGTTTCGCTTCGGAGAAGATCGTCCTTAAATTCAAGCTTTTCTTTCTTCATCGTCTGGGCTTCGACATAAATCACGATCACTGTTCCGGATGCGGCAAAAAAATGGACCCGGCCCTTTTTTTGTATGACTCGGACCGCGGCGCCAGCGTCTGTTCGCGATGCGCTATCGGCCGGCCTAATCTTTACGAAATGTCAAAGATAATAAAAACGCTTCTTTATTTTTCAGAAACTTCCGACCTGAAACAAATTATAGATTCTGAATATACTCAATATGAAATAAGTCAGGCTTCTTCGATCGTACGCCACCATATAAGGGCTAACCTTCATATCTCGCTCGCTTCAGAGTCCATGCAGCGTCAGTAAATTATTGACTTATTTATTTTTTTAATATATAATCACCTCATATTTTTAGCTGAAACGAAGAGGTGCGTTCTTGTCTTTAAACAGAGACTCCGTGTTTTTGACCCTCGAAAATTTTATAGACCCTAACTGGAACAAACGCAAGGAAACGAGCGAGAAGATAGTCGGCGAAGCGTCCGGCGATCCGGCCGGCGCCAGGGAGGTCGCCTTCGCGGTTTCCGACAAGCTTGAGCTTTGCCGCGAAACGAGGACGGAGGCGGATTACAAGAACATACTCTACTGGTCGCTGAAAACGCTTGGCGCTATATCTGATTCGGAGGAATGCTGTTCGGTTCTCTCGGGCGTGGTCCGGGACTTGACGCTTAAGGATAAATATCGCGAGATCGCCATGAATGAACTTATGCGATTTTCATACAGGACCAATTTCAGAAACGAACTCATAAATTTTCTGTGCGATCCGGACTGGAAGATAAGGCAGCTTTCGGCCAGGCTTCTTGAAACATTTCCCGCAGCCGAGGTTTCAGGCTATCTGATATCGGATTTTCACAGCCTTACCAACGACGACGTGATATACTGGGTTCTTCAGATAATAGCCCATCAGATGCGCGACGAGGCGCTCTCCTTCTTTGAAAGCACGCTTTACTCGTCGCCCACCAACACCAAGCTTTACGTTCTTCTGGCGTTAGCCGAAATACATACGGACCGTTCCTTCAAGATCATCGTTGATTGCTTTGACGATCCCTCCTATATGATAAGGACCCAGGTCCATCAGATAATTGAAAAAAATATAAGAGTTTGCGCTAAATACGTCCATAACTTCGCTTATTCAACTGATTTCAGGACCAGGTGCGAGGCGCTTAAATTTCTCATAAAATCAATGGAGCCCGAATACCAGAATATGATAACCCGCATGGTTACGCAGGGGACGACCGAGACTAAGATACTCGGCCTCATATCGCTCGGCGAAGTCGGTGAAAAACTGGCCGCCGGTTTCATATACGATCGTTTTTCTGACGACTCATGGTATATCAGGAATTTCGCGGCCTCTATAATGAGCAAGTATGGCTCCCTCGTCTGGAAATATCTGGTCGAAAAATACAAGGCCGAGAAAAATTCCAATAACCGTTACTGGATAATCGTATGCCTGAAGAATATAATAAACACGAATTCCGATTCCGATATCCATGACCTTTCGGCCATATTCAAATATTCCAAAAAGAGCGAAAAGCTTCAAATTCTTGACGTGGTAAATAATTTCGCCGAAAATGTGCTGACCGACGAATTGCGAATGTCGGCGGCGAACTTTATGGTGTCCGCCCTCGGCGATATAAAATGGATCGTGCGTAAAGAGGCGTCGGTAATGCTTCAGAAACTCCCATGCGGCCTTTTAAATAAGTGCATAGCTAAATATCCGGCTCTTACGGAGGATCAGAAATTCTGGCTCAATATCGTAGAAAAAGGCATGAACGTTTAAATAATGTCGCTATTCATCAAAAAAAATATATTGCTTATAGTCCTGGCGTTTCTTTCCTTCTTTGTTTGTTCCTGCGGCGATGACGGGCTTACCGATAATTTCTTCGGCAAAAAGACGGATGAAAAACCCGTCGCTTCGGCGGGCGCCTGGAAAACCATCAACGATAACGATTACTTCAGATATGAAATTAAATCTCCGGCGGGCGCCATCGACGTTCTGACGCCGTATCTTGCCTTTATCGACGTCATCAATTTTAACAAGGTCAGCGTTATGAAGTATGACGAATACGAATGGAAATTTCTCGGCCCGACAAATGCGGTTTCGCCTGAAAACGCGAGTTATCTTTCTTTTATGGTGTTCAAACACGACCCTTATGTCGCATACTGCGATGGGTCGAGCGAGAACATGCTTACCGTGCTTCGCTTTAACGGCGAACAGTGGACGAATGTCGGCCAGCGGTATATTTCCCCTGGCAAGGCCAGCTATTCGGCGATAGCCATGGAAAATACCATCGAGATGTTCGCGGCTTTCTGCGACGGCACTGATAACGACAGGACGACGGTAATGAGATACTACGCCGGTATCTGGCAGCGGTTGGGCGACAAAGTGTCGACGGGCAGTTCGTCTAACGTTACCCTGGCCGCGTATAACGGCGTGCCTTATGTCGCCTATGTCGATAAGGCTTCCGGCGGAAAGATAAGAGCGCACAAATATAACGGAGATTCGGCGAAATGGGAAAGCCTCGGAAATACATGGATCGCGGGAGACTATTCAAACTATCCTTCGATAAAGGTTTCCGATGGCACGCCATATCTCGCGTTCACCGACGGGCCTAACGATTCGCGCGCGGCCGTAATGAAATATAACGGCACCGCATGGGCGAACGTCGGCACGGGCTGGGTGTCGGCCGGACCTTCGACTTATACCGATCTTTTTATTTATAACGGCACTGCGTATCTTACTTTTTGCGACCATACCAACGGCCAGCGGGCCGCGGCCTTCAAGTTCGAAGGGTCCTGGAAAAATATAGGCTATGACCAGCCTTCCGCCGGCCGCGCATCGGATGTCTTCATCCGCGTTTCAGATTACGCGATGCCTTATGTCGGGTATATCAATAAAGATGACAAAAACAAACTTGTATTCAAGAGATTTGAATAATCTTTTTCTTGACAATTCCAGCTAAATTTAATATTATTTTAAAACTTTTAAGGATGCCAATAATAAAAATCAACAAAGAATATTGAGGAGGTAATTATGGCTGATGATCCGAACATCAACCACGATCCATTCGCCAATGAGGCGCCAGATAAGCCTCGTGAACACTGGGGTTCGAAACTTGGACTGATCCTTGCCATGGCGGGTAACGCTATCGGCCTGGGCAATTTCCTGCGCTTTCCCTGCAAGGCCGCGTCCAACGGCGGCGGCGCCTTCATGATCCCTTATTTTATAGCCTTCATTTTGCTCGGCATTCCCCTCATGTGGATAGAATGGGCCCTTGGAAGACTCGGCGGCAAGCATGGCCACGGAAATATTCCCGCCGTATTCGACAAGCTCTGGAAAAATCCGGTTTCGAAATATATAGGCGTTCTCGGCGTAGTTTTGCCGCTTCTGATAGTCATATATTATAACTACATCGAATCATGGACGCTCACATACGCGTATTTTTCCGTTTCGGGAAAATACGATGATATAAAAAACCGTGACGGAATGTCGGCGCTTTTGAACGGATACACCGG
>CAZJFS010000209.1:0-7142 GCA_964545075.1 uncultured bacterium
AATGACGACGACAGGCCTGGCCTTTATCATTGCAAAGGATCCGGCGACATAGAATACGATCTCGACTGCGCGATGATATTGAGCAAGGATTGGGGCGATACGAAGGAACTTCGAAGCCAGATGGCGCATATGGCCGAATCTATGAACAAGGATTCGCTGCATCTTCCGAAGATAGACATATTGAACCTTCATCTGGACAAGAACCGCGACGCCCCGGAAGGAAAATCGTCGTGCGTACAGTTCTTCTTCTTCATCGAGGAAAACCGCTTTTTCGAACTGGGATATAAGGAAAGCACCAACGCTTACAGGTTCAGTAAGATCGAAACCCTCATAAAACAGCTTATGCAGGACGGTTACATACAGTTCCGCGACATCGAAGGCGCGAAACACGAATCCATGATGGACAAGGCGCTTAATCAGAATGCGACCGACGGGTCCGGCGGCGACCTGAGGCCGAAGATAAGGCTAAGAAGATGACGGCCCCTCTTACGACAAAATTTCACCGCATTTAGAGCAAACGGAATTAGTTTCAGGGTTTTCAGCCCCGCATTTAACGCAATACGTGGTAAATACGGTGGCGTCCGTCGTTTCAAAATCGGCCGACCCCCGCGGCAGGTTTTTTTCAACCGGAACAGCGGCATTGAAAACCGGCCCGTCAGCCTGGCGGTTGATTTCACGCATTCTCACGATTTCCATATCATGTAATTTCGCAAGATCCATAAGCCGTTTAAGATAAGTATAAACCGCGAAAAGCCACGGTAATATAAGAATTCCCATGCCGTGGCTGAAGCAGAAATAATCATAGGTGCCGTGTATGAATATGGCTATAAAAAGGCCTTTATATATAAGTTCATTGCGCTCTTCCTTCTTCGCGTAAAAAATCGAAGAGCCTATATAATATCCCATTATGCCCGTCGTCATGGCGTGCATGGGAACGGCAGTAAAACATCTTAAAATCCCCGTGCCGATGCCGTGCTTAAAGACGTAAAAAATATTTTCCAGCAAAGCGAAACCCATGCTTGCCATGACCGAATACACTATTCCGTCCATGTGTTCGTCAAACGCAGGGTTCTTATATATCTTTCTCATCACTATCTGCAGTTTCGCGAATTCTTCACAAAGGCCTGCGATTATAAAAGACTCAACAAGAATATAAGTATTGGAAGATAAATACATCTCCCTGAAAAAACCTTCAAGAAAAGCCTCGAACAAGGCGACGGGAAAGACGACTAACATTCCCGTTAAAAATACGCGCCATAATTCAGATAGCGGCTCGGGCCTGGCGCTATCCCATTTCAATATCATTAAAACTATTACCACTACCGGTAAAGCTGATATAAATAAAGTAAAAATTCGACGCCTCCTTATTTTTCAAGGAACTCTTCGAGCTTGACAAGCTCTTTCAACTGTTCGTCTTTGATGCTCGTCAATTCTTCTATTTTGCTTTTCAGGTCCGAAGTGGCCAGAAGATAGACTATCTTTAAAAGCACGACCAGATCGTCGTAATATTCCTCGATCTTCCACAAAGGCTTATTAAAAACGAATTCACTGCTCATATGCCCCGAAAGTTCGGCCGCGACCTCGTTAAAAATATTATCGTCGGAACGGTCGCCGACGAAGGGCTTATCTATCAGGTAAAATTTTTCGAGCTTCTCAAATAAAGACGATACGAATGCGTTTACATTGCCGGAATAATCCACCTCAAAATCGTTTATAAGCTTTCTGCTTTTATCGAGCAGAAGGATATATTCACGAGTGGCGTCGTAAGAATCGAGCATATCGCATATTTTCGTGGCTTCTTCGCTTATTTGGCTTTTAATATTAAAAGCCGAATATACCAGATCGTAAACCTTTTTTCTGGCTTCTTCGGGCTTATGGTTTCCTGAAAGTTTCAATGTTTTAATGCTGCCGGCGGATTTTTGCTCCATATCGAGGCGAAAGAAAAATTTCGAAAGCACGGGCCATACCTTCTGGTTGAATTCCTTCTTTAAAAGGGTTATCCGCTCCTTGAAGCCGATCTTGAACTGTTTGAGCGACTGGATTATAAAAGAAATTTCGGCGTTATCTTTCTCTATATCTTTTTGGATCTTGTTCGTTATTATGAAATCGGCTATCGTTTTTATATTTTTACAAAGCGAATAAAGGTCGTTGATTATGGAATATTCCATGATATTTCTGGAGTTCTGGCGGATACTCTCGAGCTCCGATTTTATTTTATCGAGGGGCGCGAGCCAGGGGCCGTAATTTATGATATCATTTTCGAACAGCTTTTCACCGTTATCCGAAATGGCTATCGTTTTATTCGAATTATCCCCGCCGGACGTCGATATCTCTATCTTGTGAGCGCCTTTGTTCTGCATGAGGGCGGCCAGCTTTTCGACGGCGGCCGCCGTCTTTTTTTCCTCGTTCTTATGTTCCTGTATCTTTTTGGCGGAATAAGGTATCAGCGAGTCGACCTTAAACTGAAGCCCCTTTGAAAGTTCCTTCTCGAACTCCAGCATGACGTTATTGACCTGGGCGCTTTCTATGTTGCCCTTCTCGTCGATGCGGTTGACGACGCAGAAAAATTTTAATTTTTTCTTTTTCGTCACGCTCAGTTCGCCTGAAATCTCGTCATCCTCGGCCGGGTTGAAAACCTTTTCAAACAGGTCCTTGAGAATGTTGAGTTCTGAATTTTTGACCGTTCCGTTATTCACGTTAAATACCCATAAAAGGACGTCGGTCTTTTGAAGTATCGCTTCCCTGGTCTTTTTATCGTCGCCGGCCTCGGTGGTCGTGCTGAAACCAGGCGTATCGATAATATTGACCTTGTTGAGATAAGGCTCCGGATAATAAAAATGGATGTATTTTATTTTGCCGACGTCAATTCCGACCTCATCCTTGGAAGTGTGCTTCAATTTTTCGAATTCCTCGTAAGAGACCTCCCTGAAGGTCTCGTCATCGAATTCGATCAGCGCTTTTTTGCGTTCTCCGTATTTGAAAATGGATACGGCGAGCGTCATCGGCTCGGGGCCGACCGGAATGATCTTTTCGCCTAGTATCGAATTTATCACCGAAGACTTGCCGGAATTGTATTCGCCCGCGACGACGAGATTAACGAAAACCTCGTCTTTCTGGAACCTCGATATTTTATCTTCCAGATCATAAACCCTGCGCCTTATCCTGGCGTCCATTTCCTTTGAAATGTAAGATTTAACGTATTCGCTGAGCTTGCTGTTATAAAATTCGGAAAATTTTTTAACGTCAATATATTCTTTTATCATGATATTACCGCCGTAGTAAAAATATTGTTATATATGCCGGACCGGTCATTTCAATTCGCCGATGGTTTTATCAAGGTTAGCCGCAAGCGCCTTTATGGCTTTAACGCCGGTTTCAAGCTCCATGGAAAGTTTTTTTATTTCTTCGGCTTTAGATTTCAGGGCCGCCGCCTTTACGGATTCTTCTTTTTTTAACGCTTCCGCGCGCGTCTCGAGCCTGTAAAAAAGCTGGCCGAGCTTCGTCTTTACGCCGTTCACGGCTCCGGATCCGGCGTTTATAATAACGCTTTTAACCGTTTCATCCGTAACGAGGACCTTTTCGAGTCTTTCCGAAAAATTATCTTTTGTTTTTTTATCGTCCGGCCAGAAAAAAAGCCATTTTGCCATAAGCGGCTTCAATTCGGCGGCCGCGAGGCCTTTATTCACGGCAAACTTTACATCGGACATAACCTTCGTAACGTCGATTTCGTTGAATATCTGGCCGGTGACGTTTTTAATGAGAACGCCCATTTCGTTCTCTCCCTGACCCAGCCTCGACGAAAAAGTGATTATCTTCGACTTGAAATTTTCGATCATGGCCGCGAACCGACGGTTCAGATCGTTGAAACTATTCTCGACGAAAGAATATACGTCGAATGAAAGGTTAGCCGCCAGTGCCTGAACTTTTTCAGTTTCGATTTTTTTATTTATTTCATTGAAACCCTTAGCGGCCACTTCCTCGACGTTCTGATGAAAAAATCCGGATATTTTATCGAACTCGCCGTCTATGCCATCCTTGATGATCGAAAATTTTTCCTTTTCCTCACGCAAAGCGGAAAGCTCTTCAACGAGCGCTTTTTCCGCGGCATTAGCGGCGGATATTTCAGCTGAAATACGGACGTTTTCGGTTTCATGATTTTTAATGTGATACTCGAAAACTGACGCTATTTTTTTTACGTGGCTATCCATTATGGCGCTTCCGCTGACTGAAATGAGGTTTTTTTCAAGGGCCGCGGTGAAATTCTCCATATAGCCGTTTTTTTCGGAAATATCCCTGAGCTGCGCGCTGGTTTTAGCCCTGTCGTTGAACTGATAATCGATCTCTGAAAGCCTTTCTTTAGAAACCGTTATCGTGCCGGCATCGTTTTTCTCCCTCAGTTTTCTGAAAAGCGAAAACATCGGAGCGATAAGGCATATTTCCCTGTTTTCGACCAGCGCTTCGCCGGTTTTTCCAAGCACCTTGCAAAGCGAGCGCGTCACGAAATTTTTTATTTGAGATATATCATCGGCCAGATCGGCTTTGGAAACCACCATAATTATCTTTGACACCGGGACCGGCAGAAGGTATCTTTCAAAAAATTCCTTGTCCTGCATCGTAAAAGGCTGCGCCGCGCTTAATAAAAATATTACCGCGTCGGACTGATTTATCCATTTTTCCGTTATTTGGGAGCGAAAAACGTTGGGATCGTTTATACCCGGAGTATCTACTATCGTTATGTTTTTAAGAATATCGGCCGGATATTTTATCTGTATGGATTTCACCAGCGTCGTGAATACGCCTTTTACCGATATGAACTTATTCAGATCGGCAAGGTTCGTGCCGCGTATGGTTTGGCGGGCCAGGGCCTCGGCTTCGTTTATATCCTTTCCGGTTATCTTTCTGACTTCTTCGAAAGCCGGCCTTATGGCCAGATTAAAATAGGTATCGGTGACGCCGTTTTCCGTAACGGGAGAATTTTTCAGCTGCTCCCATTCCTGGGGAGAATAAAAATATACTATGTATTCAGGTTTTTCACCGTATGAGATCTCGGTTATTTTAGCCGTTTCAGGCGTATCAGCCGTCGGAAGCGTTTCGTCGGAAAATATGATATCGTTTAAAAGCATCGATTTTCCGGCCTTGATCTGTCCGCAAACGCTTACGATGAATTTTCCGGCCCGTAAATTCTCGATGGCCCCGTCGATCGAGCGATCGTCGATGACCGCGTCGAAGGTTTTCACCGGAATAAGCCCTGAAGATTTCAAACCTTCATAGCAATTTATTATCTTATCTCTTAAAGATGAGAATTCATTCAAATTTTGCATAACTATCAAGATGTGTAAGTATATATTAAGTCAAATGAATTGTCAAATCCAAAACGGCGTAAATTTGACAAAAATATCCCGGAATTTTAATAACCGGAATTTTAATAAATTGAAAATATTTAATTTTTATAATATAATAAAGCATATGCATAAAACGTCGGGTAAAGAAAAAATGCCTCTTTTATTCATCGGTCATGGCTCGCCGATGAACGCCGTCCTTATCAATGATTATACGAAGAGCATGTCGGTTCTCGGGACCGCGCTCCCCAGGCCCGCCGCCATACTCGTTATTTCCGCGCACTGGCTGACGAATGGAACATATATAACTTCGTCGGATAAACCCAAACAAATATATGATTTTTATGGATTCCCCCAAGAACTTTACAACATTAAATACCCGTGCGGCGGCTCTTTAGAAGCCTCCGTTTACATAAAAAACGCTCTCGCGCGCTTTGGAGCCGAATTAAGCGAAGAGTGGGGCATCGACCATGCATCCTGGAGCGTTTTGAAATATATTTTTCCAAAAGCCGACGTCCCGGTCATAGAATTGAGCCTGGATATGAAAAAGCCCGAAAAATACCATTACGAAATGGGCAGGGAATTAAGAAAGCTCCGCGAAAATGGCATTCTCATAATTGGAAGCGGAGACACGGTTCACAATTTGCGAATGATGGATTTCGACGATATTAACGCAAAACCTTACGACTGGGCGATCGAATTCGATAAAAATATTAAAACAGCCATTTTAAATCACGACCATGAAAAAATCATTGATTACAAAAAAATGGGCAAATCCGCGGAACTCTCGGTTCCATCGACCGAGCATTACCTTCCGCTTCTATATGTTTTAGGAGCGTCCGAAAACAATGAAAAAATATCTTTCCCTCACGAAAGCATTCAGGGAAAATCAATTTCCATGCTGTGCGTAAAATTCGAAACCATGGAACAATAAGAACCGCCCGAATTGCTTTTCGATGAAATGACCTCGGGTTCACCGGCCTTGATGGTCGAAAATTCAAGGCTCGTGATGTAATTTTTAACGCCAATTTACTTTTCTTGTTTTTTTTCATTTTTATGATATAATAAACCCGAAATGCTTAAATATTTGATCAGATATTCATTTTTCATAATGCTGTTCATCGCGATATCCTCCGCGACCAGTTTTGACGATCTGTGCCGCGACCAGGATATCGATCTGCACGACGCGTTTTCAGTAAAAACGCTTTCCGCCAGCGGTTTTATCATCACGATAGACCTGCACGGCGCCTTAAATCTAAAAACAGCCGAAATTAAGTCCTGCGCTCATTGCTTCTCTATCTTTCATCCCCCGAAAATCTCATAATTTTTTATAAAATGGCAACCCGCTGAATTCCATCATATTCAAGGAATAGATGGTACGTTTGGCATCGCATATGCCGTTATAACGCTTGCATAAATAAACATTCTTATAGATTACAGAGGTGTAACAGATGTTATCGGAATCACAGTTAAAGAACCTGAAAGGCCTTTCAGACCAGGAAGTCTCCGAAAGGATTGAAAAATATGGTTATAACGAACTTCCTTCGGCGAAAAAAAAGGGGATCTTGAATATAATTTTAGAAGTATTCAAGGAACCAATGTTCATGCTTCTCGTGGCCTGCGGAGCTATATACCTTTTGCTCGGCGATATTGAGGAAGCCGTCCTGCTTCTCGGATTCGTCTTCGTGATAATGGGCATAACGATATATCAGGAGAATAAGACGGAAAACGCGCTCGAGGCGCTTCGCGATCTTTCAAGCCCGCGCGCCCTTGTCATAAGAAACGGCGAACATAAAAGAATCG
>CAZJFS010000210.1:0-7037 GCA_964545075.1 uncultured bacterium
TTTTTTCAGAAACTTTTAATCCGGGGGTATATGCGCTTGCCATAAATTATCTCTCCTTTTTGCCTGCGATTATTCGAATTTTGGATAAAGATCCATGGCCTTTATCCATTCGAGGAGTTTTTCTACGCGTTTCTGATTGTCTTTCGGAAGTTCGAAAGGACGCCTGCCACGGGTATCTATTATTATGCCCGTGGTTCCGCCGTGAAGGGTGCCTTTCACTGAAACGCCGTTTCCTTCGCCCATGTCGAAGTGGCGGGTGGGAGTGATAACCGCTTCAGCTTTTTCGCCCACCGGGAGAGGTATTATATGCAGTTGACCGAACGGAACG
The DNA here is from genome assembly GCA_964545075.1 of uncultured bacterium. Taxonomy (GTDB): domain Bacteria; phylum Muiribacteriota; class UBA9980; order UBA9980; family UBA9980; genus DAOPXV01. The sequence continues at coordinate 329 of CAZJFS010000210.1, forward strand.
TCAATTTCGACTTCGTGGCCGTTCTCTTTTTTCATTTTAACGTTTACGCAGGGTTTGCCTTCTTTTCCGGGACCGATAGGCGCTACGCAGGTTCCAAGATAGATAAGGCAATCTTTTTCAAATACCTGGAGCGCGGCCTCCGGATGTACCTTCGCCAGAACTCCGAGCTGCGGCATCATGAATATCGAATCGACCGTAAGCTGCGTTATGCCTTCGGGAAGGAAGGAATCCATAAGCATCATGGCCGTCTGCTGTCTTCTGGGGGCGTGCGAAAGGACGCCGCCGGAACCGATAAGCATGTTCAATCCGAGAAGGTTGACGAGCGATTCGGCAGAGTCGCTCTGGCTCAGCGCGTCGCCTATCGTGCGTTCTTTTTGAATGCCTTTAAGGCCCACGGCGAGCGCTTTATGCTGGTCGAACGATAGGCGCAATGCCTCGCGAGCGACGGCCTGTTCGATTATGAGTTCCTTTAAAAGATAAGGTATGGTCGTTGGGCGGATCATTTTGTTCTTGATCCTGTTCCTGAGATCTTTTACGTCCATCGTGAACGGGACCCAGCGCATGATGTTGTCGAGGCCGGCGTCGACGAAGACGTTGGATATGCTGTAGCTCATGCCGTAGTTAGCCGAAACGGTCTTGTTGTATATGCCCTGGAATACCGAGAAGACGTCGGTGGTGGCTCCGCCGATATCGACGCCGACTACCTGTATTTTTAATTTGTTGGCTATGACCTGCATGATGTCGCCGACGGCGCCCGGGGTGGGCATGATGTCGACGTCGGTCATTTTCATGAGTTTGTTGTAGCCGGGAGCCTGCTGCATAACGTGATGCAGGAAAAGCGCCTGTATCTTCTGACGCGCGGGCATGAGATTTTCGGTTTCGAGAGTCGGGCGGAGATTGTCCGTCAAATCGAGCGCGGTTTTTTGTCCGAGGCGTTCCTTGACTATGTCCTGCGCCTTGTTGTTTCCGGCGTAAACTATGGGGAGTTTGTATGAGATGCCGAGGCGCGGCTTTGGATCGGCCGCGGCTATCAATTCGGCGAGTTTAGCGACGTGTTCGGTAGTCCCGCCGTCGATGCCGCCTGCGAGCAGTATCATATCCGGGCGCAAGTGGCGTATCCTTTCGATTTCTTCGTGAGGAAGCCTGCCGTCGTTGGTCGCCAAAATATCCATTACGATGGCGCCCGCGCCAAGCGCGGCTCTCTGGGCCGATTCGCCCGTCATCGATTTGACGACGCCCGCGACCATCATCTGAAGGCCGCCGCCCGCTGATGACGTTGAAATATAGATATCTATGCCCTTGTCATTTTTTTTAGGTTTTATAAGATTACCGCCGTCGAGAAGTTTCCTGCCGACGAGTTCCTCTAATTCCTGAACGGCGTTTAAAACGCCCTGAGTAACGTCTTCGATGGGAGCTTCGACAGTCGTCGGCGCCTCGCCGCGTTTAATGAGCCTGAAAGTGTCGCCGACCTTTTCGATGAGAATGGCTTTAGTGGTCGTCGAACCGCAGTCCGTGGCGAGAATGCTGGTGATTTTTTCTTTCTGGATTTGCATTCTTATCTACCCCTTTTATCTTGAAATTTGGTTCCTTCTTTTTAACATACGTAATACTGACCAGCTTACTTTGTTTCAGCCGCTATTTTTTCTATGGTGCATATTAAAGATTCAACGTTATCACGCTTTTCCATGAGCGTTACTATCTGATCGTACTCCCGGACGTTGAAAAATATCTTTACCAGCGGCCCCATAACTACGAGAAATTGAGAACCGATAAAATTCAACGGCTTGGTCGATTCAAGAAAAAGTATCGCCGGCGCGACCATCTTTCTTTTTACAACAAAATTAGCCAGCTTTTCAAATAAAGCTTTATCTTCAGCCGTGAGTTCGCTCATCTTTAAATACGCCTTTCAATATTTCGATAACCGCTTCCTTATCAGCCGCGCCGGCCAGCAGAAACAGTCCTCTGAATTGATCCAGAACCTTTGAATCGGGTTCCGCCGAAAGAAAGATTCCGTTCTTATCCTTAAAAAACTTATGGAATTTCGAAAGCTTTTCGATGCGTGGACCGAACAAATTTTTAATGACGATCTTTTCGGAATCTATCGTGTAAACCGTTGGAAGAAAGAATTGCCGCAGTGACATGAAAAGAAGCAGCAAACCGAAAATAGCCATGAAAAAACTATCCGTGAAATCATACGAAAGCTTTGCGAACGCTATGAATACTATTATAACAAAGATCGCCTTATAACGGTTTTCAGAAAAAGGGTGGACCTTCCATGAATATTCGTTTTTTAATTCCCGCGAAGATCCGCCCATTTAATATTCCTTTTCCCGTTACTTACTTATCAGTTGCATCCAGTCGCCGAGCAAAAACTGGAACCGGCTTATCAGAAGGCTTATGCGCGCCATGATCGTGTATCCGAAAGACGCGCCGAAAGTTATCATCAATGTCCATATTCCAAGGCGGGAAGCCGTGCCGAGAATGATGCCCTTGTGCTCGGCCGAAAAGTAAAAGTAAATTATCGCGCAGCAGAGGCAAATCACCATGATGATGTTATTTATGCATGGCAAAAGCGTGTCGAAATTCCAGCCGGCGCTGAATAAGGGAGCCAGCGATATGAAACTTGCGCGGATTTGTTCAAGAATCGATGCCTGAAGCGTCGTTACTATGACTATGCCGGAGGCGTAACCGACGATAACGGCGAGCGGATATTTCGAAACCCATGTTATGTTGGGAACTACTCTTGCAACCATCATGAGCCCTATCCAGCAGGGAAGAATGTATAGAAACAAAATTTTTAAACTGAAAAAGGCGATAAAAGAAAACTCGGTCCCGAATTTATTCGCCACAAGTTCTTTCTGCCATACAAGAAGAGAAGGATCTGATATCTCGGCGCTCGCTCCGGTGATTATGTGGTAGAAGTCTCTGGAAAGCGTCTGAAGCGGGGCTATAAGGGAAGGCACAAGCGACTGATGGTAAGATACGGCCGTAAGGTATCCGGCGGATACGCCCACGAAAAGATATTCCGCGAATTTATAGAGGAAATTGTCCTTGTATAGAAAGCTGTATATGCCAATGGTGAGGATAGCGGCGATCCAGATACCTATGCCTTCGCCTGAATATCCGCCTTTCGGGTCAGTTATGCTTACGAAATTTATTCCTAAAATATAAAGTGGCATTATTATTGCACCTCCGCGCTATTAGTATTTCTGTCCTTTAAGGACGTATTGTGAAAGGTTGGCGATCAATATGAAAAATATCAGAACGATATGCACTATCGATTGAGGTTCCATGGCCGCCGTCGCTTTGCCGGGTTTGTTGACGAGTTTTTCATATTCTGAAGCGCCTTTCATGCCTTCAAGAAGGCCGAGAAGCTGTTTCGACTGAAGGTATGGATAATATTCGAGCGCGGAAACCGCGGTGCATCCGCCGGTGACTTTAACGTTATATTGCAACTGTATGAGGGCGAGGTACGTGCTGATACCGACGCTGCCGGTCGTCAGGCTGAATACGGCGCCGATATCCTTGTAGTTGGTGAGGCCCTTCATTATTTCAAAATCGGTTATGGGTTTTTCGCTGAAATCAACCGGGAATGTGTTGGCGAAGGAGGTACCCATTCCCTTTACCGTCGCAAGGTAAGAGGGGCGCACGCCGAGGTTTACGTAATCCTTGCCGTAAACTTTATTGCTGAATTCGGATTCGCTGAGGACTTCCTCGAAGGCCTTTTTGCATTCCATGGGGCCCTGCGCCCATAGAGCGATGGCGACGATCCTTATATTTTTGCGGAAGCAATGGCGGATAACGCATTTAGCCATGGGGAAAAGTTCGGGTTCCGAAGCCGGATCGAAATCGAAGGAAAGAAGAAGTCTTTCGCCTTCCTTTAAAGAGTCGACGACGTCGTAAGCGGTTTTAGTGATAGGCGTCACCGCTACCGGAAGACCGATGGGGCGTATCAGCGGGAGTATTACCGAAAGCGCTATTATAATAAAAAGTATGCGCCTGTCCAGGTTGTTTATCATTTTAAAAATAGTAGTCATATTTTTATTTTACTCCTCGCTTCCAAAATAAGATCTCTCAATGCCAAGAAGTATTTTAAACGAAGCGGCTATATATCCCAGCGATGCGCCAAGAAGTATGGCGCGCTGGCCGGCCGTCGTAAATACGGTGTTGATCCATATAGCTATCTGTGAAACATCAATAATGTTTAATATGGGTATGTGGTTCCAGATAAGCGAACCGAGGGAAACGCGGCCGAGCATTACTATTATAGCAGCCGTAAGAAGGAGAGTGGCTTCCTTTGATTTGGCGCGGAACGCCCTGAAGGCGGCCGAAGCCACGAAAAAAGCGAGGATTGAGAACATTGTCGATTGCATCGGCGAATACACGTAATTAAATATAAATACGAAATGTTCGCCGCGAAGGCCTTCGCGCAGTCCAATGAAAGCCGTCACAAAAAAACCGATAAGCAATACTACCGAGAAAGGCCAGCCTTCAGCTTTTTTTGATATTTTGGAAAAATTCATGTAAACGAGGTTATATAACCCGACGATCATTGAAAAGGAAACTATGATCTGGAGCCATGTCGTTGATAACGAGTCTATCTTTTCAAAATAAGGATTTTCCTGCGGTATGAAAAACTGAAACATCATGATCACGCCAACTATGAAACAAATAAATACGGGGAACTGCTTTCTAAGAAAGGCTGATGATTTCAGCGTTCGCCCGAGCGTTACAATAGCGGTGAAGGATATGAGGAAAAACAATATTAGAGCACCATTGAATATTGCCATCTTATCCACGTTATTTTTGTCCTTTCTTAAAAATTATTTGGTTACGAACCATGCTTTAAAGGCAGGATATCCGAGGGTTTCGCATATTATGCCTATGATTATAGTTGCTATTATCAGGAATTTTCCGATGTCCTGTCCCTTAAGCGTGCCAAGCTGCATCGGTTCACGTGACAGATAAGCGGATGCCGCGAAAAGTTCTTCGCCTATCAGCGTGTAATCGCAGGCCGCGACAAAGAAAGGTATTTGTGAAACTATAGCGGTTCCGGCGATCTGTATTGAACCTACATGGTGGCCAGTTTCGGCCAGAATAAGCGATTCTGCGTAGAAAACTCCGAGGTAAAAATTAGCGGCGGGTTTTTCGCGCATCATTATGCCGTCAACGCCGGCTACGAAGCCGAACTGGTCGTTGGTTAAATAACGGATGTTTTCGGGGCGGAATGAGTCAACTCTTCCGGCCTTTAAATGAGCTTCTCTCACGACTTCCTGCGATGTGGACATTACAAGGGGGCCGGCGCAGGGAACCAAAAGATTGGTTTCATATTCGGCGGTTTTTTTGGCGACATGGCCGAGTATCGAAACGGCCGCGATAGTTTGAATATCGTCCATATCATATATCCCGGGAACGAAAAGGACGGGTTTTCCCATTTCAGTGGCGCGTCCTACGGCGTCGTCTATCGCTGAAAGTCCGCCTATCTTTCTTATGAACATTTCGCGGCCCTGTCGGGCGTGATAGGTAAAATAACCTATGAAGCTCAGCAGCAGTATGCCCGCGATAAGAACGTTGGTGCGTTTCGGGTTATAAATTGACTTTGACATGTCGAAGCGCACTCCCGCGAGAGATTTTGCTGTGAGGAAAATGTCGCTCAATTCTTTCTTTTCCGTCGTGACCTGAGCGAGAGCGTCTATTACTACGGAGCGAAGCTCCTCGTCGGAAAGGTCTTTAGACGATAACTCGTTTGTTTTGCCGAGAGCGTCGATGATTTTTTTGATTTCGTCCTCGGAACCGGTGTAAAAAGAACCCTTGAAGCCAAACGGAATAACGTCCGCGGGAGGCGCGACGGCCGCCTGCGGTGGAACCTTGGTTTCGGTTGAGAGCGCAGTTTCCGCCGTGGCGATAGCTTGCGCGACCGGGTTTAAACTGGATTCTTCAGTGGCTCTTGCCGCGGAAATTATTAATAGCAATAGAGCGGAAAGGGCCATGAAAACGACTGGAAGTTTGTTGAGAAAAGATGACCTTTTAATATATCCCACCCCCGATGTAAGGTATAAATATTTTTAAGCAATATTATCACAAAAAGAATATATAAGTCAAACAAAAAAAATAATACGATTTTATTAAAAAAAATCCGCCTTGCTTAATTTGAAGGCGGATTTTTTGTGTTATTATTTTGAAAAAAATTGCGGATGTTAATTCTGGTTAGGGCGAGGCCGGACGTTATAGATCATCGGGATATCCGTGACGGTAGGCGGCGGCCATTTAGAGGGAGCGCCTGGGTAATTTATATTGGTGGTTTTATACCAGACGTTCTTGCCTTTTTCAGCGACTTCCCAGTCGGCGGCGCCGGAAACCGGATCAATGGGAATTTCGGCGAAGTAAGGATGGGTGGTTTCCGTGAGATTTTTTAATTCTTTAGGGTAGCGTCCCCGGTCGGCATAATATTGGTCTATGGCTTTTTTGATTTCTTTAAGGTTGGATTTCTGCGTTTCGTATTTAGATGAATTTATCTGATTTATGACTTCGGGAATGGCGAAGCCCATGAGGATACTTAATATAACGAGGGCGACCATGAGTTCGATAAGGGTAAACCCTCTTTTTTTATTGATTTTAAAATGTTTCATCCTGATTCACCTCTACATAAAATATATCACAATGCGCTCAAAATAGCAATAGTTTCTATTGATTTTTAAGATGATTTATT
>CAZJFS010000211.1:0-6993 GCA_964545075.1 uncultured bacterium
TATTCTTTTGCTTTTTCTTCGAATTGAATTTTATATTTATCGGCTATAACCTCTTTTTTGGCTTGGTCTTTGATGTTTTTAATGTCTTCTAATGTTTTTGAAGCATTTTCTTTTAATATCTTGATTTCATTATAATATTCAGTGCTTTTTGCGTTTGAAATATAATTGAACTTAGCCAGTTGAAAGGCTAAATCTCTAGGATCTTTTGCTACAAGTGCATCCGAGCAAAGTCTTTTGATTCGAATCGATAAATTTTGTTTGCTGGTTACTAAAAAATCAACGTCTTCTTTGGACATTCCCTTATCGATAGTTATATTTAACTCCTTAATTATTTCTTCTAAAGAATTTATATAATCGTGACTGATTAGGCTGTGACTGGAAAATAGTACGTTTTTTTGATCCGTAGCAGTATCAAAAATATTTTTTAATTGATCAATATTGTTTTTAATTTCCGTAAAACCAAGTTTTGTAAACTTTTCATTATCTATATCTTTGTGATGATTACTAAACATACTTACACCTCGGAATTTCGTTTTTTTTCTATTATAAAGTAATGAAAACAAAATGTCAACGTAGCTACAAATTATTATAAATATTATTATTGACACTCCGCCGTCTAACTTATATAATACTATAAAAGTCAACAAAATGGAGCGTTTTTTATGAAACTCAAATTGGCAATGGCGGATGAGGTAGACACATCTCATACGGATCAACCTAACCCGGAAGCGTTTGCCGGGTTTAATAATTCCTTCACCGAAAACAGCTTTAGCCGTCTGACTGGCATGGGTTTTGAAAAATTGCCGGCTACCGAACTCATCGAACCGGATGAGAGGGAGAAACAGTTCATAGTCCTGCGTGCTTCTGGAATGTCATATACCAAAATCCAGGAACAGCTCGGTTTAACTAAGCCAACGCTAATTAAAATGGCCCAGCAGTTTAAAAACGAGATAAACGAACAGAAGAAGATCGAACTGGACGAGCTACGCGAGCAATATTTCATGTCGAAGAAGGCGCGGATCGAGCTACTGGGTCAGCGTTTGGAATCGGTAAGCACAGAACTGTCGACGCGGGATCTGAAAACGTTATCGACCTCAAAATTATTCGAAATAATGTTAAGGCTCTCGGTATGTTTGAAACAGGAATTTCCCGGCGAAGATATCGATTAAAAAATGATTTTTACCGTTTTTTACCGGTCAGGATTTTTCAAGTTCTGGGTTAGGCGCTTCAATAGATAATAAAACCCGCCTGAAGATTCTAGGTCTTGCCAGCGGGTTGTTTTTATTTACGATCGCTAAAAAGCTTTATTTGTCGACGGTTATTTCAAAAGTTCATTGGCCATTTCTTGGATTTTCGCGTCTGGAATTACTCCGCTGCCAACATATTTATCTATATTAACTGAAAGTTTAACTTCAGAGTCGGCCGCTTTTTTGCTCAGTTTTTCAATAATTTTAGCTTGGTCATCGCCGAGACAATCACCAAGGCTTTTTGTGCGATTAAGAATAATCCCGGCCACTTGTAAACGAATTATAGTATCTTTACATTCTTTTTCGTATATATCAAGCGCCAATAATGTTTTTGCGGTCGCCTTGATTTGATCATTAAAAAGCGCTTTATTAGTTTCCGAGATGTCGGTTGCGTGTATTTGAGTTTTAATAGCTATTGCCATACCATTCATCTGACTCTTAAGTTCCGGAATGTCCGTGTCTATTCTTTTCTGATAAAATTTCTGTTGCGACTGCACATCCTGAAGTTGTTTATCAATATTGGAAAGCGGCTTTGGCGGAGGCGGTGGAACGGGCTTAAGATAATTAAAAGAATATACGAGCGCCAAAAATATTAAGATAACGATGCCACCGCCAACTAATGCACTGGGATCGCCGCTCGTTATCACCGCAAATATTGCACTCAATATTAAAAATATTATGAAAATATAGCCTATAAAAGACATTTATATAACTCCCTGATTAAATTAATAGATTGCAATGTTTATTTGCGTTCCATTATCTTCTTGAATTCGGAGTCGTCTACCTTTGTTTCCTGGTCTTTAGCAAGTTCATTGAGAGTAATTATCCCTTCATTTTTAGTTGATATATTTACCATCGATTCGACCGCGCCTTTGATATCTACTAATTTATTGGCCAGGTCGTCGCTTATTTTATCTATCTTGACCATCTGTTTGTTGGTCTTTATAACGGCGATCTGCTGTTGCGCCTTAGATTGCGAATCCTGTATTTTCAGCTTCTGGGCGTCGAGCCTTTTTATACCGTCCTCGCATTTTACCTGCATCGCCTTCTGGTTGTCGATTTCCTTGCTTAGCGCGATAATCTGTCTTTTAGCGAGATCCTGGCTGAAATCTTTGCCGTTCCATTTCATCGGCCAGGCGTTAGCTTTCTCGGCACTTTTATAAGCTTCCTTCAATTCGGCCAGCATTTTTACGCCGGTGTTCGTTTTTTCGGCGGTTGTATCCGCCATCTGCCTTACTTGAGCGTATTTCTGGCTAACATCTATCTCGCTGGCCTTTAGTTCTTCGAGGAACTGATTGATTTTGCCTTCACAGAACGTCAGGTATGATTCGGGGTCCTTGGCGATGTTCTGCGGTGTCCAGTGAGCGAACTGATCGATCTTTTCATCGATCTTCGTTTTATAAACGTCACTGAAGGTATAAGAAACTCCGAGACCGATAAGCCCTATAACTACGATGAAGACGAAAAAGTTTTTCATGCGTTAACCTCTTTCAATATTAATGATATTTTTTACCGATTGCTACGTATCGTTTCTTCAAGCCTTTGCCTGATTTCTTTAGCCTTTTCAGTTTGTTCGGCTGACATTTCGCTTTGAACTGCACCTCTGAATTCTTCGGCACGGGTAACTCTATATGATACCGCGACATCCAAATACGCATAGGCCTTGGCGAGATCCTTCGCAACACCCTCACCATGGAAATACATAAGCCCTACCTGCTTTAATGCATCGTGATGCCCTTGTTTCGCCGCTTTTTCAAACCAGTCGAAAGCTTTTTTATAATCCTTGGACACACCTGTAACGGCGCCACCAGCCTTATACATTAAACCTAAATTGTATTGAGCCGAAACGGAGCCGGACCAAGCCTGGGTTTCTAAGGCTTCAACTGCTTGCGCGCCTTCTTTTGGAAGATCACGTGCCGGTGGGGAACTACACCGCATTTCTCCGCCTAGGAAAATCACCAATATGATCAAGCACAAGGCCAGCGGGATAAAAATTAATATTATCTTTGTTTCTGTGAATTTTATTCCGGAATATTCGAAGACTGCTTTTTTTTCTGAAGATTTAAAAAGTTTTAACAACGTTTTCCATACAGGCTCATTTTTAGCCTCTGCTTTTGGCAGAGACTCTTGAATCCCGGAATCGTTATTTTGTTTGTTCTCAGCGAGGGGAGCTTCGTGGACGTTCGCTTTCGAATTGCTTAAATCGGTTGTTTCGGGTTTAGGCGAAACTGCCTCTTGAACATGGCAAATAGCGGATTCAGCGGTTTGCTGTTCTTCTAATTTTTCGATATACTTTTTTTGAAGCTGAATTACCTGAGAAATCTGTTCCTTCGTAAGAAGGCCGTCTGTGAAGAAGTAGGTGCCGAGGTGCTTCCTCTGACCTGTTATTTCGTCTGTTTCCTGTTTTATAAGTGCGGTTTTTACATCGGCGACGGTAACGTAACCGAGCTTGACTGCGAGTTGGCCGAATAATTTGTTTTTTTTGTCTTCGTCCATTTTATATCCCCCGCGATATTCTTCGCAAATTACCTCGCTAAAGAAAAGTGAAGATATTTTTTTCTTTCATTATTTCGAAAAGTATGATATAATAACCAGCAAAAAACCACCCTCAAGCATAGAACAATGTTTGCCCCATCGGTTCTTTGCGCGGATGGTTTTTATTTGTGTTTTTATAGGTTCGAGCTTAAGAATCTTCCGATTCCATTGCAGAGCCTGTTTTTATTGAGTTGTTAGAATGAATTATAACCGATATGTTTATGAAAGTCAAGAAAAATATACAGTCGTATAAGAAATTGTTGGGTACGCGACTGAAAAAAGTACGGGAAATGGCCGGCCAGAGCCAAGAAGCGTTCGCCGAAAATATGAATGTTACTCCGGCCACGGTCAACCGTTACGAGAAAGGGCACCGGTCACCGGATGCTGATTTTTTATGTCGAGTAGCCACAAAATTCGGGTGTGATCCAGCGTGGCTTCTGACCGGTCAGCGTTCCGATAAAAAACGCTCATGCCAGTCTACCGAGCCAGAGCCCGGCGAAGAAGCCGTAGAAATAATGAACCAGCTTACAGAAAACCCGAATGCGCAAAAAAATTTAATAAGACTTATCCGCGCCGGCTTGGAAATGGAAGTTGCTGTGGCAAGCTTGAGAAAGCTGGCTACTACTGAATTGGAAACATCAAAATAACGATTGTTTCGGCTTCATGTCAAGCCAGACATCATACCTCTGTCATCCAAAACCACCTCGTTTATATAGTGTTTCATAAAGCCGCGTTCAACAAAAAAAATAAAGACGCCGATAATATGGCCGCTTCCTTTCTCTTATGGCATATTAGTATATAATAATTTAAAAAACTAGTTGGCATCAGGCCTTTTTTCTTGTATAATAATGATAGAAGCACCGATTTATATAGGTGTTTCAATCGTTATCAATGAGGTGAGTTTTATATGACCAGCAACAATGTCAATTTTCAGCCACGAACGGACCAGGCAGAAGTAACGCGCGCAAGGATAATTGAAAACATGAAAGGGTTTAGCGAACTTTTACTCGATTACAAGATCGATATTGGTTATTATATTATACAGCATAACAACCCGAGCATGGCGCTTGCCATATTTTCCAGCCATTGCGAGCACACCCTCGGACGGAGCGGTAACATCGAAAAGGACCAGAAATACATCAGCGTGATCGAAGACCTTATCGCACTGGGCGCTGACGCTAATTATGATCCTGCCGGTCGCACGCATCAGCCTTTACTCAGCGAATCCGAAAAAGGCAATCTGGACGCTGTTAAGCTGCTACTGAAAAACGGCGCTAAAGTTGACGGTTCGAAAACTCTGTGGAACTATGTAAATGCTACGCCGCTTATGGTTGCGGCTGGCGCTGGTCACGAAGCGGTGGTCAAAACGCTTATAGAAGCAGGCGCCAAAATCCAGAAGAAGGATCTCGAAGACAACAGAGCGATCGATTATGCTACCGCCAATAAGCGCCCAGGCGTTATCGCGCTTCTGTCGAAAAAAGGTACAGGCGCTCCGAAATGTATACAATAGTATTTTTGGTAAAAACAGTGATCTGCCTTGAGATTTGATGTGGCGCGCTGAAAAAACTGTCGGTGGTAGATATAGAAATTCGACTAGGAAAATTATGACGGTACCGGTTTTGTTGGCAGGAAAATGAGCCGCGATGTGATGATTTTCGCCTGTGATATAGTGCTCATGGTAAGAAACGGTTTCATAGGAAAATAAAAAAAGCCCTGATCGTGACTTTGATCAAGGCTTTATCGATTCTATATTATAGCTAAGCATGGAAGGTAAGGGACGTTAGGCTACCGGCCACTTGGTTTACATCGGAATTGTTGTGTTTCATTGATATGATAGCGAATACCCATTTCATTATTGTGAATAAAGCGTTCATATACATTTGTCTTTCCCCCTTGGTTTCGGCCGTTATAATTGTTGTTACCATGATAGAGAGCCCCATTCCGACAAAAAACCAAATAACGGGATTTGAACCCATGACTTGTAAAATACCTGCCATGCCAAGATTAGCGTTGGCGAATAACGTCCCATAATCCTTATGATTCCATACAAAACTATTAAGTTTTCAATGAAAATACTTTTATGAGTAAATTATACCACAAAAATAAAAAAAAGTCAAATTTTTTAAATAATTTTTAATGTTATTAGGATCGTGTTGTTCAGAATTGTTTTCGATTATTATTGACTCTTTATTTTGTAATAATTCATCAATATTTTTGACCCCGTTGCGCATCGTCTGATCATACAAAGGTGCATATCGTTGCTTAGTTTTGAAGTCTTTATGGGTGAGGATCCGCTGCACGGTGTAGGGGACGACCTTGCCGCTCGAAGCCAGGAGGCTCGCGTATTTGTGGGTAATTTAATTCAGAGGTATATCAGAATCATCACGACAAGTTTTTCAATGCCGAGGTCAAGGCCCGTCTTTTCAAGCATTTTTTTTCAAAGCTAACGCTTCTTTTATAAAGACTTCCTTCAGAAAAGCTTTAGACATGAGTTCCCTCATGCGCCTAACGCCGATGTCGATGCGCTCGACCTTATCCATTCTATAAAATAAATCAGCTATTATTTTCGTTTCTTCGAACAGAGATTTTACCGAGATCTTTCGTATTCAATCCTTCCGGGATTAATAACTTCAACGCGATCATCGTAGAATTCGACCATCGGCAGTTTCTTTCATTTACTTGAAAGATTATTTTTTAAAATTAAGATGACCAGACTTTTCGGATCGTTAGGCTATGAGATATAGCGCTAAATTTAAGCGACTGTCTCTTCCGACGACTCTTCGTTCTCATTAAATTTAAGCATGTCATCGATGACCTTGACCGCATTTACAAGATTTTGAGAGTAGAGGTGCGCGTATCGTTGCGTCGTCTTGAAATCTTTATGCGTCATGGCCTTTTGCATTGTGTATTGATCGACCTTGCCGCTTGATGCCAGGAGGCTCGCGTATTGGTGCCGAAGATCATGTATGCGGTAGTTTTCAGGCAGACTGGCATGTTCTTTTATCTGTTTCCACTCTTTCCAAAAGGCTTTTCTGATACCGTTGTTCTTAATAAGTTTTTTCTGGTCACGAAGGATTTTAAGGGCTCTTTCATTAAGTAATTTTCGGCGAAAGATTTTCTTAATGTTTTTTGCGCGATGAGCTCCGGCGCAACGCTTCTGGAAATAAATTAACTTTTTAAAAAACCGTATGCTTAAAGCGCCTCGAACTAA
>CAZJFS010000212.1:0-6962 GCA_964545075.1 uncultured bacterium
AGTCGGTCTGGCGGCAAAGGAAAGCCGGTATTTGAAGAACGTCGGCGACCTCAGCCGCGGGAAGGATCTGGCTTTGCTCGTGAACGTCCACGAGTATCGGCACTTTGTACGTGCGTTTTATTTCCGCGATCATTTCAAGGCCTTTTTTCAGGCCGGGGCCGCGGTAGGCGTTAGGGGACGTGCGGTTCGCCTTATCGTATGAAGTTTTGAAAACATATGAAAAACCGGCTTTTTCCGTTGCGCTCTTCAGAAACGAACATGTCTTATGGAGCATATCGATATTTTCGATAACGCAGGGGCCGGCTATGATAACCAGTTTAGAATGGCCGCCGATCGTGGTCTTATAATCAATGTTAACGAGTTTGGTATCTTTAAGCATATGTACGCTCCGATAAACCCTTCAAACTTTTTAATGTTTTTTAGAGATATTATTTTATCAGATTATCGATTCAAAGACAATATATTATTTGGGATAAGCTGATTTTTTTTATCGCGCTTTTTCACGCATTGCGAGGCTTAAAAAGGAAGCTATTTCCGCGTATTTTTCACATTCGATCTCTTCCGCGCGGGCGAGCCTGGAAATCTGGTGCTTTTCAAAAGCGGCAGTAAGGGCGGCTTTAAATTCAGGCGACGAGGCGAATGAAATAAATTCAGGCGGGTATGAATTTATTTCGGAAATGCGAGCGACGTTATTGGATATAGCGTTTAGCGCTACTTTTCTGCGCTGATTGAAGGCGGCCTTTAAGACGCCGAAAAACACGTATTCCTCAAAGCTTTTGAATTTTCTGCGCTCGAGCGGGACGAATTTTAAGATCGAAGATTCTATTTCGGGTTTCGGGAAAAAACAATTTTTGCTGATGTTTTTAACCAGCGATATTTCGGCCGCGAAATTCGTGGCTACGGTAAGTATGCTGTAGTCCTTAGTTTTCGGCATGGCGATTATCCGCTCCGCGACGTCAGTCTGCATTAAAAGATAAATGGCCGAAAATTCGACTCCGGAATAGAGGAGTTTTTCTATGATGGGCGACGTTATATAATATGGGATGTTTGAAACGACCTTGACTTTTTTCAGCATTGAATTTTTTGAAAGAGCCGCATTTATAAGTTCGCCGAGATCCGACTTTAAAAAATCAAGCTGATGGAAATCGACGTTTCTGCCGTCGAAGTATTTTTTGTATATCGGGAAAAAATTTCTGTCCGTCTCAAAAGCTATTACATGGCCGGCCGAATCGCATAATCTCGACGTTAAATTTCCCGGCCCGGAGCCGATCTCGATTATTAATTCATCGCTGGAAACGCCGGTTAAAACCGGTATTTGATCGAGTATATTGTTTTCTATAAGAAAACACTGCCCGCGTTTTTTATCCGGCGTGAGTCTGAATTCGCCGACGAGGCTTAATATGGATGAAGGATATGACAGGTGCGATCCGCTCATTTGATTTTCTCCGTATCTTTCGGCCCGAGCCTTTTTATCGCGCATTATATTACACAACGACCGGTTTGTCAATTATTAAGTTGTCTTTCGGGTATGGACCATATTGTTAAAATCGCTTCCCCGCGACGGTTGCAGGAATTATCGACCCTATTGATAGTTGCAAAAAAATGTGATAAAATGCGGATATGGAAAAAGATAAAAATACGGATAACAAAATAGTCTTGGTGAAAATTTTTGCCGCTTCTGAAACGCCGTGGGGAAAAGACGCCGCGCTGCTGTGGAAAGGCCCTGGAAACGATCGCTTAACGATGCGTTACGGAAAGTGCCGCTCCGGGGTGATGAAAAGGTTCGTCATGCTCGACGGCCGCCCGCTTTTAAAGTGGCGCCACCGCGGTGACGGCGAAACGGCGGCGGAACATTTTTTATCGTCGGGCAAATGCGTGGAGCTCCATGAAAACGAAATTTTAAATATCTTAAGTCCGGAAGCGGGTTTTGAGTACGAAGGCGCCGCCTCGTTCAAAAAAATATCCGGATTTCTTGAAATGCTCGAGACCGGCCTTTATATCCTGACCGAGTTCGACCATTTTCCGGCCGATCTTAACGGACGTTTTTTCTGGGATTTTAGCCGTGAAAACAGCGGTTACAGGCATATCGGTCACCAGATCTCGCCGATGGCGGCCTATCCCGCTTTTTTATATCCCGCTTTTTCGGAGACGATGTTTTGCGACGAGCGCGTTAAACACTATCAGAAAATGATATCTTCGGGTGCTCAGCTTACGGCGCTGGCATTTTATTTTGACGAATACGCCAGCATCATCCTCGACGGCCATCACAGGGCCGCGGCGTCCTTTTTAGAAGGCGTCAAAATAAGATGCACGACGGTCGTTCCATGTTCTGGATATAAATTCGTCAACGATAAAACGACCCATTTTTGTTTCGCCGGAATGGCCGTTCCGGTAAACGCCGTACATTCGAGTATGATCGATCAAAGTTCCATATCCGGCGAGCGTTACAAGATTGATCATCATGCGGTATCCAAGTTAGACGCAATTGATGCCGGGGGCGGAACGTCGGATGGATTGATGGCCGACCTTAAATCGGCGTCCGGCTTTTTTCCTCCGCTGAATGTCGTCGAGGGCGCCGATATAATAGGCGATTTCAGCGATGAAAATATCCGGGCGATAATCGATGGTGAAGGCTCTGAAAAAATGATGCTGCAGGAGATACTTTTCGACGTTCTCGACGGCTTTTCGGACCCGCGGACATTCGCCGTCGCCAAAGAGCTGGCGTTATCCGAAAGGCATTCGCATCTGTGGGAAAAGGCTTTCGCCTATCTTTCAAATTTCAAGAACGCCGAGGTCGAGGATATATTCGTCGAATTTATCGTCGGGGACGACGGCCGAAGGCCGAATCTGACGAAGATCGCAAACGATTATTTTGAAACGAAATAAGCCGGGGACTTGTTTATGAATTTGTTTTTTTCATAAGCCACGCCATGTTCTGGCCGAGCACGTACATGGTGTGCATTCCTTCCTCATCTTTTTCAACCTCGCCGATTTCACGGCCGACGCCCACGTTCCAGTAGCTCGAACCAGCGACGATCATCTGGCTGATGAAGAAAAAGTGGTTTATCGAGTCGAAGGCGTGTATGGCCCCGCCGCGCCTGACGGCGACCACCGCAGCTCCGGCCTTACGCTTATATAAGTTTTCGTTGGTCATGCCCACCATGCCGGCCCTGTCTATAAGCGCTTTGAGTTCGGCGGTTATGTCCGCGAAATATACCGGAGACGCCAGAATGATTCCGTCGGCTTCGATCATTTTTTCGATGCATTCGCTCGCCGCGTCGTTTATGACGCATTTTTTATTTTTATTCTTGAAGCATTGCATGCACGCGGTGCAGCCCCTTACCTGCTTTCCGGCCAGCTGTATCATTTCGGTTTCTATGTTTTCTTTTTTTAACTCACCGAACACGTGGTTTATCAATATGGATGTATTTCCGTTTTTTCTGGCACTTCCGCTTATTGCGATAACTTTCATTTTTGCCCTCCGGAATGAATTTGATTTGTTGATGAGACACCGATAAGTTATATTAAAACGATTTTTTTGTCAAGTTTTTTCAGGTTATGCCGGCCGTGCGTCTTTTTGAGCTTGAGCGGCGCTCAGTTTTCTCAGTTCGGCCAGAAAAAAACCGCCGGTCGTGATGACCGCTATGAGATCCGAAGCGGGCGAAGCTATCCAGATGCCGTTCAAACCCCAGAATTTAGGGAATATCAAAAGAAATGGAATGAGAAGTATTACCTGGCGGAGAAGCGAAAGAAATATTGATATCTTCGCTCTCCCGATCGCTTGAAAATAATTGGTGCCGACAGCCTGGAACCCGATGAGCGGTATAAGAAGCAAAAATGTTTTCATTCCAGGAGCGCCTATTTTAACGAGTTCGACGCTGTTTTGGTCGAACATTCTGATGAGAAATTCCGGCGCGAAAAATACGACGAGGAAACCGCTGAAGGATATCGCGGAAGCCGCCGATATAGCCAGTAATACGGTTTTTTTGACGCGTGAAAATTCGCGCGCGCCGTAGTTAAAGCCTATTATAGGCTGCGCCCCCTGATTTATGCCCATTATCGGAAGCAGAATGAACATCCCTATCGCGTTTATGATTCCCATGGCGCTTACGGCTATATCGCCGCCATAATAAAGAAGGCTTCTGTTGGCTATCACGCTGACGAGACTCGCCGCCATCTGCATTGAAAATGGCGAAATGCCTATAGCGAAGGCCGGCATCATCGTTCTAAGATTGATTTTTAAATTTTTCAGACGCAGCTTCAAATTACTTTTTCCAAGGGTAAAATGAAACATTACCCATGAGGAAGTGGCGATATTCGAGATCACCGTCGCCATGGCCGATCCGCGAACGCCCATGTTGAGGCCGAATATGAATACGGGGTTTAAAATTATGTTTAGAATGGCTCCGATAAGCATTGTTTTCATGGCGATCCTCGGATTTCCCTCGGCCCTTATGATGCTATTCATGCCCATGGCTATGAAATTGAACGTCGTTCCCAAAAATATGACGTGCATAAAATCGCGCGCGTATGGAAACGTGTTCACGCTCGCGCCGAATGCGTAAAGTATTTTGTCTATATACGTCAGGCCGAGAAAAGTTCCCGCGGCGCCGAATATTATAAGAAGAGAAAAAGCGTTTCCGGCTAATTTTTCCGCCTCGGCGGTCTTTCCTTCCCCCATTCTTATCGATATCAGCGTACCCGTGCCGATTCCGACGAGCGTTCCTATAGCCATCAATATCATGAAGACTGGAAAAGTGAGGCTGACGGCGCCTATGCCGACGCTTCCGACCGCGCGGCCTATGAATATTCTGTCGACCACGCTGTACATGGCGAATACGAGCATGCCGATGATGGTCGGAACCGAATATTCTAAAAGAAGCTTTCCGACGCTTTCGTCTCTGAGTTTTAAAGTGCTTTCCAGGCTGATTCCTCCCGACGCCGATCTTTAACGGATGCTAATTTTACATTAAAATCCCTTGAAAAAGCAATAATTTTCTTTTATTTTAAAAATTGACAATACCCGGGATTTGAATTATAATAAAATTAAACAATGTGTTTATTAATTTATTTTTTTTTAGAACTTAAAAATCGGAGGTCGGTTGCATGAATACTTTAAATAGTCTCAAAAACCAAGTTTTTTGGGTTTCCGTCCTGGCTTTTTCGGTATTATTTACGGGAAGCCCTTGCGTTTACGCTCAGTCCTCGCTGGAAGGCGGTAAAATTCGGTTCGCCGCCGCGAGCGAAGAGGTCAATGTCTCCGGAGTAAAAAAACCTGCTGAAAATAACTACAGCGATGAAAAAATCCACGAAATCGTAAAATCGTTCTTTGCGATGCTGTTTGAAAAAAACTACGAAGGCGCAGCCGTTTTTATGGAAAACCGCCAGAAGCCTGAAAAAACGATAGCCGCAATGGAAAAGTGGCGCGAGCGTTTCATGGCGCCTTCGGACGTTAAAATATTGAACAGGAAAAACAATACCGACGGAAGCGCCACGGCGGTGGTCACATTTCAATATAAAAACGCCAACGGCGTTTCCGACATTATGCGTGAAAAAGTAACATTGTTTAATTCAGCCGCTGAGTTAAAGATAAGAAATCTCGATTCGCTTGACGCGATAATCAAGCCTGCTTCGAAAACCGTTTCAGGCACCGTTAATACCGTTTCAGTCTCGACCTCGCAGCCCGACAATTCCGGAGCTTCTTCGGCCATCACATCCCTGCTTTCCGGCAATACCGGCAGCCAGAGCGGCGGCGCTCCGAACATCACGAGTCTTATTTCGGCTATCGGTTCCGGTAACGGCGGCGCGGCCAATATAGATCCGGGCGAACTTTTAGGGCTTATGACCGATATGGCAAATGATCCCGACGTTCTCGCGCTCGCAACTAACCCGAAAATAATGGCCATCGCTAAAGACCCGTCCATCATGAGCACGCTTATGTCCGGAAACGCAGCCGCGGCCGAAGCCGATCCCCGCATCAAGGAACTTTTAAGCGATCCGGGCGTTCAAAAAATAATAGAAAAAATGAAAAACAAAAAATCCGGCGGCAGCTCCGGCTCTTCGATTGAAAGCACGCCATCGTCGGTCAGCGATTCGCAGATGGACAAAATATTCGAATGAGATGGCACGTTTCCTGCTTTAATTTTTGGCGTAACGATCCGCGTTTTAAAATGAACGCTGAATTTTTTCGGCGCGCCGGATTGAACTTCTATGGAAAGGGGCCGTGCTTTTATGAATAACTTCAAACTCATGATTTTCATGTCTCTTCTGATAATGCTTTTTGCCGTTATCGGAAACGCCCTGGGAGGTCAGGGCGGGATGCTTATCGCGCTTGTATTTTCGCTCGTGATGAATTTCGGGGCCTACTGGTTCTCCGATAAAATAGTCCTGTATAGTTATGGCGCAAGGCCGTTGCCTTTCGAAGCCGCGCCAGAGATCCACGAAATCGTCGAGCGGCTTTCCGAGCGCGCCCGCATACCCAAACCCATGGTTTATGTCGTCGAAACCGGCGTTCCGAACGCTTTCGCGACGGGAAGAAACCCGGCTAACGCCGCCGTCGCGGTGACGGCTGGCCTTCTTAACACGCTCAACCTGCATGAGATCGAGGGCGTTTTAGCCCATGAACTCGGCCATGTAGTTAACCGCGATACCCTCATAACCACTATCGTCGCAAGTTTTGCCGGCGCTATTTACACCGTCGCCGATATGCTCAGATACGCGATGATTTTCGGAGGCGTCCATTCAGACCGCGACCGTGACGAGGGCGCCGGCGCTCTGGGTTATCTTTTCATAATTATAGTAGCTCCAATAGTCGCGCTGCTTCTTCAGATGGCGATATCGCGTTCGCGTGAATACGGCGCTGATTATTTCGCGGCTAAACTTGCCGGCGACGCCGACGGCCTTATGTCTGCGCTCATAAAACTCGACCATTCAAACCGTATGCCTCATCAACAATTTTCGTC
>CAZJFS010000213.1:0-6929 GCA_964545075.1 uncultured bacterium
CTGCTTTTTCATGTGCATTTCAAGCGGATCATCTTCTTTTTCAACGAAAGCGCCAGGCTCCGCAAAAAATTCAGGAGAATGAAAAGCGTTGGACACCTTAAGACTATATTTTCCGTCTTCAAGATTTTCAGGAACCGGTATGGTGAAATTTTCAACAAAACTTTTTTTATATTTTGGTTCGACCTTGACGGCAATTTCTATGCTTTCTCCACCATTGTAGGCTGTTTTATCTATGGAAACCGAACTTACAACCGCTGACGGATTATTAGCGGAAATGTCAAATTCAACTGTCACGTCATACAAGCATGCCTTTTCAAAAGGATTTGCAACAACCGTTCTGACCGTAGACATAAGTTCATTAATCGAGGAACTGGCGATATCGGCCTCATCATAAAAATAATTTTTCCGGTTTATCTTAAATTCGCCGTTTTTTTCAGAACGTCCGTTAATGCTGTACGCAACTTTGGCGAAGCCTTCGCCCTGCCTGTTGATGCCCTCATCGATCGCCTGCGTCAGTATCGACTGTAAAAGATCCGCGAGCATTGCATTATCGTCAACGACATGCGTCGAAAATTCGCGTTTTAATTTATTGTCGAGATCCCGGACCACGGTATGCACGTTTATAACGTGAGGCATTACGCCCAGAAGACCCGCGATGCCTTCATTGCGATCGACCGTGACGGAGCCTATCAGTTGCCCCGGAGCTCCTATTTTAAAAGGCATTTCAGGAGATGAAAAACAGTAATAAATATTGGCTGGAGTAAAAAAGTAGTTGGCGTCTCCCTTTTTCAGGAAAGAATGGGCGAAAGCCAGAAACCGGTTGTTTTTAAGATAAGTCAGGGTGCCTATGGCCGTAATGTTTATGTCGCCCTTTACAAGTTGCGCTGCTATGGCGTGGCCCGGCTTAAGTTCCGGTACGGAAAAATCTTCAGAACTAAAAGAAGGGGCGCTTTCAGCGTTTATAAGTTTAACGTTGTATCCGGAGCGTTTAACGCTCTGACTTAAAAAATCGAAATTCCGGTTGTTCAAGCCCGTAACCATAAGCGGCGTGGAAGCTTTTTCAAATATCATATATTCGTTTTCGTTGATTTTTTCGATGCTTTCCGCGCCTATTTTTACGCCTTTGTAGCGTGAAGCGACTTTAGGGCTTTTATCGATAAAAAGCATCACATCGCGATCGATAAGTTCGTTCACGTTTACGCCGGATTTCTTCTCTTTTTTCATATATTTGAAAAGTCCCGTCATTTCTTCGATCGGAGTCAAAAGACCCACGCTGTGATCCGCCATTACCCATCCGGATGAAACGGCTCCAGCGAGTTTTCCATCTATATAAACTGGAGAGCCGCTCATGCCGGCGGCGATACCGCCGGATTTTTCAATGACCTCGCCTGAAACCTGAACTAGAAATGAGGAACCGGAGATCTGAAGCGAATCATCTATCTTGTTGTTCTTAAGAACGCCGAGTATTTCAACATCGAATTCCTCTATTTCAAAACCATGTACGACGGTTTTTCCTATGCCTTTCATGCCGACTTTTACGTCTTTAACCTTCATTATTTCTATTTCTTCAGATGCGGTGGCGGACGCCGTTTTTGTTTCGGCCCAAACAATGTTCCCCGACCCGGCGATCAAGACTCCCAAACTCGCCAGAAAAGCAGCGGTTAATATAATCGCGAATACGCATAATTTTGTTTTAATCATAATATAAGAGCCTTTCAAATGTTAAAATTTTATATTCTTCTCTGAACTTTCAAACGCAACCTTTTTCCCGGCTTGATCTTCACCGTCACATGCTTTAAGAATCAAAGCCTGAGAGACGGGCCTTTCACAACCATCTGAAGGAGAATTCATAACCTTCCCCATCAGATAAAGCGTCGTGGAGCCTCCGCCGTCAAGATTCATGGCATCAACCGCTCCAAGCTTCACCATAAGCGCCGAAAGCTCTTTTAAATTCATTCCGGCTGAAGTTTTCGGCTGCCTTCCGTCAACGCAAACAAGCAGCAGCTTGCCAGTCGATGTCATGCCGATAGCGGTTCTCGGCGCGCGCCCCTTTGCCACGTCAGGCCTGAATTTTTCGTCGGCCGCGCAATTTATGACGCTTCCGTCCCTTAAAAGCCTGGGGCCTCCGCCGACCGCAAATTGCGTTTTCTCCCATATAGGATTTATATATAGCTCAAGAGAAGCTTCATCGTTCAGGCAGACGCGTTCGAGATCTGTGTACATAACGCCGCAGGCATATATCACATAGCCGTCCGGCGGTATAACTGAATTTGCGCGCCCCATTGAAATAACCTTCTCGTTTGAAACAACTATTTCGAACGAGTTGTTATTTTTGGTCATTGTCCTGTTTCCGTATTCAGGAGTATAAATAATGACCTCATCCGCGACAGGCGGCCTGTTTATTCCATCCAGCTCTATAAAATGGCATTCGCCGGTTTCAGAAATTTCATTTTTATAATAGAAGCGGGCGTCAAATTTCGGATTATCAAAGAAAATTTCATTGCTTGAAGTTATGCCCATGACGGTACGGCCAAGTATTGGTTCCTTTATTATTTTCCCCTGGTGAATTATCATGCCGAGAGGATTGCCGCCATTTGAGAAAAACGAACCATTCACCGCCGCTACCGCGTTTTTTCTTTTCGCCATGGAAGAGACCGTTTCTTTATTGTGCAAGCTGTCCTTGCCAAACACGGATTCAAGTTTGAATTTATTCGAGTTGATGTCCAGTTCGAGAACGTGTATCGATTGCCTGCAATCAGGTTTTAAAATTTTCAGCTTTATATATTTCATGCCGTCAACGATTTTCGTTTCCTCACACGCGTCAAAATCGGGAAACTTTGACGCGCCATAAACCGGAGCGAAAAACAATGGCAAAATGATTATTATTACAAAAAAAAGAAAAATGCATGAATTAAAATACTTGAATTTCATGAATCATTTATCGGAGAAATAAAAAAAAATATTAGCCGTTACGACTAATATTAATTTATATAAGTTCCTTTTACGTTTAAGCTATAGTCTTCTTTTTAGAAAAGGCCTACCGGGGCGTTTTCCGCGCCGGCAGTTTTATTGTAAAAGAAGTGCCTTCATCCGGTCCGCTTTCACAGGTTATTTTTCCGCCGTGCTGTGAAATTATAGCCTGGCAGATGGAAAGGCCTAGTCCCGTACCGCCCGTTGAAGACTTTGTGGTAAAAAACGGATCGAATATATTCGCGATAACTTCAGACGGCATCCCCGCGCCGTTGTCCTTTATTGTAACATTAATATCCGAAGTTCCATTCATTTCAAGCGCTATGTTTATCATACCATGCTTTCCTTCGGGTATTGCCTGCATGGAATTTGTTATAAGGTTTATAAAAACCTGTTCGAGCTGGGATGCGCTCCCGATAATATGACACGCATCACAATTTTCGGAACGATTTTGAATAATATCAATATCTCTTTTTTGATTCGCTTTCGCCAGGCTTATAGACCTGTCTATAACCAAACATAGATCAAGCGGTTCCTGCGAGGTTGGAACAACCTTTGCAAAATCAAGAGTTGTTTCAATTATTTTTTGAATCCTCGCTATGGAATTTTCGATCTTTTTGATATGCTCGGTCACCTGTTCCGCGGGAGGCTGAGGAACCATATAAGAAAGACAGTCGGCCGAAAGTTGTATTATCGTCATGGGATTTCTTACGTCATGTATGATCTCCGAAAGTTTTTTACCAAGAAATATCATTTTTTCATTTTGAAGTATCTGACGTTCAAGAATTTTTTTGTCGGTGATGTTCCTCGCCATGATAACTATTCCGTCTCCAAATCTGGATTTTTTGTTTTTTTCCTGATTTAAAATAAAGGCGGAAAGGCTTACTATTATTTTTTGGCCATTTGAAGAACACATATTAGCCTCGAAGTTATAAACGGCGCCGTCTTTTTCAAGCATTTCAAGTATGCGCGCATAATGATTTTCAAGAAAGAAAAGATTTATGCGCTTATTTACAATTTCAGCCTGCTGACATCCAAGATTTGATGAAGCGCCCGAATTAAAAAGCACCACCGCCTCTGAAGAATTTAAAACAATTATCATTTCAGAAGAGTTGTTTATAACGTTATATAAAAAATTGCGGCTTTCGGAAAGCTCTATATTCGACTGAAGTAATTCTTCATAGTTCTTTGCCAGAGCTTCTTTCATAGTTTTGCCCCAGATTATATGATATGAATACCTGTCATTTGTTCTTCGAAGACGGGATTGTATCTCAGAAATGATATTTTTATGAAAGCGAAAAGCCGCGCTCTGATTATCTTGCGAAAACCGTTCAAAATTATCCGATGTCAGGTTGATCAGCAGAGTTTCACACAAAGAGATGGCGTTCGCGCTTCTGGCCTCGTTATCCATGAATGACATCTCGCCGAAAAACTCGTTCTCGGTAAAATTAGTTATTTCATGAGACGTATTATCGGGAAGTATCCTGTATATTTTCACCTTTCCGGAGACGACTATATAAAGCGAAGAGCCTTTATCTTTCTCATGAAATATAGTTTCATCGGCGGCATACTTTTCAAGGGATGAAAACTCAAGAAGCCTTCTGATATCGCTTTCTGAAATATTGTCGAAAATACTTATTTTTTTAATCTGTTGAAATTGAATGTCATTAATATGCAAAATACGCACCTTATCTGATACTTAATCTTTCACCAGCACAACTTCTCATAGCGCGAAAAACCAAAAATGGTCGTCCGCGATTTTAAAGTGAACGGCAAAGCGTTTTATTTCAATAACATTAATATTTAGTTATAACCTCGGTCCGCAGCTTTTTAAAGCAATACTCATGCGCAAATCTTAATTTTAAAAACTATTTTTTCAAATTATAGAATACTTCAAGCCCGCGATACTGCGCAACGGATCCTAGTTCTTCTTCAATTCTTAAAAGTTGGTTATATTTAGCTATCCTATCGGTACGGCACATCGAACCGGTCTTTATCTGGCCGGCGTTCACCGCAACGGAAAGATCGGATATCGTCGTATCGGCCGTTTCTCCGGAGCGGTGTGAAACTATGGCGGTAAAACCGGCGCGTTTAGCCATTTCGATAGCGTCGAGAGTTTCGGTAAGAGAACCTATCTGATTGAGTTTTATAAGAACCGCGTTGCATGATTTTTCAGCGATAGCGCGTTTAATATATTTTACATTGGTAACAAGAAGATCGTCGCCGACTATTTGAATTTTGTGGCCGAATTTAGCCGTCATTTTCTTGAAACCTTCCCAATCAGTTTCGGCAAGTCCGTCTTCAATCGAAAGTATAGGATATTTGTTTATAAGCATTTCGTAATAAGCAATCATTTCATCGGTTGTTTTTTCTTCTTTATTGTCCGATTTATAGTTTAACGTATATTTTTTTGTTTCCTCGTTATAAAAGCTGGAAGCGGCCGCATCAAGAGCTATAAATACATCTTTTCCAGGTTTGTAACCGGCTTTTTCTATGGCTTCGACTATAACTTTTATAGCTTCTTCGTTATTTGGAAGATTCGGAGCGAATCCGCCTTCATCGCCTACGCTTGTAGCGTATTTCCTGGATTTTAATATTGATTTAAGGTTGTGAAACACTTCGGCGCCCATTCTAACCGCTTCAGAGAGTGATTTGGCGCCGGCAGGCATTATCATGAATTCCTGAATATCCACGTTGTTGTCAGCATGCGCTCCGCCGTTCATTACATTCATCATAGGAACCGGGAGTTCTTTTGCGTTAGTACCGCCGACATACTGATAAAGCGGAAGTCCGAAATATGAAGCGGCCGCTCGCGCGCAGGCAAGGGACACGCCTAAAATTGCATTGGCGCCAAGTTTGCTTTTATTTGCGGTTCCGTCAAGCTCTATCATAGTCTTATCAATGAGAGTCTGTTCCGTCGCATCAAGGCCGATTATCTCCGGGGCGATTATTTCATTTACATTCTTAACCGCTGTTAAAACACCTTTTCCAAGATATCTCTTTTTATCGCCATCGCGTAATTCAAGAGCTTCATTAATACCCGTCGAAGCGCCTGACGGAACAGCGGCGCGTCCTACTTCGCCCGAACTTAATATTACATCTACCTCGACGGTAGGATTTCCGCGTGAGTCAAGTATTTCTCTGGCTTTTAACTCAACTATCTGTGTCATTGCTACCTCCGCATATGTTGAAAAATTTTTATATAAACTTTTATTTGCAAAATGTTGAAAGTATTCTATCAAAATTGTTGTCAAAATTCAAGGCGGCTTTAAAATTAATTTAATATTCCCGCCGAATAAACCTCGGAACCGCCTTATCACCCGGATCGAACTTGACAAAAAAGCCGGCATATGATAAAATAACTCCCATTCCAAAAATGAAATAGGAGGACACTCTCAATGAGAAAAAGTTTAGTAGTCTTAGTAGTAATGATGTGTTTCATATTCGCAAACATGGCAATAGCTGGTGAAATGTATTCAGATAAAGCCGTTTTCGGCCTTTTCAACGGCAAACACATCGATAAGCCTTTATTTGTAATGAAGTATATCGATTCTTCAAAAAAATGCGCTAGCTGTGCAGGATGCACCGGCTGCGCAGCCGCGAAACCCGCTCCCGCTCCTGTTGTAGTCGATCAGAAACCCGTTTGCGCCAACTGCACGCCCAACGCTCTCTGCGCCGCTTGCGCTCCTTGCGTTGCTCCCGTTATGGCTAAATGCGCTTGCGCTTGCCATCAGGACGGAAAATGTCTCGAATCAGTTTGCACCTGTGCTTGCCATAAACTCTTCCCTAAAGCAGCTTGCGCTCAGATGAACTGCACCTGCAAAGACAATTGCACCAAAAATGGCGTTTGCGCTAACTGCGAAGCCCAGATGAAAGACCACAAAAAATGTGGAACCGCTATGAAATGCGATTGCAACGGCTGCAAAAAAGCTAAAACCGTTAAAAAACATAAAAAAGCC
>CAZJFS010000214.1:0-6639 GCA_964545075.1 uncultured bacterium
TGCCATCCCGGGTCGTAGGCCTTGACGCCCGGGTCGAAGATGGCCCTCGGCGTGACCGGATAGCGCGCCTCTATCGGGCGAAAAATCTCGGCTTCGTCGGATCCGGCGCCATGGTTGTTAGCGAACGAGGCCGGAATAGGCCAGAATATAACGATTAACGATAAAACTATTGATAGGCAAGTTGTTTTTCCCATGAAGCTCCTCCACTTTAATAACGTATGAATCAGGGCGTTTTCCGGGCACCCCAAAATTCTGAAGAATTTTTAATCGTTCTTGTTTACCCGTTCGATCGATCTAACTATATAACTTGGCCTGTTCTGGACCTCTGTCAAAAGCATCGTGAGATATTTTCCAAGGATGCCGAGAACAAGGAATATTCCTGAAAATCCGCAGGATAAGAAAAGCGAGAGCGTCGTCCAGCCCGTGACGACCGTTTTTAGCGTCAGATATATGACCGTGGCGTAAAGCCCTATTCCGATCGAAAGCATGAAAAAAAGAGTTGAAAGTATTATCGAAATCTTCATTCCCAGGTTCGAGAAAGCGAAGATTACGTCGGATGCGAGAGATAGCCTTTCGGATAACGATCTTTTGATCCGGACGGCGGTTTTAACCGGCGAATATTTAACGTTCGCGCACGGGAAGCCTGAATATCTGTACAATGCTTTTCTATAGCGGGTTTTTTCGCGGAGATCCAGGACTCGATTCAGCGCCCGCCGCGAGACTATTTTAAGGTTTTCGGTCGTAAGTTCGAGATTGAGATATGACACTTTTTTCAAAAAAGCGTAAAATAATTTCGATGTCGTTTTCTGAGGGCCGTCCGGATAAGCTCCGACGATATCGAATCCGTTCGCGGCTTTATCGTATATTTCGTTCAGCGTTTCAAAAGTATAATCCATGGCGGTGGAGTCGAATTCGAAAACATAGTCGCCGATGGACATTTCGGTTCCGGCCAGCATGGCGGGTTCCAGGCCGTGGCGCCAGGCGAGATTTAAGATTATAACGCTTTCCGAATTTAAGAGCGCCTTGCTTTTGTCGATGATATCGACGGTACCGTCGATGGAGCAATCGTTTACGAGTATTATCTCGTAGTGTTCGAATTTATCGAAAAGATATCCGTCCAGGCTTTTTAAAAACTCGAGGACGGAGCCTTCGTCGTTATAAAGATATGCGACAGCGGATATGAATTTTTTTTCTTTCACGTCAATTCTCCGTCCAGATCGTAGATCGTATTTATTTTGCCGGAAAGCACCGATACGAAGCGCGGTTCGTCCGAGAATTTTTTTATGAGCGTCGGGCGCGAATCGTCGATCTCGGAAACTTTCAATATAGGTTTTATCGCGAACAGCGACCGTTCATATTTAATATCGATCGCCGGCAGCAGATATTTTTTGGCCAGCTGGCTCATGTGCGCCCAGGCAGTCTCGGGCCGCGCGGGGCATGAATCGCAGTTTTGAAGGTGCGCCGGAGTGCAGGTTTTGTTGATATTCTGGCAGATGAACCGCGGCAGGAAATCGTTCGACGTCATGTGCGGCGTGAATGTCACCGCGCTTAAAGAATGAAGCCCGCCGAGGCCGAATGGCATGACGGAAAAAAATGGCCCGTCCATGACCGTTATGCCGGCGTTTTTAATTATATCCGATACCCCGCAGAGTATTATTTCGCATATCTCGTATTTTATTTTGAATTTTTCAAAGCCGAAGATGTCTATGACCTGATTGATGGATGCGTATGACGCGTTCAAAACGTTATGCGCAATAAGCTCTTCGCCGTTATTGAATTTAAGCCTGTAGGCGTCGTTTTCAATTTCAGCGGTTTTTAATTCATGATTATAATAAAAAGAAACGTTATCCAGCGCGGATATCTTTTCGATGAACCAGTTCCTTATTTTAATCGCGTCGAGCGCGTATTCGCGGGTTTCAAACGCCCGTTCTACAAGGCCGTCCAAGAAATATTTTTTAGGGCTTATCTCGTCGCAGGCGATCTTCGCGTTCCCGCAAAATTTTTTGAACTCGGCTCCCGAAGAAAGCGAGAATGCCTTTGAGATGGCATAGATCTTAGTGAAAGCCGAATTTATGGCGAAATCAAAATCGCGTACGAAGCGCTCGAAATAGCCCGCGGATTTTATGGCCGTCGAAAAGCTTCGGGGATAATGATATCCGCTATGAACGCGGGCCTGATTTATAAATGAGGCACGTGAAAAAGGCTTCGCGTCGCAATCGACGACCGCGACCCTCATTTTCTTTTCACCGAGCAGTTTGGCCGCGTAAAGGCCGTAAATTCCTGCTCCGAGGATTATATAGTCGAATTTTTTATTCACGCGCCTATTATATGCAATATTTCAAAAATATTCAAGCATATAATATGGCTATTTCGGGACAAAAAATAATTTTGCATCGTGATGATCATAAAAGTCATGCCGGACGATGACCTGAATGCATTTATAAGATCGTTTTACGGAAGACCGAGCGTTAAAAAATTCGGAATTTTGAATATTTAAAGAGCCTCCGTGACGAAAAGGACCGCAACGGCTTATCAATTAAGAACGCGGCGGATCATATTTTTCGAGATACAGATCCAGCAGGATCTTTAAAAGCTTGAAATTTCCGCCGATAGCGCTTATCTTTGTCGGAACGGCTCCGCATTTGGGGTATTCGCGCGTGACCGGCGTTTCCTTGACGCGAAATCCGAGTTTGGGAGCGGCGACGGAAAGATAAGCCAGAAGTTCGTAAGTATTGAATATTTCACGAAAAGGCCGGACGCGCGGATCGGCAAGAAATTTTTTGGAATAAGCGCGGTAACCGTTGGTTGTATCCGTATAATTGAACCCTGAAAGCCATGAAATGACGGGGATATGAATAAGCTTGACGGCCAGGGCGCGGATCATCGGAGTGTTTATAGCTCTCCCGCCTTTGATATAGCGGGAGCCTTGAACGAGATCGTATCCTTCGTCGAGGTCTTTTAAAAAATCAGGTATGGCATCGACGTTGTCTTTATCGTTGCCGTCTACCGTTACGACGCCATCATATCCTTGCAAAAGCGCGTAAGAATAACCCATGCGAAGCTGAGCGCTAAGTTTTCCCGCCCCTTTCTTCACGAGGAGCGCACGGACCCCGGTTTGATTTAAAAGATCTGATGAAAGCGAACCGTCGGAGCTTCCGCCGTCGCAGATAATGACGTCGGCTGCAGCCGTAATTTCAGCCGCTTTCATGCGCAAAAGCTCTTTTCGAATGCGTTCGCCTTCGTTTATGACGGGGACGCATACGGCATATCTGCGTTTTTTAGGCTTGAGTGAAAAAGCCTCGTAGCCGGGGATTTGCCATCCCGTATTATCAATATTCATTTTTTAGTTCGACCATCCTTACGCTTTCCGATATTAGCAAAAAATATTTCAGCCGGAGGCTTTAAACAACCGTTTATTCCTTTTCTTTTTCGGCTTGCGGCGGGATTTTGTCATTGCCTCCGTGAAAATGAAAAGGGATTATTTTTTCTAAGATATACGGCAGGAATACGAACGCCACGAGATTGAACGGCATCGCGAATGTGATCTCGTTGAGGCCGAAATGATAGCGCATATGGCCGCGCGCCAATATCGCCCAGGAAGCGGAACATAAAAATGAAAACGCCGTCACTATGGCCATAATTTTAAGCTGCCCGCGGTCGAATTTTTCTTTCATGTTTAGGGCTGTCGTAAAAAAAATTATAATGGCTATGATTAAAGCGATATGGCTGAAAAATAACGTGGCCGGCTGAAAAAGATATTTTATGAATATAGAAGCGTCATCCGCGAGCGAAAAATAATTTCCGTAAACGTCGCCGACCGTTCTTGCCGCGGCGCTATTTGTTGCGGCCGAAACGGCCGCCTTCAGGGAACCGAAATAATTAACGCCCTGCCATAAATGAAGCGAAAAGGCGATGAAAAACCCCGCGCATCCAGAAACGAAAGTTTTGGCCATTTTTGAAAATGCGCTTTTTATGCCGGAATTATTTTTAAGTTCGTAATATAAGACCGGGACCGTGGCGCCGAGCGTTATATTCGTCAGATATTCATAACCGCAGAGGCTTTTCATTGCTACGAGAGCGCATATCACGGAGTAGAAAATGCTTGCGCGGCCGCTTTTACTGGATTCTTCATAACAGCACCATGAAAAAACGAATGGCGCGAATATGGTGAACGCGGCCCAGTAAAGGTTGGTTGCAAGCGCCGCGGGCCAGGGAGAAAAGAGAAGAAGGACGAACGCGGATATCGATACGAGGCGTCCGAACTCCCTTTGCGTTTTAACTATGAAAATTGAGAACAGTATAGCGAGAAGAGCTGCTGATGCGGTCTCGCACAAATGAAAATATCCGCTTAAATTTTTTTTGTCTGAAGGCGCCGCTGCGGCTATAATTTTATACTGAAGAGCGAATTGCGGAGTATAGACGAGGTCCTCTCGATCATATACGATCATGAATCCGCCTTTATGAAAGATTCCCCGGTCCACGGCGAGATAGACCGAATTTTTAACCATTTTGTCGGAACATACATCGAAAGTTCTTATAAATAAAGAATGCTGGCCATAAATAAAAAAGCAGCAAAGAAAAAGAAGCGATGCCACGTGAATTATATTTTTATTGAAAGAACGGCGCGCCCCTGAAAAAAAGAGGAGGAATATTACGCACGGGAACACGGTATAAAGCAGGTTCTTTAAAAAAGCGGGAAACGTGAAAAAAAAGCGCGCCGCCGGCGCGAAATGGCCGTAAAAAATATATGAAGCCATAAATAAAAAAGCGATATGGATAAAAAGTTTTTTTTCGCCTTTAACTTCCTGCAGACGAAACGACAGGCCGAGAATTATCAATGGAAAAACAGTGAAGAGGAGGCTTTTAAATAAAATATCGTGAAAGCCCGGCCAGTTAATTATTTTATAGTCGATCCCGAAAAAAGATGGAATATTCGTTTTTGACGATACTATTTCGTCAGGGATGATCTCGAGGGTAACGACGTCGCCGCCGGTTGAAAATGTCGTGCCGGAAACGGCGTTTTTCCATTCATCGGATTTTACGGCCCTGCATTTTTTAAAAATACCGTCTTTGGGGATCGAGTAAATTTCTCCGTTTATCTCGACCGTTATAGCGCCGATTTTTTCAAGCCAAGGCCTTTTAAAAGACAGCCGGATGTTTTTAACGTAATTATTTATCGTCCATTGAGATCCATGAATTTGAAAGTTGCGGCCTATTTTAAAAACGAGATCTTTTGGCGTGACGCAATATACGCTTATCGCGTCCGTGTCTTTTCGTGAAATTCCTTCGACGGATATATTTACTGGATATGAAACGCGCGCGTAAAAAACGAATATGAACGCGTTAAAAAGCCACAGTATAAAGATAAGCGAGAGCGCCGTTATTATTTTCGCGCTTTTATATTTCATATTTTTTTCCATATCAGCCGTATATCTCTCGGACGAATGAGAGCGCTTTTTCTATTGTTTCGAGCCTTCCGGAGGCGCCGGGCTTTTTCATTTCTATCGAGCCCCATCCGGCGTAGTCGCTTTTCTTCAGCGCCAATGATATTTTTTCGTGCGTTCCGCGCCTTGCGTCATTTAAAACGGGATCGAGGCCCGGCGCGCTTATATGAACATGAGCCGCCATGGACGCGAACGCTCCCGCCGATGAGTCCGGTTCTTCTCCGTTCATGATTATGGCGCCGGTGTCGATGTGAAGCGCGAAGCCTGAATCGTTTACTTTTTTAACGAAGTATGCGGCTTCTCGCGTTGTGTTTATAAAATCGGTTCCATATGCGGCCGGGTTGGGTTCGATGCAGAGCTTCGCGCCATGCGCCGAGGCGAAGCGGCCGATTTCTCCGAAAAAATCCAGCGCTATAGTTGCGGCCGCGTTTTTATCCATCCCCGCGCTGTCGCGGTTTTTAGGCGAACCGAAAACGAGCGGTGAAATCCCGAGCCGTTCCGCGAATAATATCATATTCTTTAAATATTCTAAAGTTTGAATTCGCGTTTCGGCGGGTCCGAAAATTTTCAGATCGGGCCTTCCGAATAAAAGCGCCTGCATCGCGACGGGCCTGATGCCGTAAAGCAAAAGTCCGCTCACGAATTTTGAAATGTCGCCGGCCGAGGCTTCGAAAGGTTTTTCAAAAACGCGGCCCGGGGCGACTTCCAGGCCGCTGAAGCCGTGCTTGCGCATAAGCTTGAAAACCGCTTCGTCCTCGTTTGGGTCCCAGGCTATATTAGAAATCGCTAATTTCATAATAACTTCCTTAATGTTCTTCCGTATTTACCGGTATAAATCCAGGCGAAACAAGAAAGAACCTTAAATATTATTATATGCCGGCTTCCGAATTTTTGAAATAAAGTTTCAACTGCTCTATTATTTCGAGCTTGCCGTACATATAGCCTTTGTTTCCGCCATAGAGGCCGGCATGAACCGTTTTAATGTCATAATTGAAAGGCATTTTCGATGTCACGTTATCAAATTCGATGCCGAGGCATTTTCGCGCGAGCTCTGCTGCGCCCAGCGGTTCGACGGCAAAATTTATTAGTTTTACGTCGTTTTCAAGCGCTTTTTTTATGTCCGGCCATAAGTTTTCAAGCCAGTAGAACTGAAACTTACTGTCTTTATGCGTGAATGAAAGGCTGGTGAACCCAA
>CAZJFS010000215.1:0-6638 GCA_964545075.1 uncultured bacterium
AATGGCCATAGACGCGAGTTTCGAGAAATTCATAAGCGCCAATCCTCAAAACTTCAAGTTATATTATGAATATTCGAAGATGCTTCTTGAATATGGCCGGAATGAAAAAGCGTCGCTATATTTAAATCAGGCCCTTCCGGCGGCTAAAAAGGGTTATCAGCTTATCCAGCTTGCGGTGATTTTTGAGAATATCAAAAAAACCGGAGACGCTAGAACATGCTATATGAAAGCCATAGAGGCCGAGCCCAAAAATGTAACGAATTATAATGACGCCATGGAATTTTTTCAGAGATATTCAATGACCGCGGATAAGGCTGAGGTGATGAAGCTTCGGGCCGAGAATTTTTCTGAAGATTCATATTATCTCGAGGATTACACCAGATATTTGCTTGAGCAGAAGAGCTCCAGTTCCGAAATATACGTTACTGCCGGAAATAACTATCAGAAGCTTATCGATAAATATCCTAACAATGTTTCCTACAGAAATATGATGGCCGACGTAAAGATAAAAACGGGTGGTATCGACTCCGCCGTCTCTTATATTTCAGCCGTTATAGCCGAATCATTGAAAAAGGGCAAAAAGGGATTTTCGGCCGACGATATAACCAAACTTTCCGAAACAAAGGCCAAGCTTCTTTTAAAAGCGAAAAAAATCGATGAGGCGCTGGCCATTTATTCCGAACTTATATATCAGAATCCGGCCGAACCTTCTTTCGCCAATATGCTGGCCAGAATAGCCGTCGATCATGCCTGTCGTGAAAAAATAGAAAAATTCATAACCGGGCTTGATGACGTCAGAATGAAGAGCGTAAACCGGTATTTGATGCTCGCGCGGTTTTACGCTAAAACGTCTGAAACTGAAAAAACGCTCGAGCATTACAGGCAGGCGCTAGCCCTGGTTCCGCGCTCGCGCGTGATTCTTTCCGAGCTGTTTTATGCGTGCCGTAGATTCGGCAAGTATGAGGAATGTAAAAAAACGATTCCGGCTTTTCTTGCGGTTTCAGAGGCTGAAAAGGATGTTTCGCTGACCGAGCGTTATATTGAATCTGTGAACGTATATCTTGAAACGGGCGATACCGCAAGCGCCGACGTTTTATATTCGAATTACGCGAAAAAGGTTTTGGATGAATGGAAGGCGTCTGATCAGAAAGGCTATTGCGCTAAATATGTTCAGATTCAAAAGAAATACTCCTTGGCTCTTGAATCGTATTCCTATTATGCCGCCGCGGTTGCATGCCTTAATGATATTCTCGAACAGTACCGTACCGATTCGTATAATAACAGATACTACATTTATCAAACGCTTGATGAGATCTGCAACATTTACATCAAGTCCGGAGAATATGAAAAGGCTCTTGGAGTCCTGACCGATGAAATCATAGGGGAAAAACTCAAAAATCGTGAAATAGCTAGCGTTTCCGCTGATCATTTAAAAAAGGCGGTCAGACTCTGGAAAATGCTTGGAAAATATGACGAAGCTTTAAAATTTTACAGAGAAAATTCATCCGGCGGTTCCGCAGAAGCTTCGGAATATTCAAAGCTTCTTCTGCAAGTTTATAAATACGCCGGTGATTGGAACGATTATATCGAGCTTTCGATGGCCTCGTCGAACATGAACGCCGTTAACGAAGTTATAAAGCGTTTTTCGAGTCCCGCTTTTGATGAGCTTACAATGAAGCTCCTTCTCTGGAGCGCTCCGCGCCTTGAAAGTGCGAAAGATTTCGCCGGGACGGTTTCCAGCTTTGTCAGATGCGGCGTGATATCCGAAACCAAGGGTTATTCCGAGCTCGCCTCGTCGTTCTTCGGAATGGCTTTGAAAACGTCGCCCGGCAATGATACGCTGAGAAATATAGCTGACTCGCTTCTGGCCGCAAACTCCGGTGAACGAGCCGCGCAATGTTATAAGAAGCTCTTAAGAAAATATTCTCAGCGCGCATATTGGGCCAACGCTCCTGAAATAGCCATGAAGCTCGCGGCGGCTGGCAGATCGTTAGACGCCATGGATATCGCGGAGCGGCTTCTGGAAAAATACGCCGACGATGAAAAAATGAAGCTGCGGTGCGCCCGAATATTTATAAGCGCCGGAAATAAAGGCAAAGGCGTAGCGTTTCTGTCTGAGTGTCTTATGAATTCCGTCGCCGTCGCTGACGTTAGCGAAACGGTGAATTTGCTGGAAGGGGCATGCGAACCGGCTGAATTTCTCGCTAAAATAGATAAATTCATAGCTGAACGCGTTAATAAAGAGAACGCTAACGATTACGGATTCGTTTTTATTAAAAAGATTTCGATTATGGCGAAACTGGCCGGCAAGTCCGGTTATACCGCCGTAGAAGAAGCCGTAACGGCATATCTTTCAAAAGAACCTTCCGCCGGGGGCGTCCTGCTTTATTTCGAGTCGCTTTTTGGCGGATTTGGCGCCGAGTTAAAAAAATCCGCTGGATTTAAGGATATTTATCTTAAAAACGCGGAGCGGCTCATTGAACGCGTGAATAAGAAGAGCGCGGTTGACTCGCTTTCATCGGACGAAAATTTACGTTTGCTTCGTCTTGTGATCGAAAACGCTCCAGCTACGATTGATTTCGCCTTGGAGCTTGCGCCGCTTCTTTTGAAAATCAAGGCGCCGTCCGTTAATCTGGATCAGTCGGTCATAGATCTCTTGTATTCGAGCCAGGTTGTTTTTGAAAAAAAAGACGATCAGATATTCGCGTTCTATCGCGAGAATTTTGAAGTGTCGGAACGGACAGCTCTTTTTATAGCCGAAAGGCTCCTTTCAGCCGGTTATTTTACCGCCGCGCTCAAGTTCTCCGATTTCGCTAAAAGACTCAATGACGAGAGCGAACTGGCCAAACTTTTTATAGTCGAAAGCCTGGCCGGCGCGGGTGATATGGCTGCCGCCGAAAAACTCGCCGGAAACATAAATCCTGATAAACTTTATATGGCCTTTGAAAATAGCGGCACCGGATATTACGACGGCTATTATTCAGTTGAAAATGACGGCTATAAGCTGCGTTACGCGAAATTTCTGATGGGTTGCAAGGCCCTGGATAAGGCGCGTCCCGTTCTCAAAGGACTTCTCGCGCAGATTAAAAAAAATAACGAATACGAACGGTTTTATCGCGGCATGAAAACTTATACGGATGCGCTTCAAGCATACTTTGAGGCGGCTTTGCCGGGAGAACCGGTGGATGAATTCACGGCGGCTTTTGAAGATGTGTATGATTACCATGATTCCGGCTATTATGACGCGAATTATTCCGAAAGAGCCGAGCTCAAAAAGCTCGCCGCCGTTTATTGCGGGTGGAAGAGCGCCGGATCGGACGTTAAGTCGGCCCGAAGCGTTAATTTGACCCCGGCTAAAGCTTATCTCGAAATATCATTGGCATTAAAACGTGATGATTACGATCGCGCCGAGAAGCAGCTCAGTTATTACACACGCCTTTATCCGTCGGATTCGGATCTGGCGTCGCTTGTCCTTGAAAATGCAGGCGAAATAAAAGATATAAAACTTATCGGCCTTGTCTGCGATAACATGAAATTTATCGATCCGGCCAGGGCTTTAAAATACCAGCAAACTTATTTGACTCAGGTGTCGGCGCGCGCTCTGAACGCTAAAAGCGAAGAGCAGCCGGCGGTCCCGACCGAAGAAGAATTGCCGGCCGAAGGCGAATAAAGTTAAGCGAAATGGAGATGATCGAAATGAAATATATAAAAATAGCTTTATTATCTTTTATCGTGGTGGCCCTCTTTTCGGGGGTCGCATACTCCGCCGGCAAGATGCCGGCCAAGGTGGGCGTTTCTGAATGTGAATTGACCATATGCGCTAAAAAATCGGGCAAATTACTGGATCAATTCTTAAATTCGGAGTTTATACAGAAATTCTCCGAATCTAAACTTTTCACCAGATTCACACAGTGCCTTGCGTATCAGAAGTACGATCAGGCGCTTGGCGCATTAAAAACTAGTTTTGGCGGTGATTTTAAGTATTCAAGGCTTCTGGATTTTTTAGACTGCGAACTCACCGTTTATATTGTAAACTCGGACCTCGACGCGCTTCTTTTATTGGCAGAGGCGGACAGAAATATATCTAAATATGAATATTTCATGAAATTTAAAAAGGGCCTTAAAACTGAAAAAGTAGGGGATGTCACGATATATCTCGTGAATTCATCCGACGATATAACGGTTTTTTGCTTCGCGTTATTTCAAGGCAAAACTTATTTTTCGAATAGCTTTGAACTTTTAAGCTCGGTCGTTTCCAAAAACACGGTTCTGGAGGCCAGAGCGGTTTCCAAATCGCCTGCATGGGCTTTCATAAATCTTAGAACGCTTACCGCCCGCCTTACCGATAATTTTAAAAAGAATGAAGGCATGTTTTTATACCTGTTTCCGCCCTCGCCGGAGTCCGTCGCCCTCAACATAGTGGTTCTTAACGGAAGCGTTCCGGGCGACACTGAAGAACCCGGAGTCGTCAAAGCTTTAAAAAAAGTGACGCTTCCCCTTGATTTGCCGGCTTTTTCGTTTTCAAATGAAAATTTCGCCGCTTCTGAATTTTTTGGAACGGCACTTGCTTGCGCTGAAAGCCTTGAGGTGTCGGCGGATTTTACGACCCTGCTTTCGAAATTTTCCGCGATTTCGGGGAAAGGCGTGAGCGTGATACTTGATTTGGCGGTTAAAGACGGCATCCAGTATATTATCGCTTTTGGAGCTGAAAACGTGCCTTCCGAATTACAGGCGGCTTTTAAAAAATACTTTCCGGAGCTGGACATAGTTTTCTCGAAAGGACGGTTCGTAGTTTCTAATAAGAACCTGGAGGCTTCCGGGTATAAAGCGCTTAATTTTGATTGGATGAATGGAATTTCAAAAACGCTCGATGCCAGCGGTGTTTCCTACTTTTATTGTATCCGGGGCGAAGCCGCCGCCGTGGCGCTCAGGCAGATGCTTAATATGATGCTTGATCTCAAAAATTGGAAAAGTTCCGATGCTTATGAGTTTTCTTCGGATCTGGCTGATTCGTTTGATGTATTTAAGACGTTGGGGAACATTCTGGTCTTTTCTCCTAACGGAGGCGGGGTTAAAAATCTTAATTCCGTAATCAGTGTTAGTTTCAAATAAAATTGAAAGGGATAATTAAATTTGGATTTCGATAATTTTTATATCAATATTTCAAAAGAGACTTCCGCTATAGAAGAACGCATTTTGGGCGAAATACAGATCGAATCCAGCTGTTTTCTTGTTAAGAACGATTTTATCGGCGAATCCGATGCTCTCGGCCATGGCCTTATCAAATCTTTGTTTTATGTCATGGCCGAAAAGGAGACGAAGCCGTCCGATATAATTTTAATTAACAGGGGCGTGCTTCTTGCGGCTTCAGGATCGCCAATATTGAGCGCACTGTGCGAATTGGAACGTTCCGGCGTTTCGATACTTTGCTGCGGAACGTCCCTGAATCATTATAAAATGCATGATTCCCTGTCGATCGGTTACGTCTCCAATATGTATGATATACTGGAAGTGTTGATGCGAGCTAAGAAAGTGGTAAGCATATGAAGCGCCGGTCCGGCAAATGCATTTTACTGTATCACTTTATATAATCAGTTATAACTTGAAAAATGATAAAAAAACAAGAAAAAACAAGAAAATCGTTTACAAACTCGAAATTAAAAGTTTATTGATTGTTTATAACGTAATATGGTATAAAAATGAGTTGACAAAGATATTCGACTGTGGTATAATCTTCTTACTTCAAAAATACGGCTTTTTAAAAATAATCGGGCGGTTAGCTCAGCTGGGAGAGCATTAGCCTTACAAGCTAAGGGTCACAGGTTCGAGCCCTGTACCGCCCATTTTCAAATAACTGGAGCGGTGGTGGAGATAGTTAACACGTCGGCCTGTCAAGCCGAAGATCGCGGGAGCGAAACCCGTCCGCTCCGTTTTTTATTTAATACGATGGCGAGATAGCTCAGTTGGTAGAGCAACGGACTGAAAATCCGTGTGTCCACAGTTCAATTCTGTGTCTCGCCATTATTTAAATATTAAAGGGTTTTTCTAAGATAATCTTTTTATGAAATCTGGCGGCATAGCCAAGTGGCTAAGGCAGAGGACTGCAAATCCTTTATCCTCGGTTCAAGTCCGAGTGCCGCCTTTTATCTTTTTTACACTCCTGTCAAAGCACATTTTAATACCACGTCCTTATTTTGCGGTATATTTTAAAAGAAGAAGTTTGTTTTTATTTTCTATTTAATGTCATTAAGCGTTCCGCCTGATAGTGCGCGGAATGTTCCGAGTATGATAACCTGTGCGCCGTTTTAAAAATGCGCCCGGTGTGGTCAGGGAGAATAAAATAAATGGTAACTAAAAAAAATGATATCGCAAATCAGTGGCCTGCCCGCTTTACGTTCGCAAATCTGCTTGGAAGGTCTCACGCCATTCAGAACGCTATCAGGATATCGAAAGTCGCGGCTAAATCGTCCGCGGCGGCGCTCATTCTCGGAGAAAGCGGAGTGGGCAAGGAATTGTTCGCGCAATCCATTCATAATGCCTCCAGGCGTGCCGACATGCCGTTCGTTTCGATAAATTGCGGGGCGATCCCGCGTGAACTTATCGAAGCTGAACTTTTTGGCTATGTTCCAAACGCTTTT
>CAZJFS010000216.1:0-6565 GCA_964545075.1 uncultured bacterium
CCAGTTTCGCCGTAAGGCTTGCCGGGCTCATAGTCCCTATGACATTATCGATGGTATTGAATTCACTTGCCGGCGTAAGTTCACGTGGTTTTAAAACTATATATGAAGGAAAACTCGTGACGTTGTATGAATTGAAATATTGATAATTATCGGTTAATTTTACGGGAATGAAATCGTTGTTGAGCGAGTTATAGACATCCGCTACGCTGTATGTTTCA
Source organism: uncultured bacterium (assembly GCA_964545075.1). GTDB lineage: Bacteria > Muiribacteriota > UBA9980 > UBA9980 > UBA9980 > DAOPXV01. Next base: position 219 of record CAZJFS010000216.1, read on the forward strand.
TTATTCATTTGCGTGCAATATGTGCCGCCTGTGCCGCTCGTGACAAAGAAATTGATAAATATCAGCTTGCCGTTCTGGCGGCTTAAAGTTTTGGCGTCCTCGAGGCTGGTCATCCAGTTGACGGCGTTAGCGACGATTCTGAACGTGAACGTGGCGGCCGTTGCCTCGGATGCGGTCATTCCCGTTTTTACGGCTATCGCTTTAACCGTTGTCGTGGAAGAAACGGCGAACGCTCCGGTATAAAGAATTCCAGCCGTGACGGTAGGCGTCGAGCCGTTCGTGGTGTAATAGATCGATGCGCCCTCAGTCGCGCTCGTTATAGCGACGTTTGCCGCCGCCGTGTAAGTCCCGCCGTCCGGGCTTATCGAAGGCTTCGCGACCCGGGGCGCGGGGTAAAGATTAACGGTTATGCGGGCGCTAACGGTTTTAGAGCCTTCGGTGTAGCTTGCCGTGATTATTTCGGTAGTGCCTGAAGCCGGCGCCGAATATATGTTTCCTGAAACATTCGCGCTCCAGGCCGGAGTGACCGATACGGAGGAACTGTCCGAATATATCGCGGCGGCCGTGATCCGGGAAAGGTCGTATTGGGCCGAAAGCTGTACCGATATCGACGACTGGCTTAAATTCAAGGCGATAAGCGTTTTAGCCGGCGCCACTTCACTGAAAACGGCGCTGCCGAGGTCATAGTTTAACGTCGCGTCTTTTGAAATATTTATGAAGTATGATTCTCCGGCCGTAACGGCGGGGTCGATGCCGTCTAATGTTTCAGAGACGCCTGACGTTCCCTTGACTTGAATGAAGGAGCCGGCTTCCGCGTTCCATTTACATATGCCCTTGATTATATTATTGGCCGCGATCAATCCGCTGAATTTAGCGGCCGTTAAAGTTTTAGAAAAACCCGTCAAATTAAATCCCGCCTTTAAGGATATATCTCCGACCGTGGCGGGCGCGGTTCCGGAAATATTGATCTGGGCGGCCTTGTTGGCTTTTATGATGTAGCCGCGTCCCGTGGTAAAGGGCGGGAGGGCGCCTGAACTTAAAAAACTTCCGGATGCCGCGTCGTAAGAGTATATTTCATCGATAGCCGGATTTGAAGATTTGAGCAGCGGCGGCGTTTGAGTTTGATCGGGAGTCGCCGTGAAAGCGATAAAATTGAATCCAGCTTTAAGGTTCAGAGTCTGAGGCGACTGAGCGAACGCGAAATTTGAAAAAAGAAGTATGATCAGAATGGCGGTGAAAAAATTTTTAAGCATTTAAAGAATACTCCTCATTTTACTTATTATTTATTGTTTGCTACTTACTTATTATCCATTTTTTAAGCTTTTTCGGGTGCGCCGGCTTTTTCCTTTTGTTCCGTTTTATCGGTATTAGCCGGTTCTCCGGGCGTTTCCTCCGGTTTCGGTTTTTCCTCCGGTTTCGGTTCCCTGGGCGGCGGGGGCGTATCGGCATTAGCGGTTTCTTTTGTTTTTTCTTCCTGCTTCACTTCTTGAGACGGCTTGGGAACAGGGATTTTCGCCGGTTCCTTGGGCGTTTCAGCGGGTTGGGATTCTTTCGGCGGCAAAGGTATTCCATCCTTCGGAGGCCATCCGGCTATCTGGAGGCGCGGCCCGAATTTCGCCATTTCTTCGATGCCTTTCGCGGTAAGCGCGAGCGGTTCATAGATCATTACCGGTTTATTTTTGCCTTTGACCTTAATGTTGTCCAGATATTTGTATTCGCAGAGGTCCTTTATGTATTCAAGCGTGAATTCGGTGAAGATGATGTGGTTGTTAAAGTTACGCGTCAGGGCTTCGACGCGCGCGCCGAGGTTGACGTGATCGCCTATGACGGTGTAGTCGAAATGTTTTTGAGAGCCCATGTTTCCGATGATCATGTCGCCAGTATTGAAACCGATGCCTATATCTATCGCCTGGCTTCCCTGCGCCACCCATTTAGCCTGCAGATCGTGAAGCACATCCATCATTTCAAAACTCGAGAAAAGCGCCCGGGCCGCGTGATCCATTTGTATCACTTTAGAAGGCGCGCCATAGACGGCCATTAATTCGTCGCCGACGTATTTATCGAGCGTGCCTTTATATTTAAAAACGATATCCGTCATATAGTCGAGATATTCATTGAGCTTGGTGACGACCTCTTCCGGAGTGTGGTTTTCGGAAAATGTCGTGAAGCTTCTTACGTCGGAAAAAAGAACGGTCAAAAAGCGGCGTTCGCCCTGAAGTTTGAGCTTCGACGGATCGTCGAGAATGTCTTCCATGGCGTTCGGGCTGAGATAGTGCGAAAACGCCTGCCGCACGAATTGCTTTTCGCGCTCCTCGGAAAAGTAAAAGTAAAGCGTGACGACCGTGAAGTTGGCCAGCATTATGGCGATTATGTTGATGATCTTTAAGAAGACTCCAGTCTTGCAGAACATGAAGAAAGCGAAGTAGGCATAGCCGGCTATCGCGAGAAGCGTCATTACGAAAGCGCTTCCTGGATGAAGAAAGGTAAGGATGGTGAAGGAGAATATGCTCATGATGGCTATGAGGCAGTTATCGCTGACGGCGCTCGCGTATCTGATGAATTTGTTTTGAAACATCGCGTTTAAAATGTTGGCGTGGCCGAAAAACATCGGCGTTTCGGCGCTTACGGGAGTCGGCTTGACGTCCGATGTCGCGTGCGCGGAAAGGCCTATGATGAGGATCTTGTCCTTAAGGCCGTCGATATAGTTATCCGGGCCGATGATGTTGTTTTGAAAGGAAGTCAGCTGGTATTTGGTCATGTATATGTCGTTCGCCCTTTTTTTCAGGCGCTTTAATTGTTCATATTTAAGGTCGGGACGGGCGAACGCGCTGACGAGCTTGTCGCCTATATCGTTAACGTTCTCGAAAGCTTTCGGAATGATGGGCGTCAGTTTGTCGATCGTTTCGCGTGAAAGGCCGTTTTCGCGGATCTCGTTATAAGTTTTGAAAAACGCTATGCTGGATCCGTCGAGGCCTTCGCAGAGGACTCTGGCCATGAAGGAATAAACGCCTTTTTCTATCTCCATGAGATTATAAAAATGGCTGTAAAAAGGCGCGTTTTTAAAGGCGTGCGGATCGTCATAGCGCGCGGCCCAGTTGAAAAGTACCGTTCCGTCTTCGTTTACAGGGATCTTAAGCACGGGCCCCAGCTTTTCGCTGAAGCTTTTATCCTTTATAGGAACGTGCAGTTCGCGATCGATGTAGTAGGAATTAGCGAAATCGAGTCCCATGAGCTCTTTCGCGACGCGTATCGATATCTGGGGCACGAATTTTCCGCCCAGCTCGAAAAAGAGCGGATGCCTGCGGTAAACGCCGTCCTCGTCCGGGCTATTGTTGGCCGAGCCTATTGAAAAGGCGTTCTTCAATAGCTTTTGGACCGGGATCACGGGAGCCGAAGGGGTTTGTTCGTTCCAGAATAATTTTTTAACGTTCTCGGGAAGGTCTACGCTGTCGCCGCGTGATGAGATAAGTTTTACGTTTTCGAAAAGCTCTATGCGCGACATTATGATATCTTCGATGCCGACAAGGATATTTTTTCTTACCAGATCTATCTCGGAGGTTATCTTTATTTCGCCGAATATAGAGGTCCTGACGCTGTTAAAATCGATTTCCTTGGAACCGGAGCTCATCTGGTCGAGTATTATTTTATCGGCGAGATTTTGTATGCGGAAATTTCTGATGTCGAATATTCTTGTTTTGACATATTCTATTTTGACCTTGGTGGCTTCGGAAATTTCTTCCGGAGTGCAGTCGAACTTGTTTTCGAGCTTGCGATATATTAAATAATCCTTATTTACCTGATCGCGGCTTTCGGCGGGTAATTTTTTAAGGATATCCGCATTATCGAGAGTAGTTTTTAAAATGTTCACGTAATATAAAAGTTCGTCGGAAAAGTGCATGGCCAGATATGCCTTGCCGATTATTTTTAATGAGTCGGCGAGATAATCGTCGTCCGTTACCTGCGTATCGGCGAACGGCCTCGGCTCCTTGAAATAATTGCCGTAATCCTGTATCAGCTTGAGAATATTCTCGTCTGAATCGCTTTTGAAATTCGCTTTTAATTCTTTTGGGAGCCCTTCGTACCATATCTCGAGCTGGTCGAACAACTGATATTTTTCGGCTTTAGAATTACGCGTGAATTTTTCGAGAAACTCGATATCGAAGAGCACGGCGCGCGGATTTCCACGCTTTACGAACCGTAGAAACTCGGCGAAAACCGAGCGGTTCCAAGGCCACCGCCCTATTTTTTCGACGGACTCGTCATCCATGCCGACAAGGACGATATTGTCGAGTATCGGCATATCCGCGCGTGGCCTGCTTTTGAGCATGATATCATTGAATTTTCTTTCGCCCCATGTGAATTCGCCTTTCGTGTCAAGCCATGCGGTTAAAACGAATATCATCACGCATATTGATAAAGTCGCCAGGCTTCGCTTAGCCTTTTTAGAGAAAAGTCCTTTTAATTTTGCAAACATCATTCACCAGCCGATTCGAATATATTCCGTAATTAAGCGTTTATTTAATTGATTAATATACATATTTTTTTTATATAAGTCAACAATATATTTATTGAAGCTTTGTCAAATTTATGCTAAAATGAATTCGTTTATGTCAGCTACATTTCCGCTTGTTTTAAAAGAAATATCCAAAACCTATTCGCCGGGTTCCGTTTCGGAGTTTCACGCGCTGAAGGGAGTATCGTTCGACGTTGAAAAACCCGGAATATACGGACTTATCGGTCCTAATGGCGCGGGCAAGACCACTCTTTTAAGAATAATATCGAACGTCATCGCGCCGAGCTCCGGCCGCGTGTTGATATACGGCGACGATACCGCTTTAGATCCGGTCAAAACCAAGAAAAGAATAGGGTTTATAGCCGCCACGACTGGCCTTTACGGAAGGCTTACGCCGCGTGAAACGCTTAAATATTTCGGCGAACTTTTCGACCTTTCTCCGGCCGCTCTGGAAACAAGGATCCTCGAGCTCTGCGAACTTTTTGAAATGAGCGAATTTCTCGACAGGAAAAACGAGCTGCTCTCTTTCGGGCAGCGCCAGCGCGTCAACATCGCCAGATGCCTTCTGCACGATCCGGACATATTCGTTTTCGATGAAATAACTGAAGGCCTCGATGTTTTAACGTCGCGCATAATAGTTAAATTCATAAGATTTCTGGGCGGGCTTGAAAAATGCGTTATCTTATCGACGCATGACATGAATCTGGCCGAGAAGCTCTGTGAAAATTTCATAATCCTTCATAAAGGGGCCATAGTGGAATCGGGCGAGCTGATGGCGCTGAAACACAAATATAAATGCCTCGGCAAATCGCTTGAGGACCTTTTCGTTTCGATCATATAAAAAGGCGGAATTGTTTTGAAAAGTCTTAATTTTAAAAAGATAATGATCATATTCCGCCATGAGCTCTCTTATATGCTCAGGGACCGGACTACCCTTCTGATGATGATACTTCTGCCCATTATCGTCTATCCCATGATGAGCGTAATATCAGCCTATATGGTCATGAAATCGGCCGTCACGGTCAGAAAACAGGCGACCAACGTTTCAATTTCCTCGAAAAACCCTGAAATAGCTTCCGCGCTTGCGGAACATTACAGCGCCGCTAAAATAAAGCTTTCCATCAATAACTATGCTTTGAATACTGAAGAGGTAAAGGCCGGAATATATTCAGGAACGATATCGGTTTACATCGAAGTCGCCCCCGATTTTGAAAAAAAGATCGCGGCCGGAGAAACCGGCGCCATTATGCTTAAATATGACGGGACCAACGATAAATCGTTGTCCGCGATAGCGGAGGTCATTTCCGCTTTAAAAAAATATAAATCAAAGATCGTCGAGAAAAATATCAGGAAAAATAACATCAAGCAATCTCTCATTTTTCCTTTCGAACTGGACGAAGCGAACCTGGCTACGCCCGAACAGATCGGCGACTCGTTTCTGGCGAAGATACTTCCGATGCTTATAATAATGTTCGCCACTCTCGGTTCGTTTTATCCGGCCATAGACGTCACCGCGATGGAGAAGGAGCGCGGGACCCTTGAAACTCTGCTTCTGGCCCCCGTTACTGGCTTTGATATAATGGCCGGGAAATTTCTCGCGGTGTTTTCTCTGACGATGTTCTCCGTTCTGATAAACCTTTTCAGTATAGCCTTGACCGCGACGCACGGATTTTTGCTTATTAAGAAGTTCGTCGAATATAAAATGATGAGCGCGATATCTATCTCGGTGTCGGCATATTCCATGATCGCTATATTTATATTCATGATACCGATGGCCTGCATAATGTCCGCGATAATGATGCAGGTGGCCATATTCGCGAGAAATTTCAAGGAA
>CAZJFS010000217.1:0-6397 GCA_964545075.1 uncultured bacterium
ATCACAATGCGCTCAAAATAGCAATAGTTTCTATTGATTTTTAAGATGATTTATTATAAGATAGACGCTGCCTGAAAATTAATTGGTAAAAAGGCAAAATTTTAATGATTCATATCGGAGACCGCCATGGACGATAAAACTATTCATGCCAGAGAAGTGGCGTCAGGGAAACGCTTTAGATTCGGCAGCAACTGGCGTCAGTTTCTCGCTTCGCTTAACGACGAGAGGATAAAATTCGCCGAGGATTCTCTGAAAAAAATGCTTGAAACGCCGGATCTTATCGGGAAAAGCTTCGTGGATGTCGGGTCAGGCAGCGGACTTTTCTCGCTGGCGGCCAGAAGGCTTGGCGCGCGCGTTCATTCATTCGATTTTGACACGCAGTCCTTTGAATGCACGAAGGAATTGAAAAGACGCTTTTTTGCTGATGATCCCGAGTGGACCGTCGAACAGGCAAGCGCTCTTGACGCGAATTATTTGAGAACGCTTGGAAAATTCGACATCGTTTATTCATGGGGCGTTCTTCATCACACCGGAAGAATGTGGGACGCGCTGGATAAGGTTTCGGGACTTGTCGATGAAGGCGGGAAGTTTTTCGTTTCGATATATAACGACCAGGGCATAGCGAGTCGTTTTTGGACCGCGGTCAAGAAAACATACAATAAATCGCCGAAATTTATAAAATTTATAATGGTCGCATCCGTCTGGGCATTCTGGGAATTGCGCGCGGCGCTGGCCAGATGCCTCAGGTTTGAAAATCCGCTCCCTTTTAATGCATGGAAGCAGCTGTCAAATCAGCGCGGCATGTCGATATGGCATGATATGGTCGATTGGGTGGGCGGCTATCCTTTCGAAGTGGCTAAACCTGAACAGATCTTTGACTTTTATCGTTCACGCGGTTTTGAACTCATGAAACTTAAAACCTGCGCAGGTTCTCACGGGTGTAACGAGTTTGTTTTTTTGAAACGTTCTCTGGCGTAATTTTTTATGAAAAAGATAATGATAGTAATACCGTCGCTTGCCGGCGGAGGCGCCGAGAGAGTGGCATCGCTTCTTTCGAGAAATTTTCCCGAAGATATCGAAACCGTTTTCGCGCTTTTTGACGGGAAAATCGAATATTCTTTCCGCGGAAAGGTTGCGAATCTGAATCTGCCTGCAAAGCCGGGCGTTTTGAATAAAATATTTAATGTAGCGAGGCGGTATTTTGCGCTGAAAAAACTTGTCGCGGTCGAAAAACCCGATGCGGTGCTGAGTTTTATGGAGAGCGCGAATCTTATAAATATATTGTGCAACGGCGGAAAGGCCTTTATAAGCGTGCGCGTTCATCCTTCGAAGAATTACGCGGACAGCTTTTTTGACAGGCTGATAGTAAAACAATACAACCGGGCCGGAAAAATTATCGCGGTATCGAAAAAAATCATCGACGATCTCGAGAAAAACTTCGGCATCTCCCGCGGGCTTGTCACGGTTGTGTATAATCCCGCTAACGTCGGCGAGATACGCGCTCTCGCGGAAGAAACTATGGATGAGAGATACGAAGCGATCTTTAATGGCGCGATCGTAATGATTACGGCCGGCCGGCTTAACGCCCAGAAAGGGCACGCGGATCTTTTGAACGCTTTTCATCTCGTGAGGCGGGAATACGAAAAATCCGGCGAAAGGATCAGACTCGTTATTATGGGGCGCGGCGAACTGGAAACGCAACTGGAGGAATTAACCGAACGTCTTGGTCTTTCGGATTCGGTGTTTTTTATTGATTTTCAAAAAAATCCGTTCAAATTTATTAAAAAAAGTCAATTATTCGTTCTTTCCAGCAGGTATGAAGGCTTTCCAAACGCTATCATAGAGGCCATGATATGCGGTGTTCCGGTAGTATCGACCGATTGCCCGACGGGTCCCGCGGAAATATTTGAAAAGGGCGGATTTGGAAATCTTACGAAAGTGGGCGACGTTGAAGAACTTGCATCGGTGATATTGAAATTTTTAAAACGCGACAATTCCGACATGCTGGATTTCTATAATGAAAAATTGAAGGAGTTCGATGCGGGTCGCGTAGCGCTTGAATATTTGAAGGCCTGCGGCTTGAAATAATATTTGGCTTTACCAAATTTATTGTTAAAGGCAAGATCTGAAATGGAAAAAGAAGAAAATAAAAAAATAGAGGGCGGTCTTAAGATCACGGGGCGCGCTCAAAAAGTCTCGGGCGTCGAAAAGCCGCTTGTAAGCATTATTACGATAGTATATAACGGCGAACTTCATCTCGAGCAGACTATAAAAAGCGTTTTGGCCCAGACATATGAAAATATAGAATATATCGTTATCGACGGCGGATCGAAGGACGGTTCGCTCGGCATAGTGAGAAAGTACGAAGATCGTATCGATTACTGGATGAGCGAGCCGGATCGCGGTATCAGTGATGCTATGAACAAAGGCGTCGCTCTCGCGAACGGCGATATAGTAGGCATGATTCATTCGGATGACTGGTTCGAGCCCGATGCGGTAGAGACCGCGGTTGGCGCAATGAAAAACTATGGTTGCGACGTTTTTTGCGGAAGCCTTTGTTACTTCAAGGACGAAAAAGCTTTCTTTACGGACCGCTCGAAACCAGAAAAGCTCCGCTCATACATGTCGGTCTGGCACCCTACGGTGTTTTTGAAAAATGAGGCGTATAAAAAAGAAGGCACGTTCGATATTTCATTTCGGTCTGGAATGGATTACGATCTGATGCTGCGGCTATTAACGAGAGGATATAAGTTCGCTTCCGTTAACCGCGTGATATCGAACATGCGCACGGGCGGCACATCCGATCAGAGCTGGCGCAGGATGCTCGACGAGGAATACCGGATAAAGGTAAAGAATGGATTGAGCGGGGTCGGAGCGTCTTTTGATTACTATAGAAAATATCCGGCTTATTATACGTCGGAAATCGTTAAAAAGGTTCTTGTCGCTCTGGGCTTGAATTTTGCCGTTAATTTCATGAAAAAACTTAGAAATATTATTGATTCGAGATTTATCAAGTAGTTTGCAGCGCATGGCGAAGAGGCTATTATAATTAACTGAATTTCTTTAGTTCCCGGGGCCGTGCGTTTCGAACCCTTAATTTATTGCGGTTGGTGTCAAAATGTGCAGAATAGCTGGTTTCATTGAATTTCATAAAAGTTCAGGATATGACCACGAACGCGTCATTAACGATATGCGCGATAGCATGATATACGGCGGGCCTGACGACGCCGGAAATTATTTAAATGCTGAAAACGGCGTTGCGTTGGGACATAGGCGCCTTTCGATCATAGATCTTTCGCCGTCGGGGCATCAGCCGATGACGGATGGCGAGCTTGTAATAATTTTTAACGGTGAGATATATAATTACGAGGCGATAAAAAAAGAACTGGAAGAAGAAGGAATAAAGTTTAAAACATCTAGCGACACTGAAGTTATTTTAAAAGCATACAGACTCTGGGGTATGGATGCGGTTTCAAAGTTCCGTGGCATGTGGGCGTTCGCCATCTGGGACATGCGCGCTAAAACCCTCGCTCTCTGCCGCGATAGGGCCGGAGTCAAGCCGCTTTACTGGTATTTCAAGGACGGCCTTTTCATGTTTTCGTCTGAAATGAAAGCTTTTTTGAAACATCCTAAATTCACGAAAAAAATTAACGCGGCGGCGCTCGCGCTTTATTTTCAATACGGTTATATAGCTTCGCCGCATTCAATATTCGAAAATGCTTATAAACTTGAGCCGGGCAGCTTTTTGACGATCGATTCCGGCATGAATATCAGGAAAACAAAATATTGGAAGATAGAGGATCATTATATAAAAACCCGTGCGGAACAGTCTGAATGGATGAACAAATCCGACGCGGCGGTTATGGAGGAACTCGAGGCGCTTCTGACGGAGAGTTTCAACCTTAGAATGGTCGCGGACGTTCCGGTTGGAATGTTCCTCAGCGGCGGAGTCGATTCGTCCCTTTTGACGGCGCTTTTGTCGAAGGACGCGAAAACTCCGCTTAAAACGTTCACGATAGGTTTTCATGAAAAAGAGTATAACGAAGCCGGATGGGCTAAAAAGGTCGCCGGACATCTTGGAACTGACCATACCGAATTATATTGTACCGCTAAGGAAGCGTTTGAAATAATTCCGAAACTTTCAGGGATATATGATGAACCTTTCGGCGACGCTTCGGCGATACCCACGTATCTTGTTTCGGCTCTCGCCAGAAAACAGGTTACCGTATCTCTGTCAGCCGACGGCGGCGATGAACAGTTCTGCGGTTATAACAGATACTTCATGATAAGCGAGAGGATAAGAAAGATAACGCATAATCCATTTACGTCCATGCTTTCGGGCGTTCTCGAACTTATAAGCCCCGAGGCCGCGTTCGCGCTGTATGAAAAGTTCGGCGCCGTTCTTCCGAAATGGCATAACTTCCGGGATAAATTTGCGAAATTAAAAAGCGTTCTCAAATTAAGAGACGGCATCTCACAATATGATTTTTCAAACAAATACTTTCTCGATGACGAGCTTTCCGGGCTCGGGATTGAAAAAAAAGGCGGGCAGCTTTTTAAATATGACCGTTCTTTTGACAAACACGATATTTTGACGCGCATGATGTTCTTAGATATCAATACGTATCTTCCTGACGATGTTCTCACCAAGGTTGATCGTGCCGGCATGAGCGTGGCGCTTGAAGGCCGCGATCCTTTTCTTGATGGAAAGATCCTGGAATATTCCGCCAAATTGCCGTTGAAATTCAAATATCGCGACGGCGTCAGCAAGTTTATTCTGAAACAAATATTATACAAATATGTTCCGCGCGAGTTTATAGACCGCCCGAAACAGGGCTTCGGCGTTCCGGTCCACGAATGGTTCAAAAACGATCTTAAAGAGCTTTATATTGAACATCTCGCTTTTGAAAAAATTAAACGCGAGGGCATATTGAACGCTGAAACGGTTTCAAAACTTTTGGATGATTATCTCAACGGCCGCGGCGTTAACGCTTATAAACTATGGTTTTTATTTATGTTTGAGTTGTGGGTTGAAAAGTATATGTAACCTTATCAAAACATGTTTGAATTGATAAGGTTATAAAATATTTGCGGGAGATGCATATGAACTGTCAAAAATGCGGTTTTAAAGACGTCAATACAGACGAATGCCCCTCTTGTGGGTGTGATACCGGGTATGTTGGCGGTCATTTTTCAAAAATAACGATACAGGCCATAAAATGCCCAAATTGTCATGGAGAATTGGAACTTGCTGAGTTAAATGATATTATAAAATGTTCTTTTTGCGGTAGTAATGTCGTAATAAATGAAATAGCGGGGAGAAAATTCAACCGGAACAATGAAAATATTGGAAAAACAAAGGGCTGGTCGGCAAAACTCATTAAAATATCGGCTGTATTGTTGCTTATTGGTCTGGCGGCAGGCTGGCATTATTATTTTAAAACCAACCAATTTGAAATAGGCGCCGAAAGCGATCAATCAGTAACTGCCGTTAATAAATCATCAGGAAAATTTGGAACTATAACTACAGCACCATATCAATCCATGGATGATCCCGGTGGTTGGATTCGCGACTTGCCGTCCGCAGGTTCTGTCGCCATAGATCCATCAGGGAATATTTACGCGTTATGTCAAAACAATGGCAATGTGGTCAAATTTAATTCGAGTGGGAAACTAATTTTAAAATGGGGTTCTTATGGAAATGGAAATGGTCAAATGAGTAAGCCATTTGGTATAACGGCAGACCTTTCCGGAAGTATTTACATAGCGGAACCCGGCAATCATCGTATTCAAAAATTCGACTCAAATGGTAATTATTTACTTCAATGGGGATCGCTTGGTTCTGACAAAGGCCAATTTAATTATGTATCCGGGATTGCTGTCGATTCAAGCGGAAACCGCTATGCCGCAGATACTTATAATAGCCGGATACAGGTATTTGACTCAAATAATAATTTTATCAGGGAATGGGGAAGTTGCGGTCAGGATAACGGTAATTTTAATGGTCCCGTCGGCATAGCGGTTAATTCATCGAAAAAATTTGTTTATGTCGCGGACACGCTCAATCATCGTATTCAAAAATTTGACCTGAATGGCAATTTTATAACAAAATGGGGAAACCGGGGTATGGGCGATGGGCAATTCGATTCTCCAGACGGCGTGGCGGTTGATTCATCAGGAAATTTATACGTTGCGGATGGTAAAAATCATCGCATTCAGAAATTTGATTCAAATGGTAATTTTATAGCGATGCGAGGCGGTTTTAATGTTCCGGTAGGAATCGCCGTTGATCCGTCGGGGTTTATTTATGTAACCGACTGGTCGGCCGGGAACATCAAAAAAATTTCTCCTTTGATGGCGGGAAATACAGCCAGATAAAAAGGTATATGAATTAATC
>CAZJFS010000218.1:0-6393 GCA_964545075.1 uncultured bacterium
AAAGATATAGAAGGGCGTACAATTTATGGTTATCATCAATGACAATATAACGCTCGGTTCTTACGTATTTGAAACAAATCCGTCGAAGTTTTCGGTGAATAATTTGAAACTGAAAACTTCGACGCGATCGTTAAACGGAACGCTTCAAACAACTTATGTCGTGAACGATAACGGCGCAGACGATGAAGTTCCGATTAAAAGGCAGATCAATATCAGTGGAATATCTTTCGACCAACTTCAGGCCATTAAAAACGAATTCAAAAAAGCTTCAAATCTTCCCTTTATAGACATTTACAACGAATCATACATAGTTCAATTCGATGATTTTTCACACGATACATCCGGAGAGGATGTTCATCATCCCGATTATACCATTGTTTTGAATGAGGTATAAATTATGGCCATAGTAGCGCACAAAAGTATTAGCGTCGTTTCAGAGCCAAAGCAGCCGCAAATCAACAATAATGTTTTCACAACGCCGCCTCAGTTTTTGATCGATTATAAATATACTGGGGCGGCGTTAGAAGACAGTATATATGTCGTAATGACAAATACACTCGCGGCTTTCGTTGACGAGGGTTATAACGCAGCCAACGAATTGCAAACCGGCAGAACGGATTTCAATTACGCCATAAAAGAAGAAGCACCGACCGTCGGCAGCGATAAAGAATGGACGACTGTTTCAGAAACTACATATACGCCGAATTCATTCGTGAAAGTTACTGATGCGAACGGTGCTTATAATAAAATGCTCGTAAAAATTGAAAGCTATCCGGTGACCGATCCTAAAACATACGTTGGAACTTTCACGCTTATTCAAGCAAACTCTCAAAACTATTTATTATTATCGAGCCCTTTGACTACAGCTGAATCACCCGTTCCAATCGGACATAAATTATGGATACCGGACGTTGAAAGGCATAATACTATTCAGCTTTTTTTTACCGGCGCGCTTCTTCCGGCCGGAAAATACAGCATTGAAGTTAAAATAATTCATAAGCAAACAGGCACCGTACTCCACACGGAGTACATTAACTTTTTATACGACAGTTCGAAATCATTCGATTCGAATTTCGTAGAACATCAATGGGCGTATATAACATCGAATCCAGATACCGGAGAATACGACAGATTAATTATTTCAACCGACAAGCCCACGATATTCACCAATATTAAAGGGAAAATGAGCAAATCAATTTATGTCAGGGGAATACGTTCGATTTACGACGATATTATAGATGATTCGAAAGCCGTATCTTTTACAACTAAAACCGCCGTTAATCCAGACGATCAGGAACGGCAGCCAACTTAAAAAAAGAGAGGTAAAATAAATATGGGAAACGGATATTCAGGATACTCAGATCCCAAAACTGCTAATCTGGCCGCGAGCACCGCGCCGCCGGAACCGACTAAAAACTTTCACGTTTCAAAAGACCCGGAATTATTCGAAGGTAAAGCGAAGATCACCGGGACTTTTATAAAACCGACAAATAAAATCCTTAATCTGACCGAAGCGATGTCGGATGACGTTTTTTCCGGCGCCCAGGTCGGCGTTACCGGAGCCGTCACTTTAAACCCTAACGTAACCGTTATACCAACGATGGCCGATTTAACGGGTGCATTGGCGGCCGATAATATAATTTCTTTTTCAACGATCGATACGAAGTACATAATCAAAACTATAACGGCGTCTGAAATAACGCTTACCTATGGCTTAAATGATACTTTGACGCCGGCGTCGGCGATAAAGAAATGCACAAAGACGGCTGAGTCTCCCGCTGATTCAAGAACTTTTCGCGTTAATTCCCGGGAAGGAAACCACGTTAATATATACTGTATTAGCGGCACCCAAACGCATAAATGGGCCGTTTTAACGACGCTCGGAACCTTCCTTGACATGGACAAGATTCTCGCAACAATCGACGAGACGTCGAGAGTATTTTCAAAAGATCAGATTTTCACGACGGACTCTACGCCGCTTCCGATTATGGTATTATCAGATGCGGCGGCTGGCCAAAAGCTTGTATTGTTCGATCAGACTATAGCCGGTCTGGTTATTCCGAACGATTATATTTCTTTCGGAGACGATGAAACTTTTTATCAGGTCGATACCATTGCCTCGGCATCATCCGTTATGTTAAAAACCAATCTGGCTAAAAAAATAACCGCGGGAACTACTGTTTTTAAAAAACTTGCCAGTTCTTTCACTGATTATCAAACGGAATCATTAATAAACTTTTCTGGAAAAGAACCGTCGACCGACATCAAAGGTTATAAAATTTATATGAAAGAGAGCCTTCAGACCGAAAATAGCAAAGGCACTCTCGTCAAAACCATAACGAAAGACAATACCGCACTTACTGATTATAACGACGGAACCACTGATATAATACTTTACGCCGATGACGACACTTTGAACGGGCGTAATATGTATCTGGGAATAACCGCTTACGACGGCGAAATGCCCACAACAAACGAATCGGCCGGCGATTTAAACGCGCGCGTGGTTTCGATTCCTTCGGCTGTAGATATCATTTCCGTGGCCGTAGATATAGAAGCAAAAACGGTGCTCATAACTTATGGTAAAATCACGACTGACGCCAAAAATCCACATATGCTTGAAATGATGGGGAACAATCTCGCGGAATATTCCATAAATGGCGGATTCGATATCTATGTAAAAGCTTACACCACGCTAGATATGGCTGATGGATTTTATACCGTGATCGACGCAAATAACGGAAAAATTGTTCATCCGTCAATCGTTAAAGACGATTTTGTCGAAGTTCGCGACAGCGTTTCCCGCCACATCTGGGTGACGCGCGCGCTCGTTAACGGTTCGGCGGATCTAAATGATTCCGTCAAAACCTATGGCAAAGCTGGAATATCATATTTGAGCGCTCACAAGTCAATCAACATGGCCCTGAAAGTCGCCACGATAAATAAAAGTACCGATTCGGTATTACCGCTAACAAACGATTCGACGCCATTGAAACAATATCTTACGGAATTTCAAAATACTTTTACCGTTACCGGTCTGACCGGAAATCAAGAATACTGTGTCGCCATGGAATCGATCGATACGCAGATAACATACGAAAAGGTATAAGAGGGGATAAATATGGTTGGCTCATCGTCATTCGGCCGAGGTTTCAATGTGACATTTCCTATTCTTCCGGAGATACGGCCTGGCAGGACTGATACCTGTCAGTGCCGTATTATTATCGAAGGTGAAAGGGATTGTGTAAGTTATATTGAAGTCGATAACGCATTGATACCGCTTATAAATTATATGGATTCTAAAAAATGGTTTGTCGCGGCCGCGCTCATGCAAGGACTTAATCATGTCGAAATAAGATCATACGATAATATTTATCATCTGATTTCGGATGCGGTTTCATATGATATTACGAGACGCCTGGCTGATTTTTCTAATCAAGGCAAACGCTATAAAGTAGTAGCTAATGGCGTTGATTATTCGAATTTCATAAAAGATTTTAACTGTGATTCCGACAATAAATTCGTCACGAGCAAGGCCACGCTCACTATGATTGGTAATTTTCTGAATAACGCCGATTTCGATTATGACAAAACTATAACCGTGTCGACGAATGACGGCTTTCTTCCAAATTTCGAAAAAGAGTTTGAAGGAAAAATTGAAAGCAAAGAATTTTCGTTTAAAAGCATGGGCGCCAAGGAAACCAAATTAACGCTTTTAAACGAGGCAATAAATGGCCTGGAAAAAACAAGCACAATTAATATCGGCGAAATATATAACGGCCAGGTTCAGAAAGGATTGATGGCGCGCATTGGAATCAATGACATTTGGACGTTCAACCGTTATAAATATACCGGACAAAGAAATCTTAACGACGTTAAAATTCTTGATATTATCCGCGATATCGCCATTGTTGAAGGTGAAATAATTGATTTTGACGAAAAAGGCAGCATCAATTTCATCCCGGATGAATATCTTATATATCCTCTGTTCGAATTTGACGAATCCGTTATTCAGGAGCTTTCCGTTGAACAGTCGAAATCAAATTTGATAAATAAAATAAACGTGGTTTATGGAGTTCCAGACAAAAACGGTGCTTCAAAAGGCACCGACTCGAATTCGTCGATCGACGAGCCGGTTACAGATGCCGGTTACGGTTTTTATGCCGATGAATCGATGAAAAATCAAATAACAAAACTTCCAAGAACCGGAAACGTTACATTTGCAGCATGGAATAAACGACTAGATTATGAGTTGATGACCGATTCTTATGTGGAATTATTTCATACGAATCCCGATTTTAACCTGGTGAATCTTAAATATATTTATCCGCTCGAAGTAGTTGTCGATAAAAAAATAGTATTTGTGGAATTACCCCTCGGACGTCTTAACCTCAATAAAAATTCTATCATAAATATGAATGTGGTTTTAAGTGATGAAGCAGAAACACTTTATAATCCTAATATAACCATCCCTGTCGAAGATACGGCGCAGGCAATTAATATTATGGTGAATAGTTTTGATGCTATGTTCACGAAAGAAACGGAAATAGCGAGTCTCGATATCCGGTTATCACATACAAAATTAGAAGATGTCGAAGTTTTAGACTCATCGAATCCTAACATCGAATATATCAACGAAAAATTCGAAGGCGGTAAGGCTATATATGAATTTCTTTATAAAATTCCCGTTGATGATGTTATATTGTCTTCCATAAATTTTAATTTGTTGCCTATCAATAATGATTCGGCGCATATTTTAAACGGCAATATAGTCACTGAAACAAATGCCGATATATCCGGAAACAATTATATTCGTGCCGTCACATATTCAACACCCAAAACGGCATATAACCGTATAAAAGCACTTTATATTCTTTTTCGCACACTTCCGTTTAGCACCGCAGATAAGATAACGATTAAATTTAAAGTTTTCGGGAAAAAGTTTCTGGATACCGGAAATTTTATTGATTATGGAAATCTTAGTTATGTCGCGGCCGATCAGGCATCAATTGATAAATATGGCCTGCTGGATGGCGGCTATCTAATATCGAATTACTTAACAACACCGGAGCAAACCGAAAAACTAGCTAAAAAGATTGTTGGTTTCTATTCATTGCCGATAACAAAGCTTAAACTTAAGCTTCCGCTCTTGTCGGAACTTCGGAAAAATATCACGATCAAGGTTATTTCACCAAGTACCGGCTTGAACTATTATTATTTCATAAACGCCGTCAATAAGAAGTTTCAAAATTGCGAAGCGGAAACCTTTCTTATGCGCGTGACCAAAATAAAGCGCATTCAGGGTATAGATTCTGAATATGAAATTTATTCTCGAAACATGCGTGATATGGAACTTTCACCATTTTTCAATAATATTTTCTCGAGTCGCGGACTTGAAAACGGAATAGTTACAGTGTCACATCAGGACGGAAGTTGTGATTGCAAGGTTTTCGGGTCAAACAAAAAATATATGAGAATACCGGTTATCCCAAAATTAAAAGTAAAAAAAGATGATAAAGTACTTATTGCCACGAGTATTGATAGTACAAAGATTGTAATAGCAATACTTGACGAAAAAGTCGAAGAAATCCCCGAAAAGAAAAGCGGAAAGTCGAAAGAAAAAGAAGATTTTATTAATGGACCATATATAAAATTTTTGGCGATCTCTCCAAACGTTACTCCACGTATTAAGATTGGAAAGAATCGACCGAAGGCGCTACGCCGGGCGAGTTTGTGAAATATATTGGTGTTAAAGACTGCTCAATCGTTCTGACAACGAATGCACCTGTAAACATGTTAGATTTTTTACGCCGTGTAAAGCTAAAAGATGGTTCTATCGTTATCGCAAACGGCAACGATTGGTTAATTGAAAACGATAACACAATAAAGTTAATAAGTTCGAACATTGATTATGGCAAAAAATATACTATATTTGTTGAAGCTTCCGACAAAGACCCAATTTATTGTCTTGACGATACACAATCTATAACTCAAAATTTTGAATTTACTTTTGAAACCGAACCGAAATTTTCGATCCAGGCAATAAGGGTTTTAAATCCAAATGCTTATGAAGTGGTTTTAACTCATCCTATAAAAAAAGGTACGAAATTGACCCCTAATAATTTCTTGTTAAAATAAAAACCTCAACAATTTATAACAAACATAAAAAAAGATCGGATTTAAAACCCGGTCTTTTTTTATGTTTTCGCTCATATATATTTTCACGTCGATTATACGCCAATTATACGTCGGAAGAAAATGAAAAGCCCCGAAACTTTTGATTTCAGGGCTTTTCATAAGAGCGGGAAACGGGGATCGAACCCGCGCAGGCGGCTTGGGAAGCCGCTACTCTACCACTGAGTTATTCCCGCGTATATGCTGATAATAACATAT
>CAZJFS010000219.1:0-6330 GCA_964545075.1 uncultured bacterium
AAGTTCTGCACCAATTGCGGCAAACCTTTAAAATCCGCCTCGGCGGCGGAAACTAAACCGGTAAAAAAAGAGCCGAAAGTTCCCAAAAAAGACCCGAAAGACACCCCCGATTATTATATTAAACGCGGCGATGAACTTTTAGAAAAAAAAGATTATGAAAAAGCCAAGGAAGAATTCAAAACCGCGCTTGAAAAAGATCCTAAAAATGCCGATGCTACGTATAAACTCGCTTTCGCCTATCATAAAGGGAATTATTTCGATCAGGCAGATTCATTCTTCAAAAAATATCTTGAGATCAACCCTAAATCCGCTGAAGCCCTTTTTTATCTTTCACAAATATGCAGGTTCAATAACGATGCGGTCGGCGAAGCAAAATATCTCAAGGAGGTTGTGGCTAAAAACCCTGATTTTGCATTGGGTTATAACAACCTCGGTATAATCCACGTAAAAAACAAGGCATACGAAGAAGCCATCACTCACTTTAAAAAAGCGATCGCTATAAACCCGAAATATTACATTGCAAAAACCAATCTTGCCGCGGCTTATCTTTATAAAAACAGATTCGATGACGCTCAAAAGGAACTTGAAGGCGCTCAGGCCATAAATCCGGACTTTTACCTTCCTTACTATAACATGGGAATACTTTACAACCTTAAGAACAATATGGACGATGCGATAATCCAGTTTGAAAACGCCATCAAAATAAAAGCGGATCATGTCGAATCCTACGTCAATAAAGGCGCTATATTGAACCGCCTCGGCAAATTCAAGGACGGCGCCGAACTTTTAAAGAGCGCCACGGATAAGTTTCCAAATTCGTCAGAACTTCACTTAAACCTGGCCGTAAGTTATGAAAAACTTTCGCAGAACGATGATTCGACGGCCGAAAACGGCAAAGCAACCGCTATAAATTCAAGCTTTAATATAATGAGTTTCCCTAACGGAATATCGCTCGGCGCCATGACCAAATACGATGATGAAAGCCTTCCTCAGATTGAAAATAAAAGCCCTCAGTTCGCGGGGTTATCGCTCACATCCACCGTCAGCGAGCTGGATCAGAAATTAAAAACCAAGTTAAATCAGGTTCATGGAGCCGCCGAGTCCGGAAAAACCGGCGTCGCGACTCCCGAAGAAGCTTATCTGGCCGGCGAAACGCTCTATAAAAAAGCAAAATACGATGAAGCCATGGCTGAATATAAAAAAGCTATCGAACTTAAAAAAGACTATTTCGAGGCGTTTGAAAAACTTGGGTTGTGCCTGGCTGAACTTGGCAAATATGAAGACGCCATAGAATTTTTATCCAAATGCGTAGCCATCAAACCGGATTATGCGCAAGGGTATGTCAACCTGGGCAAAACTTTCGGCGTTAAAGGCGACCGCGCAAAAGAGATTGAGATGCTGAAAAAGGCCATATCGCTTGATGCTAAAAATAGTGACGCGTACTATTCGATCGGACTTTCCTATAAATCTCAGGGGAAAAAGAAAGAAGCGCTCGAAGCCCTTCAAAAATACGTAGAAGTATATCCCGACTCACCAAAAAAAGATATGATAGAAAGTCTTATCGAACAGCTTAAATAGTGTAATAACAACAGGAAATATTGCGAATGTATAAGCTTTCATCCATAAAATGCGTTGTAAAAGGCGGCGGCGATCTAGGTTCGGGCGTCGCCTTCAGCCTGTTCAAAGCCGGATTTACTGTCATCGTTTTAGACTCGGCCAATCCAACCGCTGTACGCCGGACGGTGGCTTTTTCCACCGCCATAAGCGAGGGCTTTATAGATATCGAAGGCGTCGTAGGAAAAAAAGCAGTATATAATGAGATCGGGCCCGCAATAGGATTTGAACCATTCGATTATATCCCGGTAATAGCCGATGAAGAATGGAAGACGCTGGAGCGCATAAAACCGCATATAACGATCGATTGTATCGTCAATAAAAAGAACTACGGAACAAGAATGGCCGAAGCGCCATTCGTAGTAGCCCTGGGCCCCGGGTTTGACGCCGGAACCGACTGTCATGTGGTTATCGAAACCAACCGCGGGCATAATCTTGGCAGAATAATAAAAAAAGGCCCGGCAGCCGAAAATACCGGACGGCCCGGCAGCGTTAAAGGTTATACGTTCGAACGCGTCATCCGCACCGAACACGAAGGCGTATTTAAAACAGAACGCAGAATCGGCGATTTTGTAAAAAAAGATGATATAGTCTGTTATGTAAATAATTATATATTCAGAGCAAAATTCGACGGTTTTATACGCGGGCTTCTTCCCAACGGTATCCGGGTTAAATATTATACGAAACTCGGCGACATCGACCCTCGAAACGACAGATCTTATTGCTTTTCAATATCAGATAAATCAAGATCCATAGGCCGCGCCGTGCTTGAAGCGGTCATGGAAAAACTCAAAGAAACTCCAACCGTCTTCGGACTATAAAACCAACCTGACATCAATCGAATAATTTATTGGAAAACGCAGTTTTATCCCAATTTTATTAATCGTATGGGATTGACAGCATTTTCTATTTTTGCTAAACTTAAAGTATAAGAGGAATTTTTCCTTTTGAAAGCGAGTTGATGTTTCGTGAAAAGAAAAATAGCGATTATGTTCTTAATAATTATTATCGGGTTGTTCTATTGCATTACCAATACCGATAGCGCATTCGCGCAAACCGGCAACAACAGAATAGGCCTTTCCCTTGAATCGAAAGCCGCGGACACTCCTCAGATAACTCGCGGCAGCGCTTATATGAGCGATTTTGACTTTGGAAACCTCATTAAACAGGCTGACGCTTTATTGACGCTAAATGATTTTAATAAGGCATACGCGCTTTTAGTGCCTTACGAGGTTTATATATTCGGTTCCATCGACCACTGGACCAATATGGCCCGCTATGACTGGCGCCTGTGCCAGATTTACGAAAGAAAATGCGATATCATAAATCTGAGATTTTATTTAAGCTGTATAACGGAAACTTCGTTACAGGCCAAACCCACAAAACATCAGTCTCAATATATAGATGTGGTCGACGATAATGGCGTATCTACCGGCAAGTATTATTTTGGCGCCGCATCCGGCCATGATCTTCAGATTCTCACCTGGGCGCGCGAAAAGCTTCAAATATTAAACCAGAAAATGAAGCCCTTCGGAAGACCGGACCCAAGAATGAAATATGACGGCCAACTCGGAAGACGTTACGGAAGAACATGCGGATTTTAATTTTGTAATTGCTTAAGAAATGCGATCATTTCTTCAACCAAACCGCCTTCTTCGGGAACGGCATTTTTTGCAAGAACATATATTTCACAAGCTTCATCGATTTTTTGAATCTGCGTTAATATCGCGGCGTATTTCATGAAAACAGCCTTCTTTTCGCGCGGAGTCTTTACAAGTTCCGCCGCCTTAAGAAAGGCTGCTTTCATATTGGCGTCATCGCCGCCTTCGGCATAGGCGAATGCAAGAGCCTGCCACGCCGAAGCGTCATCAGGACATTTAACCGTAAGCTTCTTAAAACCTTCGATCGCGTTCGCCACATATTTTTGGGAGCCGGAAGTTACCCTGCCGAGAGAAAGGTTATAAGCCGTCCGCGCAGCAGCCTTTATATATTCAATTTTATCTGGTTTTCCCTTTAAAGCTATTTCAAACTCCGAAAAAGCTTCTAAATAACTACGGCTTTTTTCACAGATCGCGCCTTTCGCATAATGAACCTCGTCGTCTTCACCGTCCGATGAAAGTAAAGCATCGAGAAGAGAAACCGGAATCTCAGGAGATCTGAACTCGCTCCCCCAGAAATTAACCAGTCCGAGTATTTCAGAACGAATATCCTTATGGCTTTTACCGGCAATGCGCGCGGACACGATCCTATTCAGGTTATTCAGATACACGCCATATTCCATGCGCACTCTGCTCTGCGAATAGAGCGTGCGGGGCGCGGCGAATTCGATGCTCTGAAAAGCGTCGGTATTTTGAAGCCCTTCGCCAGCATAGAGCCGCGTCTGAATATTGTTCATGAAAAAAAGACTCGCGAAAGTAAGTTCGTTATCGACGCCATATTCTTGAAGTGTTGAAAAAAGGGCCGGGTTGTCTTTAATTCTTTTATAATATTGCGAAATTTCATTCGTCAGTTCTTTTCCGGGTTTTTCGGTGGGAATACTCACGGCATAAACATCGCCCATGAAATTAGACCACAATTCAGCGTCTTTAAATACCGCAAGATATGTCCTGAGGATAAGTTTATAAATCTCTTCGGAGCTTTCATATGTCTGAACCCACATAAGCATAACGCCGCCCGGATTTAATTTATTTTTACAGACTTCGAAAAAATCCCTTGTAAAAAGCGATCCGATACCGGCAATCCATGGATTCGACGGTTCCGATATTATCGCGTCGAATTTTTCGGGCGACGCGAGCATAAAGCTTCTCGCGTCGTTTATTACTATAGACACTCTTTTATCGTTTGAATAAAACTTGTATATATCGGTGAAACATCGCGCAGCCTCAACGACTTCCGGCGATATTTCAATACATGTGATCTTCTCGATCTCCTTGAACTTGCAAAGAGCCGCGAGAGTGGTTCCAGTCCCCATGCCAATAACCGCTACTCTTTTAGGTGATACTGTTTTTAAAATGGGGATGACTCCGATAAGATACTGAGTCAGCATATCGCCCTTTAATGTCGAACCGTCTGTTTTTCCGTTAATGCGAAGATCTATTATCCCATCATTTTTATTGCGGGATACGCTAACCGTGGCGGAAACGCCTTCCTTGTAATAAAGTTCCTGCTGGGAAGCCGTAAGCTGGCGCAGATCGTTTTCGGAAACTCGAGTTTTCCTGTAAAAACTTCCAACATTAAGCATTTTTCTGTCCCATTCAGGGGTAAAAAATGCGGCGGGTGAAATTAAAAATATTAATATAACGGCTATTTTACGAAAAGCGTCATTGTTTTTGAACGCATCCCGCTTTTCAGCCCAAAATGCCGCCGCGGCTATAAAAAAAAGCGCCGTCGAACCAAGAGCGATAGTCGATCTGAGACCCGCCGCCGGAAGGATAAAAAGTCCGGTCAGAAAAGATCCGAGGATGCAACCGAAAGTGTTGTATGAATAAAGCTTTCCGATGGCGTTTCCGGCGCCAGGAAGGCCGTCCGACGCATTAAAGCTCATCCTGACCGCCGATACCGCGGCCGGAAACGCCGCGCCGGCCATCAAGGCCGGCGGCGCCATAACGATGGCGCATATCGTAAAAGCGGCGAGCTGATAAAGCGGATAGGGAATGTTTCCGCCCGAAGTCATGGAAATAAAAAGAACCGGAAGCCGGTCGTAAAGCGAGACGCCGGCGAGGATATATAGCGCCGAAATCAGTTCCAGCGCGCCGAAAAGTGCGAGCGGACGTCGAGTTCTATCGACGAGCGATCCGGCCGCGAGCGATCCGATCGCGAGGAACAAAATAAAAGTGAAAAGCATCATTGAAAACGAATATGTGGACGAACCGAGGATGAGCACCAGAACACGGGTCCATGCGATCTCTAAAAGCATCGAAACGAAGCCGGCGCCCATAAAAAGCCAGAACACTGCTTTCGAACCGAACGCGCCGCCGTCAGTTATCAGGCCGGCAGAACCCTCGACGCCGGGCGTATCCGATAAAACCGCAGCGTTTGACGCAAGTAACGGAGAATGAGTTTCATCCGCTATGTCAAACGCCTTAGAAAAAAGCATCATAAAAGTTCCGCACGCGATATTTCCGGCGCAGGCTATATTCATAGTTAATTCCGAACCGAACTCCTCGAGCATATAAAATCCGCATAATATGCAACCCGCGGCGCCTCCAAGGCTGTTCAAAAAATATATAAGGCCGGCGCTTTTGCCGCGGCTTTCAAAATTTTTTACGACGAGTCTCGACATGGCTGGAAAAGTGGCTCCCATCATGGTGGTCGGAATTATTATCATGGCGAGCGAGGATAAGAATTTAAAAGCAAGCTCGGCGGAACCCGAAGAAATATAAGGAAAGGCGAATATAAAAACTTCCTTATAAGCTTTCATAAAAAATGGGAACGCGATAGCGAAAACGCCTATTCCGATCTCAAGCCGCGCGTATATTTTAGCGGGCTCCTTCGCGCGATCGATATATCCGGCCAGAAGCGCCGAACCCAAAGCCAGGCCCGCCATGAACGCGGTAAGGACGGCCGAAATAGCGTAGGTGGTATGGCCTAAAACCAGATGAAACTCACGCCCCCATATAATCTCATAACAAAGACCGCAGAAACCCGAGATGAAAAACACTATATAAAGCGCAAGGTTTTTCAATTAAAATCCTTTCAGACGTAAAACACGTCGTT
>CAZJFS010000220.1:0-6128 GCA_964545075.1 uncultured bacterium
CCATGCAACTGAAAAAAAGATGCCTGGATCCGACTGAAACGATCCGGACGCTTTATGAAAAAGGCGCGACCGAAGCCGTATTACACATTACAAGCGGCTGGAACGACGATAACGCATCCGGCGAAACCGAGTTTACGAGCGGCGCTTGCTGGATCGCTAACTTATCCGGCCTCGAATCTTGATTTTAACCGCTATTATATTTTCGCTAATTTTAATTAATATTACGGGAAATGGCGTTTATGCAAAATTTAGAAAAACTGAAAACAATGAAGGCGAATTTTCTGTTGCTGCTGGCTTCGGCCATATGGGGCTTCGCTTTCGTAGCTCAAAAAAAAGGCGCCGAGTTCCTCGGGCCTTTCGCGTTCACCGGCATAAGGTTCGCGCTGGGTTCGCTCTCTCTTATTCCCGTGATGAGCTATTTTAAAGGAACTGAAAATTCAGTTCGAAATAAAACCGCATCATTTAGAAGCACTTTGAAGGCCGGTATCATAACGGGACTTATCTTATTCACTGCGGCGGCGCTTCAGCAGGCCGGCATGACGGGTACGACGGCGGGCAAAGCAGGTTTCATAACAGGGCTTTATATAATTTTCGTTCCGGCCATTGGAATATTATTGAAACATAATATAGATGCCTTGACCATGGCGGGTGTCGTTCTGGCCACTGCCGGCATGTATCTTCTATGCGTAAAAAACGAGTTCGCTATTTCCTATTACGACGGCCTTGTTCTTTTATGCGCATTCTTCTGGTCCATACATATAATGGTTATCGATCACTTCATTAAAAAGACCGATGCGCTGGAGCTGTCTTTTTTTCAGTTCGTCACATGTTCCGCGCTCAGCATGTCGGCGGCTTTCGCGTTCGAAAAGTTAACCGTTGAAAGCGTTCGGCTGGCATTGATACCGCTTTTATATGGCGGATTTTGTTCGGTCGGCATAGCGTATACGCTCCAGGTCGTGGGGCAGAAGAACGCGAAGCCTTCTCACGCGGCGATAATTCTGAGTATGGAAGCGGTTTTCGCGGCTATCGGCGGTTTTATCGTTCTCGGCGAAACGCTTGGGACCCGGGCTTTGTTCGGATGCGCGCTCATGCTGGCGGGAATGCTGCTGCCGCAGATCGGGAATTTCAAGGATAATGAAAAAAGCACATGTCCTGAATAAAGTAATTTATAATGATCATAAAAATTTAATGATCTGAGGAGATGAACTCATGTCGAAAATAAAGGCGATCGTTTATAACATGTCGCCGGCGGAAAAGTTTTTCAACGCGCTCGGTCTGTTGTCTCTTTTTGGCTGGCTTTTCATTAACGGTTTTTTTATTTTTCCCGGCGATGACTGGAGTTATTTATCGTTGAATGATCCGTCCGCCTGGATCTTTTATTTTATTTTCATATTTCCCGCCATACCTTATTTTTACAGACAGTTTATCAGGCCTGCTCTAAAATTGACTTTGCTCAGGGTCTTTTTATATTTGGCCATAATAGGTATTATGTTGGTGCTTGCAGTGCCTAATTTCAATCGCGCGAGAATGCAGGGATTTTCGGCCGGCGGAGCGAAGGATATCCAGAACTTTCGAATGAATATACAGCGTGATTATCTTCCGCTTGAAACGGACATCACGTATGAAGGACTTTTCTATGATTATTATTTTGATATACAGGGCGATGCCGCCGCGACAAAACAGGTCGCGCTTGAAAAACCGTCGTATTTCAAGCCGGTCTATTCCTGGTCTTCGTCGAAGAACGTTCTGAACGGTGAAACTGAAAATTTCATCACTATCGGCCTGCGTTCGGATATGGACCTGTCGAAGATAAAAAGAAAAAAGCTTAATATCGTCGTCGTGCTGGACATTTCAGGGTCTATGTCGTCGCGTTTCAATTCTTATTATTACGATCAGGTCAATGAAAAAGAGGCGCAGGCGATGCAGAATGACCCCGACGTGACCATGTCGAAGCTCAATATCGCCGCCCGCTCGATCTGCTCGCTCTTAGACCATATGAAGCCTGAAGATTGTTTTGGAATGGTCCTTTTCGATCAATCGTCATATCTTGCCAAACCGCTCGGCAAAATGTCGCGGACAAACCTTAACTCACTGAAAAAGCATATTCTTGCAATTAAACCCCAGGGCGGGACTAATATGGAGATCGGTTATGGCCATGGCCGCAGTCTCCTTAACGGATGTGAAACCCTCGATCCGGACGAGTTCGAAAACCGCATCATATTTTTGACCGACGCTATGCCCAATACCGGAAATATAAGCCAGAACTATCTTTTAAACCTTGCCAAAGAGTTCTCGGACAAAAGGATATATTCGACCTTCATCGGGATCGGCGTCGATTTCCAGACGGCGCTTATAGAAGGCATAACAAAGGTCCGCGGCGCCAACTATTATTCGATCCATTCATCCTGGGAATTCAAAAAACGCATGGCCGAAGAATTCGACTATATGGTCAATCCGCTCCTTTTCAACCTCAACCTTTCTTTCGCCTCGGAACGCTGGACGATCGAAGAAGTTTACGGATCGCCGGAGGCGTCTCTCGCGACCGGTGAACTTATGAAGGTCAACACTCTTTTTCCTGCGCCGCTGTCGAATGAAGGCGTCAAAGGAGGCGTCATCGTCCTGAAACTCCGCGATCGCGGCGGCTCCGGTCCGATAAAACTCTCGACGAGTTACGAACTTCGTTCTGGCTCCGTCGAAACAGGTGCCGTTGAATTCACGCCCGGCCCGAAAGAAACTCCCGGAGAAAAAGACGCAAGAAAAGCGGTATTACTTTCGCGTTATGTCAGGCTGATGAAGGAATGGATAAAAAATGAACGCGCCGGCTTGAATTCGAGCGCGCTGAAAAATCAGCAGCCAGGCTACGTAAGCGATTGGGAGCGAAAATCCGTGGCGCTTTCGGTCTCGGATAAATATTACGGCATGATCTCAAGGTTCGCCAATCATTTCAAGGACGAGGCGAAGATAATAAATGACCCGGATCTTAAAAGGGAAGAAACGGTATTCGACTTTCTCGCAAAATAGATCTCAGTGTCCGGATGGTGTTATCTGAAAAATCCGGCGTCCGTCAGCGACTATATTAAATGTAGGAATTATTAAAAACATTAGATCTTTATCCATGACGCTTATAATGATCTCTTTATCGCTTTTATTTACATCGACCGCGTTTACCGCGAAATTATCGTTAGACGAAGAAGCGGTAGCGTCCCGCCGTTCGCGATATAAAGCGGTCAACAAAGCATTTATAAATGATAAAATCAACACGGATGAATATCCAGGAGAGTGAAATGAAAAACGAAAAATACGACAGGGTCCTGACCGGCAGAAAATGTTATCTTTCGCCGTTGTGCGCCGACGATGCGCCGCTTTACAAAAGCTGGATAAACGATATGGAGGTCGGCATTAACCTGGGCGCCACGCCTCAGATACTGACATTCGAAAAAGAAAAGGAAATCCTCGACCGCATCATGAAAAGCCGTGATAGCTATACGTTTGCGATAATCGAAAAGAAGAACGATAAGCTCATTGGCAGCATAAGCCTTATGAACGTTGACTTCATCAATCGCCACGCCATGTTCGGCATCGTCATCGGCGAAAAAACTTTCTGGAACGGCGGATTCGGAACCGAGGCGACCGGCCTCATGCTCGATTACGGTTTCAATATCCTCAATTTGAACAGCATTTATCTCAATGTTTTCAGCTATAATAAACGCGGCATCAGATGTTATGAAAAATGCGGGTTTAAAATTGCCGGAGTGCTTCGCGAATCGCGCCTTTTCGCCGATAAATACTACGACACCGTGATGATGGATATATTAAAAGACGAATATAAGGGCGGCAGGATCCGGTTGATGCTTTCGAAGTAACGCCGGCGGCTGATCCGTAAAACAAACAGAGGGAAAACATGAACGAACCCAAACGCTCCGCATTTTCAAAGCCGGCGGCTGAAAAGCCCATTCACGAAAGAACTCCGCAAACTGATTCGCGCGCCAGGATTTATAAACCGGACCCGGCCGATACTTCCACTCTGCCCGATAAGATCAAGGTCGATCTGGAAACCCCTCTTGAAGCGGCGATGTGGGTGGTCATGGGAGCGGCCGCGTTCATAGCATTTTTACTTTACTCCCGGGGAACGACTGGCGGAAAAAACCATATCCCGGCTCCGGAACTTTTAAAATATGTTCCGATATTTATCGGCATAATGGTTATAGCTTTTATATGCCGCTTATTCATGGATAATTATTATATCCTCAACATTGCGGCGCGAAAAATATTCTATCATTTTAAATTTTTTTTCGAAGTGAAGATAACGCCCTTCGCTGATTTTGAAAGCATCTACGCCATCGGGGTAACCGGCATCAGACATACGCACAAAGGAAGCGTGTGGTGGAAATATAAAATTTGCGCGGTAAAAAACAATGGTGAATTTATCGATCTCAGCGACGAAGCAGCTCCAGCCAAACTTGATGATCTCAACCAGAAAGCCAAAGGAATGGCCGCTGTCGTCGGCTGTCTTTTCGCCGAAGGCGCCGCACAATCAAAGATCGTCTTCACGAATGGAAATTCGGGATCACAGATGATCTATTTTGAAACCGACGAACAGATCCAACCTCAACTTAAGGATATAAAATTATCCGGCGCTTTCTTTGTTGTCATAACTGTTATCATCGCGCTTTTTTGCTTAATGATGTTCGCCCTTCTGAAAGGGCCGAAATAAGCTTGTTTATACATATTTCGATCAACATCATCCGTTTTTAAAAATTACAGATGCTCTTCATGGACCTCAATTTCAAAGCGGCCTGAATTTATTTTATTTTTTTTCGCAAGGAAGTGACGGCTTCCGTGTTATATTATCGGTGAAGGAAATATGAGTGCAGCGGTTATGAACGAAGAACGGAAAAAACTTGTCGGCGCCTTGTTTGAAAGGCACGCCGACCGCATATTCGCGTATGTCCTGGGCATTCTTGGCGACGCGTCGGAAGCGTCCGACATCGTATCTGAAACCTTCGTGCGCGCGTTCGCCGAACCGCGTCTACTTTCCGAGGATTTTAATTGCCGCGCATGGCTTTTCACGGTCGCTACCAACCTCGCCAGAAATCACATAGGAAGATATTTAAGACGTTTTTTGAGTTTTTCGGGCCCCGACCTCGATCTTCGAAGTTCGAAGGTTCCGGGCGTCGAGGAGACCTTCCACAGAAACGATGAATTTATAAGGCTTTCAAAAGCCCTGCGCGCGGTCGATCAAACCGACCGGGAGATAGTATTTTTGAAATATTTTGAAGAAATGAGTTACGCCGAGATAGCGAAGATCACGGGCCTGAGCGAAAGCGCAGTAGGTTCAAGACTTTCAAGGGCGATAGGGAGGCTTTCAAATGAGCTTAAATGAAGAACAAAAAGTCGGAGATTTTTTCAGAGATCTTGCGGCTAACGCACCAGCGATCGCCGATAAACCGGCGGTTTTTGAAAACATAACCGCCGAGGCCGCCAAACGGTCCGCGGAAGATATATCGCTGGTTAAACCGTCCATATTTCTTTTTGTCTCAGTAATATGCGCCGTAATATCCGCTGTCGCCGGAGGCGGGATCATAGCCGCCACCAATTTTGGCACTATGGACGCGCTTAATTTTACCCTCGTGAGCGTAGCGGGAAAAACCGCTGAATATATGTTTCCCGATGAATTCGTTATTGCGGCCGCGATATCGATTTCTTCGCTCTCCATAGTAATAGTAATATCATTTATGTTTTTGATCGCGATCATCCAAAAAGCACTTGAAACGCTTACGTCGAGAACCGAGAGCGTCAGATAACAAGTATAAGTCGAAAGTTCAGAGTGAAGATGTTAGAACTAAATACCGTCCATACAAAACACGAAAATGCCTTTAATTATTTTGGCTTCTGACAGGGGAGGTATGTTTATGATTAAAAACTATATTATATCAAAGAAAACCTTAGCCCGCGCTATGTATATAATGTCATTCGCCATGCTTTTTTTCTCGGTCATCGTATTGACGATGGCGTATAGCGTAAGTTCGATAAAAAAAGCGATTGGAGGAGAAGGAAGCGTGGCGGCATCGACGACCGCAGGCTTTAATCCTTCGCCCGGGTTGACGGTTCTGGCGTCGATCAAAACG
>CAZJFS010000221.1:0-6121 GCA_964545075.1 uncultured bacterium
GGACGACTGAGGTCGTCGTAAGCGCGATCGATATAGCCGGAAACATAGGGACATACGGCATTTATATTTCAGTAATCATGCCGGTAGAAAAGGTAGGAGCCGAAATAACGCCCGCTACCGTTCTAAGAAAATCAGGCGCCCGCGATTTCAAGATGCTCTTAAATCCTCGTTTCAGAAGTTACGATACCGGAATGGATAAGATAGTAATAACCGTTCCGAAGGGAACGTCAGTGACGACGGATAAAACCAGCTTCACGAACGTGGACATTTCAAAAGGCACGGTAGTAATAAACGGCAGGCTCGCGACGACAAGATTTAACGGCACCCCTAACGGCGGCGAAGTCGTAATGACGTATGACGCCACCACTTCCGAAATCACTATTCTCATGGGTGAGCGCGTGAATCAGAACACGACGGTTCAAACGATAGAAGTTAACTTCAGGGCCACGGTTCCTGAATACGAGGATGATCCGTACGGGAAATATTTCGCGGTTAAAGTCGATGACACGAAGGATCCGGCGGCCGTATCCGCCGTCGCCGAGAATGTAAATGGAATATCCGGCGATTCGGACGGGCTTAAAGTTACGACCATGGGCATCAAGGTGAAATATGTAACCGATAAAGTCGTTATCACGCCTTCATTCTGGAAAGTAATTTTCTCGATAAAGTTCAACTTTGACATGAACGCCGAGAAGCCTCCAAAAGTGACTTTCAAGCCCACTTACACCTTGCAGAATGAGCAGACTGTCACGATGATGTCTTTCGTCGACGGTTTATACATGGGATACGCGATAGTGCCATTCGAAGCTTTCGGCTTCAACGGCGAATATCTTTTGAACGTGTATAACGCTCAGGATTATATGGGTAACGACGTTAACACTCTTACCGTAAGGCAGAAGTTTTCGCCGAAGTTTCTGATCTCGGCTTTCATGAACCCGTTAGACGAGAAGACGCTCATGATAAGCACGAAGTATATACAGTCGGTGACGACAGAGGTACTCGTCGCCAATCCTACGATTAAAGTATGGCAGGACGGAACGAATGAAACGCTTCTTACTAATGTAAATCCCGTCGCCCGCCCTAACGTTTATAAAGGCTTTTATACGATAAGCCCTAACTATTCAGGTAAAGCGCAGATCGAGGTCGAAGGGCGCGTGGGCCCGGACAATACGGTGATAAATGGAAAATCCGTCGTCGAGTTCCAGTCGCAATTCATAGCTGACAGCACCGGCGGAACTCTTGCGTCGAGCGATTCAAAACTTAATATGGTAATACCGAAGGGCGCTTTCTCAAGAGACGTGACTCTCGTGTTGTTGCCTGATTTTACGAAGATTTCGCGGATGATGGAATATGACGGTTCCGCGACCCAGGCGCCCAGGCTTTACGCCGCGGCGCAGGCGGCCGAACTTTCTCAGATGACGGATATCTACAGGATATATCCTGAAAATCTTGCTTCGAAACTTCCGATAGACGTTTCATGCGACGTTTCGAAATATTCCACTAAAGAGATCGAGCACACGGGGCTTTTCACCATGAACGCGAAAACCGGAATGTGGGAGTTCGTTTCCTCTGAAATTAAAAATGGAAGAATGACCTCTAAAACCGATAACATATCCTCCGTAGCCGTGTTTAAAGACCTTACGCCGCCGGCGCTTACCGTTCCGAATGAACTTATCGATAAGGTAATCTCCGATAAATTCGACGTGGAGCTCACCGACCGCGGTTCGGGTCTTGACGCCGCAAGCATAAAAGCGACGCTAGACGGAAGGCTTATGCGGACCGAATACAATGAAAAAGACGGCAAATTGACGCTTTATCTTCCGGGACGGACTATGGCCGGAGTTCACAACGTGGCGCTTGAAGCTAACGATAAGCTGGGAAACAAGCTTTCTGCTCCGGATATGCAGGTCGCGGCGGCCGGTTTCTTCGACATAATCAATTTCGTGTCGTATCCGAATCCAGCTAAGTCAAAGCTTAACATAAGATATACCCTTGGAAAGGCGATATCTGATCTGAATATAAAGATATACGATTCTAACGCCGATATAGTATATGATTTCGGTGATCTTCCGCTGAATAATTGCGCCGCCGGAATACAGACGACGCCGGCGTGGTTTTTAACCAACGATGACGGAAACCGCGTAGCGAACGGCGTTTATTTTTACAAGATGACCGCCAGGGACGCCAACGGCGATAAGCTTGAGAAATACGGCAAAATAGCGATATTAAAATAAATAGATCGGAGGTCGGAACTAATGACGAAAAATGGAAACAGGATATTTTTATCGGCCTTTCTGGCGGTGTGCCTTTTCGCGACTCTTGGCATCGGATGCACCACCAAATCGGATTCTTCATCGGTCCTTCAACAGATAGGCGGCGTGGATGACGGGACCAGCGTTATTACTTACAGCCAGCCCGCTCAGAATATTTCACAGGCTGTAAAATATTTTGCCGATAAGGATTATGATAAAGCGATATCCGCCTTTCAAAAAGCGCTTGTAACCAATCCGAATCAGCAAGAAATGTCCATAGCGTATTCAGGGATAGGCTGGTCGAAAGTTAAAAAGAGCGGTTCGATAAGCGATGGCAAAAACGATTTCGAGTCCGGGTACGCCGCGCGCTCCAGCGTACAGGACGCCAAAGTCGGTCTCGCGGCGGCTTATCTTCTCGAGGACAGTCCTAAAATCGTTGAAGCGGTATCGCTCCTTGAAAGCATGGGAATAAGCGATACTGGTGACGTTACGGTTGTAAACGCTAATTTCAGGTATGTTTCGGAAGTCGGTACCGGGATCTCGAACGCTTCGGTCCACGCCCTGCTCGCCACTCTCTATTACTATAACAATCAGGACGCCCTTTCCAAGCAACAGCTTGCGATAGCGAAACAGGAAGATCCTTCAAACGACCGCGTGACATCGATAGATACGGCTATAACGACGCTGGGATTTTAGTATAAATAACAAAATTTGTTATTTAAATAAAAGAATGATACCCAATAAAAAACGGGCGTGTGAGCAATTATCACATTCCCGTTTTTTATTGAAAAATTGAAAAGTAGCATCCGCTAATTTTTTACGAGCGGCAAAATTTTGGTTACTATTTTTTAGCGAGAAAGTCTATTTCGTATCTTATGGCGTTTATGTGAGCCACTTCAGCCGCTTCAAGCTCCTTGAACATTTCCTTCAGCGGTTTAAGTTTCAGTTCTTTGGCCACGCAGTAGTGAAAAACGGCCCCCATTTTTTCTTCGAAAAGCGAATACCTTAAAAAATCAATTGGTTTCAGGCTGTCTTTAACTGCCTCGTTGGGTTTTAACATTATTATTTCGGAATCAGGAAAATTTTCAAAGAAATTTTTATCGATTTCCTCGATATGCTTTCTTATCATCTTCATATGAAGCGTTTCATCGCTTATCATTTTCGTGAAAAAATCCCTGGCTCTTTTGTCGGCGAAGGCGTTAAGGCCTATGTTATACTTTTGAATCTCTTTTTTTTCGTTTCTATACGCCTGAACAAGAATGTCGAGCTCGCTGTCAACTATATGGTTAATCATTTTTTTCTCCTAGCATGAAAAATTGACCGAATTAATTATAACACAAGCCTTTTTTATTGTCAATTTTCCAAAGCATCTGTTTTCAGTGATGTTTTCCATCCGGTTTTTCGCCGATGGATTTCCATCCGGTTTTAAGTTTTTCCGGGAAATATTTTTTTCCGAATTCCAGCACGTCGGCAAATTTTTTCGGAAGCTCTTCTTTTTTGAATCCTTTAGGGTCGTAATAAATATCGGATTTAAGCTCCTCCGCCGCGTATTTTCTGTATTCTTCTTCCAGCGAGTCCTGAAGCATTCCGGTTATTTCGACGATGCGGACGTGAAACCCCAGCTTTCGAAGTTCGTCGCGCAGGTGCTGGTTGATGAAACCGCTGCATATCTCGATGCGGTGGGTCATTGGCGTGGCGCCTAACTTTGCGATAAGCTCCACCCCGCATTTCGTATATTCCTTCAGATATTTCTTATCGGTGAATTTGTCGCCCTGAAAAAATTCGACCGGAACCACGGCCGTATAAAGCGTGATCTCATCCGTGACGCCTATCATGACGCCGCAAAGCGGAAAGCCCCACCCGGAATCGTCTATTTTGATTATGGGAAGCTCGGGCGGGTTGAAGTCGAAGTTGTCGGAAAGAAGTATCCTGAGAACTTCCATGTCGGTGCAGACCACCGAATGGCTGCTCCGCTTTTCACTGTATTTATAAATTTTAATATTCCACTTTTGTGATATGTTTTCGCCCGTGCCGCAGAAGCCCCGGAGAAGGTATTCGTTGTTTTCCGGATTGCTTCTTATCAAGCCGAGTTTTTCAGCCCTTGAAAGTTTTGTGATGATTATTCCGACTTCGTATGGCGAAAAATTTTTTTTATTAAGATTCATTGCGAGCCTTCACCTGAAATGAAAAATACACACCCTTTGCCATTATATTTAAAAATTAATGGCCGAAAAGGATGTGTGTATTTTGTATTTTATTGCTTAAAGCTTATTTAGCTTTTTTGATCTCTACTCCCATGATAAGGCGCTTTTTTCCGCCTTTTTTGAAGTTTACGACCATTTTTTTCTCGTTGTCCTTCGTGATGCCGACATCGACTACCGTTCCCGTATCGTCGAATACCTTATGATAGATAGTATCGTTCACCTTATAGGTCGTCGATATGGAATACTCTAAAGGTTCCTTTTCTTTGGCTGCCATTGTTACATTCCCCCTTCTAAGTATAAAAATCGCCATCAAGAAATTTGATGGCAAGCTTTATTAAAATTTTCAATTATCTTTAACTCTGTAGTTATTGTAAAAAAGTATCCCGATTATTGTCTTGGCATCGGTGATCTCATTTTTTAAAATCATATCGAGTATCTCACTCAGCGAATATTCGGCCCTCGATATGAATTCGTCAAAATCGCATCGGTCATGCTTTTCGGGCTTTAATCCCTTAGCGATGAAAAGATGCATTTTTTCAGTGAGTATTCCCGGCGAAGAATAGAATTCAATTATTTTTTCAAAGCTTTCCGCGGAATAATTGGTTTCTTCGAGAAGTTCCCGCTTTGCGCATTCCGCCAGCGCTCCGTCGTCTTTTTCAATCTTGCCGGCCGGGAGTTCCAGAAGAAATTTACCCACGGCGTGCCGGTATTGTTTAACGAGAATGATATTTCCGTTGTCAAGAACGGGGATTATAACCACGGCTCCGGAATGTTCGATTATTTCCCGCGAGGAATGCTTGCCGTCAGGAAGCTCCACTTCGTCGACGTGGAGGCGAAGTATTCGGCCCTTGAATATATTTATGGAATCGATGAGTTTTTCGGGAGAATCAGCTCCGTTCCTGAGTTCTTCAAAGTTTTTCACGAATTTCCGCCTATCATCTGAAGAATAAGCGAAGCGACTTTTTTTGTGGCTCCGGGTTCTCCGAGGTTTTTCGCTACTTCAGCGAGGTTAGCTTTAATATCGGCTAATTTTTGCGGCGAATTAAGTATTTCGAGCGCCGATTCCGAAATAATCGCGGGCTCGACGTTTTTTTGAATGAATTCCGGCACTACTATCTTATTTAAAATAAGGTTAGGCAATCCGAAATATTGCGGCAGCGGCGTTATGGTTCGGGCGAATAGTTCGGTCAAAAGTGAAACTTTATACGCTATTATCATAGGAACTTTTAGGCATGCCGCCTCGAGCGTCGCGGTGCCGGAGGTTATAACAGCGAAGTCGGACACCGATAGAACGTCATAGGTTTGATCCAGAACCAGTTTTATTGGGGTTTTAGACACCGACAACGTATTTCTTATGTATTCAAGGGTTATTCCGGTGCCGGCCGAGACCGTTGAGGATGAAACAGGCATTATGAAAGTTATGTCTTTCATTTTAGCGCTCATGCATTCCGCCGTGCCGATCAATATGGGCAGCATATACTTGACTTCCATCGCCCGGCTTCCCGGAAGAAGCGAAATAACGCGCCCGGTTTCCGGTAAATTTAATTTCTTCATTATTGTTTCACGGGGCGCGGAAGGTTTTACGATCTCCAGCAGGGGATTTCCAACGAATTCGACGTTGGCGCCGGCTTTTTTGTAAATCTCATCGGTGTGCCTGAAGGGCGC
>CAZJFS010000222.1:0-6108 GCA_964545075.1 uncultured bacterium
AGCGCGCCGCTTCCAGAAGCTACTATAAGGCCGCCCCTTTCGGTCGCCTCGATCACGGTCCCTGGATTCACGCCTGAAGCGGTTCCGCCCGGCGCGAGATCGGCTTCGTGTATCTTTATAAGATTTCCATTATGGAAACAATACGTCGAAGGCCATGGGCAGAGGCCGCGCACCAGATTCTTTATTTTTTCCGCGTCGAAGGCCCAGTCTATATGGCCCATGCTTTTTTCGATCTTTTTATAGTATGTGGCTTCAGCGTGGTTTTGAGGAACGCTCACAGCCTTCCCGTCATCGATAAGAGCAACGGTTTCAGCGAGCATTTCCGCGCCCATAACAGCCAGAGAATCATGCAGCGTGCTCGCGTTATCGGAATCCTTGATCGCAAGCTCCCTTCGAAGAACGATATCGCCCGCGTCAAGCTCTTTCGCTATATACATTATGCTCACGCCGGTTTTTTTCTCGCCGTTTATAAGCGCCCATTGATAAGGAGCCACGCCTCTATATTTGGGCAGAAGCGAAGGATGGACATTGATTATTTTTTGAGGATATGCAGCCAAGAGCTTACTTCCTATTATCTTTCCGTAAGCCACGATCGCTATGATATCGACGCCGAGGCTTTTAAACAATTCCAGATTCTCATCGGTATTTAGTTTTTCAGGCTGAAATACGGGAATCCCCAATTCAAGGGCGCACACTTTCACGGGCGGAGGAGTCATTTTAAGCGAACGACCGACAGGCTGATCGCAGGTCGTCACCACGCCCACGACCTTATGACCCGGCATGCCCGCGAGAGCTTTTAACGATGGAACTGAAAAATCGGGAGTCCCCATAAAAAGAATATTCATAAAAACTTATACGACCTTTCCCTTTAAGCCAATTTTCTTGAGTTTT
Source organism: uncultured bacterium (assembly GCA_964545075.1). Classification (GTDB taxonomy): domain Bacteria; phylum Muiribacteriota; class UBA9980; order UBA9980; family UBA9980; genus DAOPXV01. The sequence continues at coordinate 892 of CAZJFS010000222.1, forward strand.
TCAAATATTATTTTACGGTCTTTTTCGGAAACGCGATCTATGAAAAGGATTCCATCCAGATGATCGTATTCGTGCTGAATGACGCGCGCCTCGAGTTCGCCGGCCTCGCGTTCAATTCTATAACCATCGAGATCGAATGCGCGGAATTTTATCGATGCCGGACGCACCACGCGAGCGTTTATTTCAGGCACCGAAAGGCAGCCTTCCTCGTATTCGCAGGTTTCCTCCGAATACGAAATTATTTCCGGGTTTATAAGCGCCATGCCGCCGGCGCCCGCGTCATATACGAACATGCGCAGAGCCATGCCGATCTGAGGCGCGGCAAGGCCTACCCCGGGTGCCTTATACATTGTCTGTATCATGTTTTCAGCGAGCGCCGCGTATTTAGAATAGGGCTTTTGACACAAAGTGGCCTTTCCACGTAGGATTTCGTTATTGCATAAAAAAATCGGAAGAATTGTCATACCTTTAAAAATTACCCCTTCATTAAGTTTTCAGCCATAATCAGTATGTATTGTTCGGCGAAACATCGACGTTTATTTTAACATATTGACGTTTATTTGTAAAACTATATTTTTTCAATATTTCTGAAAGCGCCACGCCTCTGGCTGTTCCTGAGTCCGTAAAAATGAACGCGTTGAACCGGTATATATTTTGACGGCGGGCTATGAGCGCCGGGGCCGGCCCCAGCATCCTGATTAGACCGGCGTCTCCAGCCACGGCTGAAACTTCCGCGGCGAATTTTTTAGCGGTCTCGAAAGCCAGCGTTTCCTGCGTATGCTCGAATGATATCTTTATCATTTCGCGGAAAGGGGGATATTCGAGCGAGCGCCGGACCTCTATCTCGTTGGCGTAAAATGATTTGAAATCGCTTGCGGCGGCTGAAGTTATGGCGTAATTATCGGCGTTGTAGGTCTGAATGACGCATTCGCCTTCGTCCACGCCGCGGCCGGTACGCCCGATAACCTGGCACAAAACCTGGAACGTCTTTTCGGAAGCGAACATATCGGGCATGTTGAGCGCCGTATCGGCGGAAATTATCCCGACGAGCGTAATATTATGAAAGTCAAGGCCCTTGGCTATCATCTGCGTGCCTATAAGAACGTCTATCTTCTTTTTCAAAAAATCGTCGAATATTTTAGAGCTTATGCTCTTGTTCGTAAGGACATCCGAATCGAGCCGAGCGACGCGTGCTTCAGGAAATTTACGGCGGAATTCCTCTTCGACCTTTTCCGTCCCTACGCCGAAAAACCTTATATAATGGCTATTGCATGACGGGCACAGCATCGGCACTTCACGCGCCTTATTGCAGTAATGACATAAAAGCCTTGGCGGTTCGGAATGATACGTCATAGAAACGGCGCATTCATCGCATTTTATGACCAGCCCGCACGATCTGCAAAGAACGAAAGTGCTGTGTCCGCGCCTGTTTAGAAACAGCAGGACCTGCTGCCTGCGCTCAAGCCTGTCCGTTATCTTTTCCTCGAGCAGGAGCGAGAACATCGACTTGTTCTTGTTCTCGGAAAATTCGCGTCCCATGTCGACTATATGACACCTCGGCATAGGCCTGTTCTCGACGCGTTTTTCAATCCTTATTATACTGCCGGGCCGCCCGCCGTTTTCGAGCGGATGATAGCTCTCGATCGACGGCGTGGCCGAACCCATAACAAGCGTGCCGTTCGCGAGCTCCATCCGCATCCTGGCGATCTCGCGCGTATCATAATATATGCCGGATTCCTGCTTATAGGACGAATCGTGCTCCTCGTCGATTATTATGCATCCAAGATCGGGGAACGGCGCGAATATAGCCGATCGGGCGCCCAGGAGTATCTTGACGTCGCCGCGCGCTATACTGGAATAGATCTTTTGCTTATCCTCTTTTTTTACCAGCGAGTGCCACACCGCCAGTCCTTCTGGAAACGCCTTCAAAAAGCGATGCTTCAAATGCTCCGTAAGCGCTATTTCCGGCACCAGAACGATGGCGCATAATCCCCTTAAAACGCACAATTTCAGTATTTCAATATATACCTCGGTTTTTCCCGAACCGGTGACGCCAAACAACAGATTTTCAGAATATTCTTTTTTCAATATATTTTCCGATATTTTTTTTATGGCTTCTTTCTGCTCATCCGTATAAATTATCTCGCGGCTGTCGGCCAACTCGTAATTAAAGGTTTCCGGCGCGCCATAATTGAAGCTCTTTTTATTGAAGGATGAAGCGATCAAGCCGGCGGCGGTCAGTTTCGATATATTATTTTTGGAAACGGTATAATCAAGAAGCAGCGTTTTTTCTATTTCCTTCTTCGTCTGAGCCCCTGAATTATATAAAAATTGGATTATAAGGCGCTCGATCTTCGAAAGGCCGCCGTCCCCAAAGACCTTGAAGACGTCGAGTTTCCTGTTGAAATCATAATACCTTTCGACCTCGGTGGCGGAAAAAGCCAGCGCGGGCTGAAAAACCAGCTCCAGCGCGTTTCCAAGCGAGCAGAAATAACGCGCGGCAATTTTTTCGGCGAGGGCCATAAGCTCTTCAGGAACCGGTTCCGAATCGAAGACGTCGTGCAGCGGCCTCACGAGCGAAGGATCTATATCGCATCCCTCGCCGACGGCTATAACGTAAGCCGCAACGGGTTCGCTCTGGTTCTTTAAGTTGACGTAAACTAGCTGACCGCGGGAAACCATGCCCGAAAATTTTTCGGGCACGGAATATGTGTACAGATTTTCGGACGGAATCGGGAGCGCTACCTGGCAATACATTTAAGACGGTCTTCTCTCGACGAAGGGAAAATGTTTTTCCATGATCTCGGTGCATTCGTGTATGGCCTTCTGAAGATCTTCGTTTTTGACCACATAGTCATATTGCGCTGATTTTTCGATTTCGGCTATCGCGTTATGGATGCGCCTTTCGATGACTTCCGGCGCATCGGTGTGGCGCTTGAAAAGGCGCAGCTTGAGTTCCTCTATGCAGGGCGGGACTATGAACATAAGCACCGCTTCTGGATACTTGCTCTTTATATTAAGCGCGCCCTTGGTATCGACGTCTAAAAGCATGGCGAGCCCTTTTTCAAATGCGTCGTCGATCTGAGATTTCAGCGTTCCATAATAATTGTCGTGCACTTTGGCGTATTCTATGAACGCGTCCTCTTTTATAAGGCGCTCGAAATCATCGACCGTCGTGAAAATATACTCGCGCCCGTCCTCCTCGCCATACCTTATTTTACGAGTGGTCATGGATATGGAATATGTTATCCTGCCTTTATATTTTTCCAGTATCGCCTGCGCTATTGAACTTTTTCCGACGCCCGAAGGGCCCGATATCACAAATATATGGCTCATGGCAAACCGCCGTAGGAACGGCGCCTCACTTTCTTAATTTTTATTATTCTTCCGCCGTTTCCTCTTCAGCCGCTTCGGCTTCAACGCCGGCTTCGCCGCCGAACTTCAATTCCTTATCGAGAAGCCTTCCCGCCGAAGTTTCCGGCTGAACGGCTGAGAGAACGACGTGGTTCGAATCCGTTATTATTATGGAACGCGTACGCCTTCCGTATGTCGCGTCTATAAGCATCCCGCGTTCGCGCGCGTCTTCCTTAAGCCTTTTCATCGGCGCCGAGTCAGGACTCACGATAGCGATGATCCTGTTCGCCAGAACGATATTGCCGAACCCGACATTCAATAATTTTATGTTTTCCATCAATTCCTCCGAATATATTTTTTACTGAATATTCTGTACCTGTTCCCTTATTTTTTCTATTTCGGACTTGACCTCTATAGCCACCCGCGTTATGTCCGTGAGACTAGTCTTGTTGGAAATGGTAGTTATTTCGCGGAAAAGCTCCTGGCACAAAAAGTCCATCTTTCTTCCGCCGATAGCGTCCTTTTCCTCGCCCTTAAGGAGTTTTTCAAAATACTTTATATGCGAGCCGAAGCGTTCGATCTCTTCGGATATGTCGGCCCGGTCGGCCATGACGGCCACTTCCTGAAGTATTCTCGAATCGTCGATATCTATATTTGTCTTTTTGCGGAAGTCGGCTATGCGCTCGATCATTTTATTGAAATATACTTCCTTTACGCCTTTGGCGAGGCCGGCTATGTCCTGTATGAATTTCTTGAGGAGCTTGAGCCTGTCCGAAATGAATTTAGCGAGCCTTTTCCCTTCTCCCGTCCTGAATTTATTGAGCTCGCGCACTCCATCGGCCACGACGCCCATTACGCTTTCCATATCCTCGAAATTATCGTCCTCGACCGGATTTAAAACGCCGCTATGGCGCATAATGACGCTGACGTCGGGTATGTAATTCATATTGAGTATCTTCGAAACTTTAAGATAAGCGTCGTGGTAAGATCTCGCCGCGTCGATATCCACGTCGAAAAGTTTTGATTTAAGGGCGCTCGTTCCGCCGTGTTTTATAGTATAAACGGCTCTTATGCTCCCGCGCTTTATCTCGCTTCTCAGATATTCGGAGATCTCGTGTTCGCAAGCGTCGAGGGCCTTGTCAAGCGCCAGTTTTATATCCACGTATTTATGATTAAGCGTCTTTATCTCGAAGGTATGCTCATATCCATTAATATTTTTGGATACTTTCGCGAATCCCGTCATGCTGTATATCATTAATCAACACCAAGCCTTTTAAAAATATGTATCGATGTTCCGCCGCCGTTTTTAAGACTGAAGGTTGGCCAGCATAACCTTTTTAATTACCTCATGGCCGTTCTCTATATCCATTTCGAGGACCTTCACCTTCGATATGAAATTCGACTTCACTTCAGGATTGTCCCACGACCCCGCGAGGTTTAATTTAGCCACCGCGATGGAGCTGATGGCGCCGGCATACGTGTTAAAAAGTCCCGTTATCGAATCGGAAATAGCTTTTTTATTACCTATTTCAACGAGCCTGTTTATTATCGCCGCGCTTTTCAAGGCAGTTTCGGCTATCCTTATCGGGACCTCGGTCGATTTTACGGTCGCCTCGAATATAGCCTTTTTCCGCAATTCCTTTTCGGCCTCGGTGTCCTTTTTCATTTTAAAAGCCGAAATTACCCCGTCATAAGCTTCCTTATCGCGATCCATAAGCGAGAGCGCCTCTTTTTTTATCTCTGAAAGTTCGAGTATCATCTTTTGTATATCGTTTTGAACCGAAGCGAATTTCTCCTTGCCGAGCGTAACGTTCGCCATTAAAAGCGCGCAGGCGCAACCAGCCGCCACATTCATCGCAGCGA
>CAZJFS010000223.1:0-6067 GCA_964545075.1 uncultured bacterium
CGACCTTCGTCTCCGGCCATCCCGAAAGTTCGAAATGGTGGTGTATCGGGCTCATCTTGAACACGCGCCTGCCGAAAAGTTTAAAACTGAAAACCTGTATCATTACGGAAAGGGCTTCCACGACGAAAATGCCGCCGACGACGACCAGCAGAAGCTCGCATTTCGTAAATATAGCGACCATTCCTATAGCTCCGCCCAGAGCGAGTGACCCGACGTCGCCCATAAATATTTCAGCCGGCGAGGCATTATACCAGAAAAAACCGAGTCCGGCGCCTACGACTGAAGCGCAATACACCGTGAGTTCGCCCGCACCGCGAATAAATGGAAGCGCAGCGTGCTTTGAAAATATGACATTACCGCTGATATAAGCTATAGCGGCCAACGCTGCCGATACGAGTATAACGACGCCCGTGGCGAGGCCGTCAAGCCCATCGGTCAGATTTACCGCGTTCGAATAACCGCACACGATAAACGCCACGAAAAATATGTAAAGCCAGCCGATATCCAGTTCATAGTTTATTATCGGAACGAATATCGAAGGAGCTATTATCTTCTGCGAATAAAGAAGCCAGCCGATGGCAAGCCCCAGAGCCATCTGAAGCCCCATTTTAGCCTTCGCGGAAAGTCCGTCGGAGCTATGCTTCGTGAACTTTAAAACGTCGTCTAAAAAACCTACCATCCCAAGCCACAAAGTGGTTATAAGCATAATCAGCACAAATTCGTTGAGCTGGCACCAGACGAAGGAAGTGACCATTATCGATATCACCATGGCTATGCCGCCCATCGTGGGCCTTCCCGCTTTGACCTGATGGCTTTCCGGCCCGAGTTTTCTTATATTCTGCCCCGCGTGGCGGCTCTGGATATTTCTTATGACGATGGGAACCAGAAAAAGAGTTATGGCGAAGGACGTTAAAACCGCGAAAAGCGTCCGAACCGTTATCATCGCGGTAAGCTGGGATATAGAGCCGCTTATAAGATAATAAAACATTACTCGCGTTCTCCCTGTATTGCGTTCAATACGTTCTCAAGTTTCATGCGGCGCGACCCTTTTATCAGTATAAGGTCGCCGTTTTTAATGAGCCCATTTATCCTGCCGGCGGTCTCGTCGGAATCTTTAAAATGAATCGCGTTTTTTTCATCCATTCCGGCCTCGATCGCGGCTTCCCTTATGTGCTCGGCCCGCTCGCCGACGGTCACCAGAAGATCGATGCCGCTTTTTTTCGCGAGCCTTCCGATCTCCATATGCGAACGCACGCTCCATGCGCCAAGTTCAAGCATATCTCCAATTATGGCGATCCGGCGGCTCGCTCCAGGTATTTCGGATATCGTTTCAATCGCCGATTTCATAGAGAGCGGGTTGGCGTTATAACAGTCGTTTAAAACTCTTATACCGCCCGCAATTTCAATGAGTTCCATTCTTTTTTTAACGCCGTCGAAATTGTTAATCGCGGAGCATAGTTTCTTGATGTTAACGTCGAACTCGAGCCCGACCGCTATGGCCGCGAGACAGTTCAGGACGTTATGTTTTCCGGCCAGCGGCAAATAGACGCTGAACGGCTCGTATTTTTTACCGTTAGCCGCTATTGAGCAGCTGAAATTATAAAAGCCGCGTTCGTTCAATTCAACGCGTTCGGCGCGTATCCTGGCGGACTTATTATCGATTGCGTAACCGGTGACCTTTCCTGAGTAAAGCGAAGCCATCTTTCTGGTATACGTGTTGTCGTAATTTAAAATTACAGTCCCCTGCGTATCCACTTTCGATATAAGCTCAGCCTTGGCTTTAGCTATGTTTTTAAGAGTTTTCAGAAATTCTATATGCGAGGGGCCTACGCAGGTTATAACTCCTACGCGCGGAAGAACCAGCGACGCGAGGTTTTCGATCTCATGCAAAGCGCTCATGCCCAGTTCCACCACGCCAATCTCATGAGTATCATCAAGTTTCATCAATTCCATGGGCAAACCAAGGTCGTTGTTGAAATTCCCGTCCGTTTTAAAAACCTTGTATTTAGTGGCGAGAATCGCGGCTATAAGCTCCTTCGTGGTGGTCTTGCCGTTAGAACCGGTGACCGCTACGAAAGGTATCGAATGGGCGAGACGATTAAAAAAGCCTATCTGCTTGAGGGCCGTTTTCGTATTATTTACGAAAACGGCTATGGCTCCGGTTTTAGCGGCAACATCGGATTTTTCGAAACTCTCGCGGTGAGAGTTATTTAAAATTACGACTTTCGCGCCTTTCACCACGGCATCTTCGAAGTAATCGCATCCGTCGCGGCCTTCACCCGAGATTCCGAAAAACGTATCTCCCGCGCGGACCTTTCTCGAATCTATGCAGGGCGCGCCCAGAGATATCTTAAAAGCTCCGTCCGTCGGGGCATTTAATGATAGAATACCGTTGATCTCTTTCAAAAGTTTTTTAGTCAGTTCCATAAGTTAAAAAATCAGCCTTCTTTCTATGCTATTTGATAAATTATCCGGATCATTTAGAGCTAACGCATCTTTTTTTTATGGCGGCAAGAGCGACGGCATAATCGTCAAAGTCTATCTTTTTATTTCCGATTATCTGATAGTTTTCATGTCCCTTGCCCGCTATTATTATTATATCGTTCTCGGCGCCCTCGTCTATTGCGCGGCCTATGGCTTTCGCCCTGTCGGGCTCGACCAGATATCTGCGCTCCGATTTCAGCACTCCGGTCATGACCTCTTTTATAATCTGATCCGGGTCCTCCGTGCGGGGATTATCGGATGTTATAATTGTGAGCTCGCTGTTTATGGCGGCGTTATACCCCATCATAGGGCGCTTTTCGTGAGAACGGTCGCCTCCGCAACCCATGACGGTTATCACGCGGGCCGGATTCAGCGAGCGGGCCAGCCCCAATACGTTCGTTATGCCTTCCGGCGTATGGGCGTAATCTACGAATACCGAAAAACCCGGAGCGCGCAGACCCGCTTCCAGGCAATCAACGAGCTGAAAACGGCCCGGCACCGAGGACATGTATTCAAGTCCTGACTTTATTTCGTTAAGCGACATACCATCGCATATACCGCAAGCCGCCGCCGCGAGTGCGTTATAAACATTAAAAAGGCCGGTCATCTTAAGCTCGATCGGAACGCCGAAACGCTTATATCTGAGATCGAACGAAGCCCCAAAAGCTTTTATCCTTATGTTATCCGCGAAAAGATCGGCCTTGTGCGTTGCATCTAAAGCGTATTTGAATACATTAGCTCCCGAAATTTCAGCCAGCTCGGATATCAGGCGCATACCGTAAGGGTCGTCGGCGTTGATTATAGCAGTCTTCTTTCTGGTCTTAGTGTTCTTCTGCACGAACATTTTCTTGAAAATGGCCGCCTTGGTTTCATAGTAATCGTCCATCGTAGGATGGAACTCGGTATGCTCCTTAGAAAGGTTCGTAAATATCAGATAGTCGTATTCGGTATTTTCAACGCGCCCGAGCTTTATCGCGTGGGACGAAATTTCCATAACGCAGGACTTGAGGCCGTTGGAAACCATTTTACTGAGAAGTTCCTGAAAAAAAAGAGGTTCGGGAGAGGTATTCGGAGCTTCCATGGCCTGATTTCCGGCAATATATTTTATGGTTCCTATAAGCCCGCAATCCATATATTTCTGCGAAAGGACCGACCTTAAAAAATAAGACGTCGTGGTTTTCCCGTTTGTACCGGTTATGCCGGCAAGAGTAAGCCTGGAAGACGGAAATCCGTAAAACGCAGCCGCGACCTTCTTCGTAAATTCGAAGGAAGAATGGACCCGGATCACCGGTACCTTAAGCCGGTCATAATCGACGGGCTTTTCAACGATCAGCGCAAGCGCGCCTTTTTTTACGATATCCGGCAGGCTCCTGTGACTGTCGTAATTATTTCCGCTCATAGCGATAAAAAGTTTCCCATCCATCGGCTTGCGGTTATCGTTTTCGATCGCCTCTATGGCAAAGTCCTCAGCAAAATTTTTAACTTCGCACTCGCCGCTTAATTTAATTATTTCGCTCATCAGCATTGGCATAAATTCATACCGCCTAATTCTTATTCATTGAAAAATTCAGTTTTATAACGCTCGCATCCGACAATAGCTCTCCAGGCAAAGGCTTTTGTTCGGCGACAAATCCGGAACCTGAAAATTCAGACGAAAGATTATAATTTTTAAGTATCTCCAGCGATTCTTTAATTGATTTTCCTATCAGCATCGGCATAAAAAACTTTTTTTCGCTTTTTTTATTCAGGTTAATATCGTCGGATGTGCCAAGGTAAGCTATTATGCTTTCCTCGTGCTGAAGAAACTTGAACGGTTTCGGAAATTGCTTGACTACTATCGGGCCATTGCCTAAAAATTGCACCTTTAAATTGCCTTCATGCTTCCCCTTTATTTCGGAAGGCGACTGCCCGACGATATCCGGAACCTTTATAAGCCTCTGCGCATCCATATTTGAAATAAAAGTCTCTATCTTTTTTTCCTCCGGAAGTATGTTATAATACATCAGCATCTTTTCAGCCACGTTTTTAAAAGCGGGAGCGGCGATCCTGCCGCCGTGAACGTCCTTTTCTCCGGGCGGAAGCTGCGGTTCGTTCACAAAAACCAGCACAGAAAGCTTAAAATGAGGCTCGTTTATAAACCCGATGAACGACGAAAAATACCTTCCCGCTTCGTATGCACGTCCGTGTACCGATTTCTGCGCGGTTCCGGTTTTACCAAGAATGTCGTAACCTTCAAGTTCCGCTTTTTTACCGGTGCCTGAAAGGACGACTTTTCGCAGGGCCTGTTTCATTTTTTCGGCCGTTTCAGGCTTAATTATTCTCACTCCGGGTTCTATTTCAAATTTTTTTAACGCTTTATTGCCAGTATCCTCAAACGCCGATACCAGAATAGGCTTCATCATGACGCCGCCATTGATTATCGCGGAATAAGCGGCTATCGCCTGAATGCCGTTCACGCCTATTTCCTGACCCATGGACATCGACGCAAGAGACAGGGCCGACCACTGTTTAGGGTTTCTCAGAATACCGGGCGACTCTCCCGCGTGAGGCAATATATTCGTCGGTTTCCCGAAGCCAAATTTTCTGGCGTAATTGTAAAATTTTTCCTTTCCAAGCTTATTGGCTATCATTATAGTCGCCGGATTGCAGGAATTGGCGAAAGCCTCCATGTACGTCTGTTTCCCATGGACCGAGTCGCATTTTATAACGTATTGGTCGCCAAAAACGTTTATAGCTCCCTGGCAATTGAATATTTCCTTCGGCGATATAACGCCTTCTTCAAGCGCCGCGGAGTATGTTACAATTTTAAAGGTCGATCCTGGCTCATATATATCGACAAGCGCCCTGTTTCTACGGTTCTCGGCGTGCGAACCCGAAAGATCGTTGTTGTCGTAACTTGGCCTGTTGGCTATGGCCAGAATTTCTCCGGTCAACGGGTTCATCACTATTATAAACGTGGATTTCGGTTTATAGACCTTGGCAATATCGTCAACTTCTTTCTCGGCGATGCTCTGGATAATGTCATCTATGGTCAGATGTATCGATATTCCGCCGAAATAGCGCGAATCTATATCCCATGACTTGACGTTGGTCATTGATTTCGATTCGAACTGCTTTTTAATGACGCCGCTCACGCCGCGCATGTATGTGTCAAATATTAATTCCGTACCTTCAAGACCTTTGTTATCGAGGCTTCCGCTCTTGTCCTGACCGACGCATCCGAGAAGATTCGACGCCATGCTTCCATACGGATAAACTCTTTTAAATTCGTTTTTAAAGTAAACGCCCGGCAGTCCCAATTTCTGTATTTCATTGGCCGTTTCGGTCGGAATCGCCCTTTTTATCCAGACGAATTTCGATTTTTTAAGAGCCGCCTGAAGTATTTTTTCCTTGCTGACGCCAAGATATTTCGAAAGCACCATCGCGACGCCCTCGGAATTGGAAATAAGCTCCACCGGACATATATAGCAGGATTTAACCGGCGACGAGATTGCGAGTTTACTGCCGTTTCTGTCAAATATCGTTCCGCGTTTTTTAGCGACCACAACTTTTACGGTCCGCTTGCCCGCATCGTCCCACTTGT
>CAZJFS010000224.1:0-6001 GCA_964545075.1 uncultured bacterium
GATCAGCAGTATCGTACCGCAAAGCAACCCGATCTGGGGATATTTAGCGGTTTGAGGAATATACATATTTACCGTCTCGATCACGAAGATTATTGAAAGAACGGCTGAGACCATCAAAGCAAAGCGCCGGTCAAATTCGATCGCCCCGCCGAGAAAATACGGCAGCAGAGCTCCGGAAATCATAAGAAGCGCGCACAGGAATATGTATACGCCGGATGTCATATATGAGACGTTGAGAAAAATATCCTGGTCCGGCATCACGAATTTTTTATTGAGTAAATAAAAAGTATTGGTTTTGACCAGATTTACCGGAACTGAAAAAGCACCCTTTCTTGAAGCGGTTTCAGCGAGCTTTCGCGCGTCCGCGACGGAAGCCTTTTTATCGTTCCCGCCCGTATTCGCATCCGGTTCAAGAGCGGTAGGATCCGCATAAAACACGGTTATATCGTCTTTAGTGCCGGTTTTACCGTCAGCCCCCTTCGAAAACACCACGCCCCTCTGAATATCCAGTTCATAGCGGTTGCCCCAGGGGTCTTTCAAAGTGTCGAGATTCGTGAGATATTTCCCCTTCAGTTCTTTCATGAACGCATCGCGCACCACGCCCCCTTCGAGGCTGTTGTATTTTTGAGCGGCCTGCGCAAGAGTGTCGCAATCCTGTTTCGCCTTTGTCGACTTGGCGTCCTCGGTCATCGCGGCGAACTGCGGCGTGCAGACCGCGGCAAGGACCCACAAAAATATCAGCGCTACGCCAAGTTTAGCGAAATTAACCGCATTTATGATTGCCGCTCCGGCATAATACAGGCAATCCCAAATATTTGCGAAGGCGGCAGCGGCTTTTTCGATGCCGAAGTATGACGCGTAAGCGAATGACGCTATAAAAATGATCATACCGATAAATATTAAAAAGTGCCAGAAATTATCGGAATATAAAACATTGGAAACCGCGATAACGATATTCACCGGAATTTGATAGAACACCATAAACGGCGTCGGTTGTTTCAATCCGGGGCTTCCGTTCATATCGAAGAAGACGAACCCGTCCGGAACGAAGATGCGCCATTCAAAAGACATCATGGGAAGATCGACCCGCGGCATTTTTATTTTAAAGAGGCCTACGTAGCTTGAAAGCTTATCTATATCGGATGACGTTTTTATCCTGACGGGAAAATCGCCGACGTTCTCGTTTTTTATCTCCGATCTTATAATAGGTATCCTGAAGTTCGACGAAGAATCGACCGAAGTTTTAACGGGCCTCAAATTAACGTTGGATTCGAGGATCTCGCAGGTTCCGGCGGGGATCATCTTCAGAAACGGCATGCCGTTGTTCTTCATGTCGATCGAGATCTTTGAAACGGCCGTTCCGTCGGGAGTAACGACTGTATTAATGGATGACGCGGTTATGAGCGTGGATAAGGCTTCGGCGTCGGAGTATCTGGTCAGCGCCATGTCGGCTTTATAAGGATGCCTGAAATATTTGAAAGCGTAAAGCACCGGTGAAACGGTCGAATACCTCATATCTTCGGGCATTTCATAAGCGTCGACGCGTTCGAGATTTAACGGTTCTTTGGATATCTCGATCTTGACATTTGAAAACGCGCATACCGCGATATAGCCGCGCTCGCTTTCAGCGTCCTGGATCTGAAGTTCGGGAAGTCCGGCTTCTCTGGCGCTGTCCTGAATTTTCGTGACCGTCTTTAAAGTAATTGAAAAATCCTTTTCGGCAGCGGTTTTCAGTAATATCTCTACGGATGAGCCGCTTTTCAGTTCTCTTACGAGCATCCTGTCGAAATTATTCGACAAAACCTCATCGATATCCATACCGGGGGCAAGCCCCAATGAAAATCTGGCTACCCCGCCTTTTATGACCTTGAAATTTAATTCATGTTTTCCCAGGATCGTTTCGTCGCCGAAGGAAAATATCGTTTTTACCGAGCATTTAAATGACGCCCTGGTTTCATTTTTTTTAACGGACAAAGGGTCGGGATGCTTCAGAATCCCCGAAACGCCGCCAATGACCGCCGCTTCTTCCGTCCCGCCCGTTTTAACTTCCGCTTTCGCAGCGTTTTCGGCCCGTTTCATTTCCTCGTCCGTTATCGTGAAATAAGATATCAAAAGCGAGTCCGAAACGCCGAAATGCCCTTCCATGGCCCGGTTGCCGCTCCCGGGATGCGTGAACAACCGAAGCCCGACGCAAGGCTCCATTTTGACGGAGGCGTATCTTTCGTCATGCAGAAAAACGACCGAGTTTTCAGGCGAATTAGCGGTATTTATCCTGAAAAAATTCGTCGCGTCGATCTTTTCCGGCGCCAGCATGAATTTGACGCAAAGCCTGTGATCGCCTTTGCCTTTTAAGATCAGCGAGTAATCGTTGCCGGCCATTTGATGACCGGATGTGTTTTTATACTCGGTAAAATTTATGGGTTCGACCATCATTACCGGCGCGGTGTCGTCCAGCCGCGCGTCGGTAATCGCGATACGGCCCCCAAGAACGGGTATAGTGAGAAAGTTTTTGTCGTTTAATACCGAAATATCCATATTCAGGTCGCAGAAAATATTTTCGCCTTTTTTCGCGAACCGGTATGAAGCCCTCGAGATCACGCAATCTGCCGGAAGGGCTTTTTTACGGTTTTTCAACTGCCTTTTTAATTTTTCAACCTCGCACTTTTCGCTTATCAGCCTGTTGTTTTTTTCAGCGAGTTTCAAAAATTGTGAATAATCGATCTCGACGAGCCTTGAATTTTCGGCTTCCATATTTTCTATCAGCTGGCCGGCGTTCGCCGCCGGAACGGCAATTTTAAAATCGCTTACGGGCCGAACTTCGTTAGTCGAAATAGATATTTCTTCCGCTGGTTCCGCGGCGGCGTTAGTTAAAACAGGCAAAAAACTGAATAAGCAGGCAAAAAGCGGCAGTAAAAAACTTATAGCCCGGAAATTTCTGATTTTCATATAGCGCCTCCATTATTTTCAACGATTTATTTATCCTCAATTCCGGAAACCAAATCACGATTTTTATATGTGCATATCCCGTTCCAAGTTTCAAAGGCTTTAAAAGCGGCAATAAAATATGATTTTTATGCAATTTAAAAGAACCTTGCGATTTATATAAATCGCAAATTGCATCATTTTTACTGCAAATTAAAACATTTTTTATAAGAAATAAAAGCGATCGTCGAAGAGCGGTTTTACTTCAGCCGGAAATAAGGAGTGCAAAGCGCGAAAGCTATACACACTTCAAGTCTGCCGATCGTAATCACGAAAGATAAGAGCCATTTGATATAATCCAGAAGAAACGAGAAATTCTAACACGGGCGCACATTGTCAAGGGACGCGGGCGTTGAACCAAGCGATGTCAAAATACCGCGGACGCCGTATGCGCCTGTGAAAACAATGAATAGCGATATCATTAGTATAAAGAAAAAAGAATTCGGCGGTAAAAGCAGCCCGAGTAATTAAGTTATAAAATCAAGTGAAGATGGAAGTTTGCCGGCAATGACATAGATATTTTAATATCCGCTCACGCCTCGAATTCTATAACATATCCCGTTCCGTTTTGCCTTTCAATGGTTAACGAACCGTTCAACTGCTTTGCCAGCATTTCCACGAGCAGCAGGCCGAAGCCAGAAGAATTTTCATATAAAACGGATTCGGGTATTCCCGGACCGTTATCTTTAAGCTTTATCGATACCAAGCTTCCTTTTTTTGAAGCCTTTACAGTTATAAGCCCGCCGCTACGCCCTATAAATGCATATTTTACGGCATTAGAAATAAATTCGTTAATGATTATTCCAAGTGGAGAGAGAATGCTTGCGTTAAGAACGATATCGTCCACCTGCGTCTGGATCTCCAATGACGCGCTTTTAGAAAATATGCCCGCGATCTCATCGACGAGAGCGGGAATATATTCTTTGAGAGATATCGTGCGATTATCTTGCGAACAGTATAATTTATCATATAACACCATCATGCTTTTTACGCGGCCCGCCGCATCCTGCAAAATGTTTTTTGCCGATGAATTTTCCGGCGCCTGCGCTTGAATCGTAAGCAGGCCGAATATGGTGTTCATATTGTTTTTAATGCGGTGATGAACTTCTTTAAGAATGAGTTCTTTTTCATTGAGTAAGTTCCGTATCTTTTCTTCCGATTGTATGCGTTCCGTAATGTCCCTGGTGACGCCGATCAAGGATATGCAGCCGCCATCCTGATCGAGAACCGGCGCGACATTCGCGCAATGCCAGTGCCAGGAGCCGTCTGCATGGCGAACTCGATATTGAGGCCCGCGCATGATATTTTTGGATTTTATTATATCGTGGAGATAGTCAACGCAGATGTGAATATCGTCAGGGTGGACCAATGGCCGGAACTGCTTACCTACAAGCGACTCGGGAGCATAGCCAGTCACCCTCTTCCAGGACGGAGAAGCATAAGTTATGAGGCCCTCCGCGTTCATGCTCCAGATCAGGTCGGAAGAATAGTCGACCAGCAGGCGGTATTTCGATTCGCTCTCCTGCCGCGCCAGTTCTGCTTTTTTAGAATCCGAAATATCTCTTGAAATTCCAATGATGCGAAAAACCTCGCCATCTTTATTAAAAACCGGCACAAGGTTAGTTGAGTAACAAGGCTTTTCGTCAAGCAATTCCGCGAGCTCTTCAAAGCAGTATGTTTTACGGCTTTCCACGCAATATTTATATTTTTCGGAAAGAATACCCGCTATATTTTCTGGAAATACTTCATCGATGAACTTGCCTTCAATATCTTTTCTATTATGTCCACCGCATTTTTCCAGGGCGCCGTTGAGCGTCTTTATTTTAAACCTGTACCCCGGAAATACATCGACGACGAAAATATTATCAAGCGAGTTCTCAAATACTTCTTTGAACTTCTCTTCGCTTTCTTTTAAAGCGTCTTCCATCCGCTTTCGGTCAGTAATATCCCTGGAGTGCGTCAGAACCGATATAACGTTCCCCTGCGAATCCTTCACGGGATTGAGCGTCGCGAGAAAATGCAATGTCTTGTCGGGCAAAGGCACGTCTACTTCTACCGATCCCGGTTCGCCTGTTTGAAAGATCCTGGTAATCGCCTCATAACGAATGTCCGCCTGCTCTTTCGAATAAGCGTCCCAGAAAGACTTTCCAATAAAATATTCAGGCGTTTGGTTGAACGTAGAAGCGAAGACATTATTGACATATTGATATTTACCGTCCTTATCGTTGGAGAATATAACGTCGTTTGAACATTCAATCAGCGTCCTGTACTTATTTTCGCTCTCCCGCAAAGCTTCCTCTATGCGCTTGCGTTCGGTGACATCCATGCACGTGCCCTCGAAAAAGCTTGGATTTCCTTCATTATCGCGAATAATGCAAGCGTTGATCGAGATCCAGAACAACGAACCGTCTTTGCGTATCTGCCGGGCCTCGAAATTTTTTACCATTCCTTCCGACTTGCTCATAAGCGCTATAAGCCTATTGCGTTCTTCCGGATGGACGTAAAGCTGTTCGCCTATATTAATCACGGCATTTATCATTTCTTCCGGCGAATCGTATCCGTACATACCGGCGAAGGACGGATTGATGGTCCGATACCGGCCTTCCGGCGTCGTTTGAAAAATGCCTTCGACTGAATTATTGAAAATGGTCCGGTATTTTTCCTCGCTTTCCCGAAGAGCCCTGGTCTTTTCCTTCTCTTTGACATTCGCTTCGAACAGTCTGAAAGCCATCTTGACGGATGCAATGAGAACCGTTTCACCGGAATTTTTGACGATGTAACCATAAGACGTTATTTTTTCGGTTTTTTCGACGACTTTCGGATCGGTATGCGACGAGAGAAAAACCAGCGGCAGTTCATGTTTTTTTAGGATGATCGCCGCCGCCTTGGTACCATCGATGCCCGGGCCAAGATTAATATCCATGAGTACAAGATCTATATCAGAAATAGATTCTACGAGTTCCACGGCCTTTTCGCCGGTATCGGCCGTTATCACATTATACCCGTATTCTTCGAGCAA
>CAZJFS010000225.1:0-5807 GCA_964545075.1 uncultured bacterium
TGGAGAGGAAAAGACAATGGCACATTATCACATGATTAAGTCCGAAAGGCAGATTAAGGACCCGGATGAAATTTTACGCTTGATGAAAAACGGGAAATATGCGACCATTTGTATGTGCAGAAACAATGAACCATATGCGGTTACTTTGAGTTATGGTTATGATCAAAAGACCGGTTCGTTATACTTTCATTCCGCGCTGAAAGGTTTGAAAATGGATTTTATCAGGGATAATCCTCGCGTTTGCGCCACCATAATTGAAGACGGCGGCTATGTTCAAAACGAGTGCAGGCATAAATATGCGTCGATTGTAATATTTGGTGAAATGTCCATAATAGATGAAACTGAAGACAAAAAATATGCAATGGACGTACTTTTGAACCATCTCGAGCAAGATGCCGGTTCGTTGAAAAAGCGTTTTATTAAAAATGATAAAAAATATGACGGCGTTGCGATGTTAAAATTGAAAATCGAATCGATAACCGGAAAAGTCGGAGAATAAACGATTGGGGAATGTGCGAAAAAATATAAATTAGAAGAAATTAAGAAGAAATTAAGAAGAAATTAAGAAGAAATTAAGAAGAAATAAGGGCGTGATCTGATTGAGTAATATAATTAAATTGCATAAGAGTATCCCGAATACCGGAAGCGGAGCTAACACCAATTCTCAAAAGGTTAGCATCGAATTTACGCGCGAGCAGTTCGTGGCGCTTTCCGAACTTATTACGCTCGGCGAACTGACCATGAATTCAAGACGCGATGAAAATGAGCTTGATGATAAATATATTCAGCTTCTTCAATACGTGTTTTCTCATGCGGCAAATCTCAAATTGGATGATCTTATAGAATACGATAAGATGAATAATTATTACCGTCCGACGGAGCGTTTCGACGAAGAGGTCATACTTCCGCTTATAGATGAATATGACGATGCGACATTCTGGGATGAACTTCAATTAAGGCTCGCTCAGCGCGACATGCTCGACAAGCACGGCTATGACAAGCTTATGGCAGCGACCGAAGGCGAACGTCTGATGATAGAAGAATCTTTTATCGAGAAGTATTCGAAGGAATTCGAGGCGAACGGTCTTGACAACCTTACCGTAAATTGTAAATAAAAGATTGATCAGTATATTCGTGATTTGTTATATATGTCTCAGGGATGTTTTTTTGCGGGAAAATTATTGCCGCATTGTTTCGGACCGTGAATCGGGTTCGAGGAGCTTCAGGAGGCGTTCGGCGGTAAATGGTTTGGTGACGTAATCGTTTGCGCCAAGCTTAATGGCCTGTACGACTTCGTCTTTGGATCTGGTGGCGGTTACCATTATTATTTTCGCCTTATGAAAAAGCTGGGTTTTAATGATCTGAAGTAATTGAAGACCGTTCATTTCGGGCATGTTTATATCGAGGAAAACTATTTTTATTTCGGGATCACACTTCAATATTTTCCATGCGTTGGCGGCATCGTTCACGCATATTACATCATATTTGCCGGATTTTGAAAGCACGGCTTTAATAAAGCCTCTTATCGCTTCTTCGTCGTCGACAACCAGTATTTTTGAGGCTCCGGGCATTGGCGCGTTTTTTTGCGTGTCGGCGGTTTCGGCCGGATCGCTTTTGGCGGAGTGGTACGCGGGATCTGAATCGCTGTATATGAAAACGAGGCCGACTCCTTCCGCCTGGGCCTTTTGGATGCTCGCCTCGTCTAAAACGAAATCTTTGGTGAATAGGACTATGTTGGCGCCGTTGGAATGCAGAGGTTTGCTCAATTTCATGCCGGGCTGTAGCTTTTTAGTGTTTATGAGTTTTTCCGGCATAGCAATCTCCTTTGAAATGTGGTTGAAAAGCGAAAAATCTTTAATTATCTTTTATCGGAATTCATTTTACCATAAAATTAAAAATATTCAAGATAAAACTCATGGATTTTTCAGGCGATTGAACGTACAGAAATCCGTAAGATATCATCGGCTACCAATTCGTTAAATATTTCTTATAAACCTTTTACTTTATGTGTTATTTATGGTATAATATATGTACCATAAATTTAAGGGGTTATAAATGGTGGATTCCGCTTTAGAACTTGGCAAAAAAGAACTTGCTGTCAGTTCAGTACTTCCGGTCGCTTCCGACGCGTCCGGAGATATGGCGCTACGCTTTATAAAAATAGCCGTCAATCTTTCAGCCGAGAAGGATCTTAAAAAGCTCATGAATCTTATTACGCGCGAGGCAATGGAACTGGCTTCGGCGTCTAAGGGCACGCTCTATCTTGTCGATCGGGAAAATATGAAGCTGATGTTTTACGTGACAGACCAGAAGCAGCTGAACGAGGCTTGCGTGCCGTTGAATCCACAATCCATATCCGGCTATGTCGGCGTTACGGGAAATCCGCTTCTTATAGAGGATGTTTACGAACTTTCCGATGAGTCGCCTTATAAATTTAACAAATCTTTCGATATGGCGAGCGGCTTTAGAACGAAATCGATGCTCGTCGTTCCTTTGTTTTCGCATAAGAACGAGATACTCGGCGTACTCCAGCTCATAAACAAGACATGCGAAGATAATATCGTGGGTTTTACCGAAGACGACTTGAGGGTCATTCAAGCGGTCGGCTCGCTCGCGGCCGTGTCGATTGAAAATACGCTTTTGTACAGAGAGATAGAGACGCTTTTTGAATCATTCGTAAGATACTCAGCGACCGCAATAGACGAACGAGATCCATGCACCGGCGGCCATTCCAGGCGCGTCGCCGAATACGCGGTTAAGCTCGCCGAGGCGCTTGGCGGTTTTACGCCGGATCAGCTCAAGGAAATAAATTACGCTTCGTGGCTTCATGATATGGGTAAAATCGGCGTCAGAGAAGCTGTTTTAAACAAAGCAAATAAGCTGACCGTATCCGAGCTCGATGCGTTTAAGAACCGGCTGCGCGCGATAGCCGGAAAAGTGGCTACCGACGCTTATGAATTCGTAATAAAAATAATGGGCCAGGGCCTTACTTCCGCGTCTCTGGAAGTAGTCGAAATTATGGCCGGAGTGGCCAATTATAAAGCGGAAGTTGAAGACGATATAAAATTCATAGAACAGATAAATGTTCCGGGTTTTTTAAGCGACGATAAGGCCAAAAGGCTTTCGGATATATACGCCAAAAAATATATCGACGCTTCCGGAACGGAATGGAATTTCATGACGCCTGGGGAATATGAGAATTTGAGCGTCGTGCGAGGAAACCTGACCATGGCCGAGAGGATAGAAATGGAATCCCATGCTTCTAAAACCTACGATATATTGAAGCACATCCCTTTCACCCGCGACCTTAAAAACGTTCCGGACATAGCCGGAAGGCACCATGAAAAATTAGACGGCACGGGATATCCGGCTAAGCTTAAGTCGGAAGAAATTCCCCTGCAATCAAAGATAATATCCATAGTCGACGTGTTCGACGCTCTTACGGCGCGCGACAGGCCATATAAGAAGGCAATGCCCACCGAGGTGGCACTGAAGATACTTAAAGAGGAAGCCGCCGCGGGGAAGATCGATAGCACCATACTCGGCGTTTTCATCGATAAGGAAGTTTACAAGGCCGCCGAAAAATGACCGGATGCTACGCGTTATATTATATAAAAAAACAAGCCCTGAAAAGGGCTTGTTTTTTTATATCAATGATATTTCTATTTGCCGGCGGAACTTTTTAGCGTTTCCAGCTGTTTCATAATGTTTTCAAACGAAAATTTCTTGATATCTATTGAAAATACGCTTGAAATTGAAAGCTCGCCGTTTTTAAATCCGACCGAAAAAGCCGACTGCTTTAAGAACGTGAAATCCTTCGCGGCTGAAAACTCAGGTTTGATCAATGCTATCATATTGAGTATATCGACGATTTTCGAAGCGCGCGAATATATGCTGAAAAACGAATTATTGAAATAGTCCGCGACTTCGCTATAATCCCCTGCGGCCAGGCTCGTCTCTTTTTTCGTTTTAGCGCCGGCGAATTTTTGGAACGCCTGCCTGTCGCTGGTGATGATAACCTGGTTGCCAAAAGTGGCGGCGCATATTTCGAGGTTTTTAAGCGGGGCTTCCGGCACCTCATAGACCGTAACTATTTTATTCTCCAATGTTTCATCCTTGATTTTCATGTCTATGGAAGTGAAATTTGAAATTAAAAGCCGTGTTTTATCGAGAAATTTAAACGCTTTTTCTTCGTTATGCGAGCCAAGCCCTATGTATATTTCCGGCGTCTGAAACTTCATTTCTTTCAGCGCGACGAAGTTGAGGCTGTATTCGCCGATCGCTATGAATATAGAGCCGTCAAACCAGGAGAGTACGTCGTCATTAAGGTTCATCATATTCATGAACGGAGTTTTTTTATATTTTGAGGCGAGAGGCAAAGCCCAGAATTCATCGCCGAGATTGAGTTTGACGTCCATGAAGCCTAAAATATCGGCGGGCAGGCTGCTCGCGGCCACGCCTTCGCCTTTCGGATTGGAAGTTATTACGTTTATGAGCTTGAACAATTCAGCGGCGACGGTATCTTTCGGTTCCTTGAAAAAAAGCGAGCTGTTGAAAGTAGCCTTGGAAAGGTCGGGCGTCAGCGAGAATGAAAAGAAGCCGGAATCGACATATTCTTTAATATCTTCGTTCTTTTTGCTCTGCGAAAGCGAATCTATGAAATCGTCGTTGAAATAGATGAACGCGTTGAAAATTTTCGGGTCGGAAATAAAAGCCTTTTTGAATTTTTCCAGGGACGAAACGTTTTCGGCTTCGCTCACGAAGGAGCGAAGGATGGGTTTGAAGCTTTCGTTTATAGCCGCTTCTTCGGTCGCCATGGTAAATGCGATCCCGGCCGTTTTTCCGCTGGAGATGACGCGGATCTGATTTTCGGCGGTGTCAGGGGTAAAGGTCCTGATCTCTTTAAAATCGGTTTCTTTGAGCTTCATGACGCCTTTTTGCGGCTCTAAAACGGTTCCTGCGGACTTGAGGACCTCTTCAGCGTCAGCCGCCGTGTCGAGCGTGAGAAATATTCCGAATACGAGATAGTCGGCGACGTTTTTGGGATCTATCGTGAAAATGATTGAAACGCAAGATATTTTAAGTATCCTGTCGATTATGGACCTTGGAAACTCGGTTCCGAAGTCGGCCTTGAATTTTTCAACGGCCTTTGAAAAAAAGTCGCTTTTAATAATGGTTTCAATTAATTTATTTAACGGTTCGCGGCCTTCGGCCGGCATGGATACGGAAAAAACGAGAGCCGAATTTCTGGGTGCGCCAGGTATTGCGGCTAACGATAAAACCGCGGATGCGGTCAGGACGATCGCGGCAAGAATAACGACGAATGTTCTTTTCAGCATTAAAATTCTCCTTTTATCTTTTTATCGCTTCGATATCAAGCGCCTTTTATCTTCCACATATAATTATAAATGGGCGCTATAGCGATGAAATCGGTCACCACTTCGTTGACGAGTTCGCTTGAAAATAAAAGCTTGTCTATTTTTTTAGTGCGCATGAAATATATTTCGCGGCGCTGATACCAGTCGTATATTTTTTCAGGCATATCAGGCTTCAGAGGCCTTTTATACATGTCGCCGAGCATGGTAAATTTCTTCTGCCGTTCAAAGCATGCAACCACCTTTAAAAAATTGTCCGTGTCGAAATCGATATAGTCCCTGAACTTGTCCATGGTCGGCCGTTCGACGTCAAAAAAGCCCATTCCGTATCTGTAAAACTCGGCGGTCACTTCCACGAAGAAGGCGGGCGTGTCCTTCCAGTCCTTTCTGGGCCTTTTGAAGGTGCACCACATAGCGCTTTTGAACGGGGCT
>CAZJFS010000226.1:0-5767 GCA_964545075.1 uncultured bacterium
TCCCCAGAAGGCCATAACGGCGTCGCCGAGAAATTTGTCGAGCGTTCCGTTGCGTGAAATTATCTCTTCGGACATCATATGCATATATCCGCTTAAAAGCGATATCACGTCTTCGGCCTTCATGGCTTCGGCGGCTTCAGTGAAATCGGCGATATCGGCGAAGAGTACGGAGATTTCTTTTCTGACTCCGCCAAGCGATATCAATTCCGGATTTTCAAGCATTAATCCCGCTACGTCGGGCGAAACGTATTTTCCGAAGGCGCCGCGTAAAAACATTTTCCCCTTTCTTTCTATCGCGGCGGCCATAGCCTTCGAGAAGGCGATAAACATTAAATGCGCGAACAGTATATTCGCGACCGGTATGATAAGCGAATATACGCTGAAGATAAGCGCCGCCAGGCTGATGTATATCGCGCAGAATAAAAAGCCGGCCATGGCGCAGAACGCGAAACCTGAAAAAAAGGAGATTATCAGAAGGCCTGCGACAAGAGCCGCGGTCGTTAAAAAGATCTGAGCCCTCGGTCCGGTTTCGGCCAAGGCTTTAGTTTCACTGTTATATAACATTGAAAGCGCGTTCGCGTGGAATTCGATTTCGTGCATCCGGCCGGCGGGCGTTGAGATCATATCGTCTGCGCCGGACGATGTCAGGCCGATCAGTGCCGTCTTTTGGTTCAGCAGCTCTTTGAGCGTTTTTTTACCCCATATCATCTGAATGTCTTTCGGGACCCGGTCTAACAGCACATCGGAATATGAAATGATCGGAAAGCTAAGGCCCTGAGAATTTTTGAACGTCATAAAACGCCATTTTTTCAGGTTGTCGCGCGTCCATCCGTTCCTGATGAGTTCCGCGTCGCCGTTGTTGCATCGGGCGACGGCGAGCGCGAAAGAATCGCCGTTCTTTTGCATGAAATTATATTTCAACGCGCCTGAAAAAGCCGCATCGGTTATGTTTGTAAATCCTTGCATAAAACCGTTTTGAAGATACGCATCAGGCGGTCTCGTGATATTTCCGGCATTGTCCCGTGACGCCAGCACGACCGGAATTTCATATTTTTTCTTCATTGAAATGAGTTTTTTAGGGGAGCAATATTCGGGAAGATAAGTTTTTTCAAACGATTCGGGAAAAGGGATGCCGAAGCCGACGCAACTAACGCCGGTTTGCGCTAGCTTTTCGAGGAAATCAGCATGAAAGCCCTGCGGCCACGGCCAGATGAAATTCTTATAAGCCGCGAGTGCCGCCTCGGTTTTTATGGCCTGAAATGAGCTATCATCAATGCCGACGATAACGATCTTATAGTCTGTCGAGCTTTTTATCGCGGCATTGTGAAAGAATGTCCGGAATTTATTTTCCAGCGATGCGATCCATTTAAAATTTACCGACACCATGCCGGCGTAGAACGATAATATGAATATTATCATATAGCAGGCGGTTATCCTGTAATTATATTTTATCTTCATAAGAAATGATTATACACAATTTTATGAATTATTTCCATAACGAATATCAAAATAGGGAAAGGGCATTTGCGGCAGGCGCAGTATGAGCGGGCCGGCCGAGCGTAAAAAATAACCCCGGTCGAATATTCGAACGGGGTTATTTTACTTGATATTTATTTGAAATTACGATATTTTTTCAAACTGATCTTTGCCTACGCCGCATGCGGGGCACACCCAGTCGGCGGGGATAGCTTCGAAAGCGGTGCCGGGCGCTATTCCGCCGTCGGTATCGCCTATGGCCGGATCATAAACGTAATCGCAAACTGTGCATCTCCATTTACTCATTGTTTCTCTCTCCTAAATGAAATTTTGTATCTGAACCTAACTTGCTTTGCGTTTTCCGTACTGGTGGTCGAGCATGAAAATGCCGCTCGACTTATCGCCGATCATTTTGAGCTTTTCAAGAATCTCGAGGGAATTAGCTTCTTCCTCGACCTGTTCGTTTACAAACCACTGCAAAAATATCTGCGTCGGATAATCGTTTTCATCCAGAGACATTTTATAGAGTTTGTGAATGCCGGCTGTGACATGGTTTTTTTCATGATCATAAACCATTTCGAATAAATTAAGCACTGATTTGAAGGTCGCTGGCGGTTGTTTGATTTCCGATATTATGACTTTCGCGCCTCTTTCGATGAGATAGTGGAATATTTTCATGGCGTGAGAGTGCTCTTCAGAAGCCTGAGTTTCAAGCCAGGTTCCAAAGCCTTTATAATTTTGAGAGTAGCAGTATGCGGCCATCGAACGGTACAAGTATTCCGAATAGAATTCAAATCCCATTTGTTTATTTAAAGCGGCGCTTAATTTAGTGTTAATAATAATCCCTCCTATAAGTTTTTGATGTTTAATATAAGTGTATATTAGTCCATATTACTATAAAACCATTTTTTTGTCAAACAATAAAAAAACACTTGACATCAACTCAATGTTTATGTATTATAGGCCAAAATAAAGTCAGGAGGCTATTAGATGAAAGACCTGATTTCAATACGCGCGGATATCGGCGGCACTGTTGAATTCTTTCAAATCAAACTTAATAAGATCAAGAAAGTAATGCTGCCGGGCGGGATGATATTTATTACCAATCGCGACAACAAAGATAATTCGGTTAAAATATCCTTCGCAAAACCTGTGAAATATGTCCTGAAATCCAAGCTGGCCACGGTTTTTCATTGCCAACACGGCGATGAGATTGAAGAAAAAGGCGATTTGGTTTCCATCTTTTCGGAGATCGAAGGCGTCGTTTCAATAAAAAAGAACAAGATCGTGGTTTCAAAAAAGAGCATAACCAAAGAATACGATCTGGACAAATGTTTTGAAATATTGGTGGAAGAAGGCGCAAGCGTTAAAATAGGGCAGCAGCTCGCTCGCGTAAGGTCCACTTTTTACGGTATAGTTAAGTATAACTTCGCCGTTTCCGAGAATGAAAAAGACAGGATAAAAAAAGTCGAATCCGTTGAGATCCTTAAGAACGCCGTTGCGTATGAAATGCCGGACGATTTTTTAATAAAGGTAGCCAACGGCGCGGTAGTTAAAGAAGGCGCCATAATAGCCGAAGGCGTTATCCGCGAAGACAGCTATGGAGATATTTCAATAGAAAAGGAAAGCTTCGAGGAAGAAAAAGATGATGAGGAAGAAGTAGCCGGGGCTGAAGAAGAGGTTGAGGAAGCCGAGGAAGAAAGCCCGGACGATTTCAACTACGACGAAGAAGCGGTTGACAGCGAATTTGACGATGAAGCCGAACAGGCTCCGCCGCCCGATGACGAAGACTATCAGCCTTCCAAGAGGAAAAAAGCCAAATAATTTGTTTGCCGTAAGTGACGAAATAAATAAAAAAACCGCCTTGACAAGATCGGGCGGTTTTTTATTTCAGCGTTTAAATTAAATTATGTTTTCAACTTTTTTTTCTTGATGGCCGGAAATAGTATGTTATTTAATATGAGCCGGTATCCGGCGGAGTTTTTATGGAGCGTAACGTTAGTCGACGGTGATCCGACCTCGTGCGCGAAATCCTCTGGATCATGGCCGCCGTAGAAGGTAAACGCGCCTTCCTTTAAGGGCCCGTAAATATACTTGACCTCGTCCTCGCTTATCTGGCCCAGGATTATGACGCTGTCTTTTATGCGTTTCTTTCTAAACGCCGTGGTCTGCCCTAAAAATCCCTTTATGCAGGCTTCATGCGATTGCGTGAGGATCGTCGGAGCGCGGTCGAGTTTCGCGGAAAAATCGAAAAGCGTGAAATCTCCATGTCGGGCGGCGTTTTGGAGATACTGGTTGGCGTCGACGTCTATGTCGGAAAATTCATAAACGTAAGGGTCCATTTCAAGAATGAAATCCTTGAAGGCGAAAGTTTTGGAGTAATCGAGTTTTTGCTGGCAGTTCGGATCGGCCGGAGTTCCGTCTATTTCCTGCGGAATGATATCGACGCCGTCCGCCGCGAGAGCGATATCGATCGAGTCGCACGCGGAGCACATCATAAATAAAAATCCGCCGTTTTCGACGTACTTCTTTATGGCCTTCGCGACGGCGCATTTGTGCTGCTGAACGCTTTTGAAACCGGCTTCCACGGCGTTCCGGGTATAGATCTGAACCTGTTTCTGATACCATACGGCGTTCTTGTAGCCGCCGTAAAACCTTCCGTACTGGCCCGTAAAATCTTCGTGATGCAGGTGCAGCCAATCGTATTTTGTAAGCGCCTGCGCGAGTACTTCTTTGTCCCAGAGCGTTTCATAAGGTATTTCCGCGTAAACGAGCGCCAGCGTTACTGCGTCGTCCCAGGGCCGTTTATCGGGCGGCGTATAAATAGCTATTTTCGGGGCTTTTTCTATCTTGACGGCGTCCATGTTATTTTCTTTGATTACGCCGTATATTGAAGCCGCTCGGACCGAGTCTATCGCCTCGAACGATACTCCCATGATATTCGCCGTTTCACGGACGAACTGAGCGTCGTCCAGCAGGAACGAACCGCCCCGGTAATTTAAAAGCCATTCGGCCGATACGCCCTTCGCGACGCTTTTATAAACGACGCCATAGGCCTTCAGGTGGTCGTTCTGCATTTTATCCATGTAGATGAGGATCTTCTGCGCCGCGGCCTCGCGCGGGGCCATCACGGCCGCCATCGATATTAAGTTAAATATAACCAAAAAAAGAAACGCGTTTCTTCGTATCATCCTTACCTCCAGATATGCGAGCAATATTTTCGCGGGTTTTTTTATTTAAAAGGCTCTGCGGATAAATTTTCAAAATGCCCTCAAAATATTTTTTGGCCTCCGCGACGTTTTTTTCCTCATAAGCGTAAAATGTAGCCAGATCATACATGGCGTCCGGCGCCGCCGACGAATCAGGCCACCCGCTGATTATTTCGGCGGCGGTTTTCTTAAATTTATCGGCCTTTTTCGATTTATGATACAGCTTCATTTTCAGATGGGCGGCTTCCGGCATGATCTTGACCTCTTCCGTCGGAAGAGATTTGGCGGCCGCGAAAAAGTTTTCAAGCGAAATTTCCGAAGACGAGATTGCGCCGCCCTTGAGATATCTGTCCGCTTCGACGTAGCTCTTTAAAAGTTCGGGCTTGCCCGATGATTTCCGCAGCGTCAGTATGAAGTTAAAGACGTCAGACGCGCCGGGCGTGGCGGGATTTTCACGTATGGCGTCGGAAAGCCTCGTGATCCCGGCTTCGACGGTTCCGCTGTAAACGTCGAGATAGCCGAGCATTATCTCGGCCTCTTTTTCCAGCCGGCCTTTAAGGCTTTTGACAGCTTCGAGCCTTTCGCGGGCCTTTTCAAATTCTCCGCGGTACATGCTGTAAACGCCTTTATAATAAATGCCGTGCTCCTTCCATTCCGGAGCTCCGGCGAGTTCGTCGAAGATGCGGACCGCTTTTTCGGTTTCGGCGAGTTCGTCGAAATATATCCTGGCTATCTGGAAATTAGCTTCATTGTAATATTGCGTGAAATTTTTATCGTCCCTTACGGCGGCGAATTTTTTGACGGCTTCGTCGTATCTTTTCATTTTTTTCAGGATTATGGCGCTTTTAATGCCAGCCCTGCCTTCGTATTCGGTATTTGGAAACAAGGCGGCCATCCTGTCGAGGCATTTAAGCGCCAGATCGTTTGCGTCTAACGCTGAAAGGTTGTCCGCCATTTCTTCGAGCGCGGTCGGGGCGTTGCTTATTTCGGCGATTTTTGAAGTCAACTCATATGCCTTTTCAAATTTCTGGCAGGCGGTGAGTATCGTGACGGCAAGTTTCATGTGCGTTACATCCGGCGTT
>CAZJFS010000227.1:0-5687 GCA_964545075.1 uncultured bacterium
CCATAGGCGCCGCCTACCCTCACACCGGTGGGAAGAACGAGTCGTCGATTCACTGGGACCTTCTGGCTGATATGAAAAACGGCGGCGAGATATACGCGGATGACGAACTTGTCTATAAGAACGGCAGGTTTATAGCTTGATACATTTCGTTTAACTATATTCGCCTTATTTTGAGAGGACGAAAGTCAGCGGCGCAATCTTTACCTACGCAAATTTTATCCTTACCGGGACTTTTTGGCGCTTTAATTGTTGAAAAATTTATTTGAAATTACAAAATATCGGGGGATTGCCCGATATTAAGAGCCGGCATTTATCGGTCGGCGATAAGTTACTCAGCATACAGGAAACGTATGATTTGAAATTAAGGGAGTCTCCGGTTTCGAGAGTTATGACTTTATTGGGGAGTGTAGCGTCGACCGCTCCCGCCATTATATAGATAAAACGCTCGCCGGGAATTTCACGGTTGATGATCTCAGCCGTTATCTGCCGCAGCGGGTCGATTTCGATTATATATGATTCCAGGACGTTTTCTTCGAGTTTTGATGCTAAAAGCGTCATGTTTACGCCCGTGTCCTGATTATAAATGGATTCGGTGTCCGTGCTTTTAACGAAGATATATTCTTTTTGTTCGACCTGCCTGAAAAAATCGGATATATTCACGCGGTAATATCTTAGGAGCGCTTCGAGAGAGTTAAGCGAAGGTGATGTTTTGCCGTTTTCTATCTGTGAAAGCAGGCTTGCGGTAAGGTGGGTGCTTTTAGCTACTTCGTTTAAAGTAATATGCTTATCTTTTCTTATCTTTTTTAAAAAAAACCCGATATTCATCTGCTTTCCGCCTTTGTCTTCCCGCTGATTAAAATCCGAGAAGTTTCATTAAATTAATAGAGCTATACAAATACCCAATGCGACGTATATTCTATCAAAAGTTGGTCAGCTTTGCGAGATATTTTTTAAAAATTCTTTATTTTTTTATTCGCCGCCGGCATTGGTTTAATTTTTCAGATCCGCTTCATTTCACTTTTTTGCCGCTCTTTTTTTAACATGCATATCGCGTTTAGTTTACTTTTTGAGCGTAAAATGATTATAAAACAAAATTTAAAAAAATTCAATATAATTTAATGTTTTTCCTGGATTTAGTATTTGCCGACTTTGAAGTTTAACTTGAAACGGTTTTTTTAAAAAATAAAGGCGCCGAATAAAAAATCCGGCGCCTTTAAATTTATTATGCTAAATGGTATAGCTTGTTTTGAACTTTATTTTTCTATATTTGAAGGTTTCGGGAATTTCGCGCAAACTTCCTCCCAAGTTGAATATCTGGTGGACTCTTTACCTATCAACCCTTTGTATAAGGTGAGATCTTTAAGGTTATACGAATATATCTCGTATCCGTCGCCGATCGCCGCCGCTGAATACGCGCTCGTATCGGATGAATTCGGAAGATCGCCCAGATTTTCGCCGGCTTTTTTCCACCATTTCCAGCTCTTTCCGTTCGTCGTACTCGCCACGGACAGCCATTTTTTAGCCGGGTTAAAACAGAGGCAGGTCACGGCGTCGCCCCTGACCGAAAAATTTACTATGGTGTTTTCGTCGAAATCATCAGGCAGCGGCAGGCTTGAAGAATAATCGCTCCACCATTTCCAGCTCTTTCCATTGTCGATCGAAACAGCCATTTTTATGAAAGTTTTTTCGCTGTCATAAATAAAAGCCACGATCTTTTTGGCGTCTTTCGCGAACGCTATTTTGGAACTTGCCGTGAATTCATCAGGCAGCGGCATGTTTTCCTGGATCGGGCTCCACCATTTCCAGCTTTTGCCGTTGGCCGATTCCGAGTATTCGATCGAACGGTTTTCGGCGTTGAACGCGAATCCGTAATAAAGGCCGCCGCTTTTGCCGAAACTTATGAAATTGCGGGAAGGCGTTTTTACCTTGATGGCAACTGATTTTTCGGATTCGTTCGAAGAAGAGTCCGTCGCCGTTATCCTATAAAAATATTCGGCCTGCGCCCGTACGTTTTTATCGGCGAAGCTTGTTTCGGCAACTTCTTTAGCGCCATTTATTTTTTCATAATTATTTTCGTTGTTTTCGCTTCGATAGACCGTATAATATTTAACGTCGCTTTCTTTCGCGCGTTCCCAGCTGAGCGATACGGTTCCGGCGGCCGGCGAAGCCATTAAATTCCGAGGCGCCGCGGGCGCTATAGAATCTTTGGGCGTCGCTTTCAGAAGGTCGGACGCTTTGCCTTGAACCCCGTATTTATTTACGGCGATAACGGCGTAATAGTACGTTTTTCCGTTTTCCAGCCCGTCATCCTTGAAAAGCGGCGTCTGGATTTCTCCGACCGGCTGGAGTTTGGCGGCGTCATTGGAATCGCCGCGAAGCACCACGTAGTTTTTAAATGTAGGGTGTTTGATCTCGTTCCATACGATCTGAACTTTTTGGTTTTCGGCCGATTCGAGCCTTAAGCCTTCGGGGGATCCGATAGGCGATTTGTTTTCAGGTTTTACGGATAACGCATCGCATGATTTTGATTCGTTCCCTTTTTTATCGAAAGCCGAAACCGCGTAGAAATATTGTTTTCCGTCTTCAAAATCGCCGTCGCTGTATTCGCATGACGCTATATCGCTTATTTTTTTCAGAACTGAAAGGTTTTCTTTGGAATTGCCTTTTTTCAGAGTATAACCGGCCGCGTCCCGTTCGGAATTCTTATTCCATTTCAAAACTATCTTTTCGCCTTTGATCTCCGCCGCGAATCCCGAAGGTATTTCCGGCGGCGTCACGTCGGCCGTTTCAATCTTTATCGCCTGCGATGGTTTGGAATAATATTTGTTAGCGGGATTAGCCTTGTCCCTGACCACGGCGACTATGTGGTAATAGTAGGCCTTGTCTTCGAATATTCCCGAGTCGGTTACGGTTGTCTTTCCGGACACCTGAAAGGCGTAATTTTTATATTCCGGGTCCTCGGTGAACTCTTCTTTTTCAGTTCTGTAAACCAGGTAATGAGCGGCGCCGTCGACTTCCTGCCAGCTTAATTCCACCGATTGGGATGGCGCGCTTGAATACTTCGCCGCGACGCCGGATGGCGGATTGACCGTTATCGCGCCTTTATTTTCAGTTTCCGAGGCGGTCTTATTTTCTACGGTCGCCTTCGGCTCTTCTTTTTTAATGTCGCCCGGTTTAACTTCCTCCGTTTTTTTCTCCATTTCGGGCTTTTTCTCTTCGCTTTTTTTGGCCTCCGCGGCCGGCTTAACTTCTTCTTTTGTCGTCTCGTCGCCGCCTATGACGACCTTTCCGGCCCCCGAGGCGATGTTTTTCGGTTGGAGATTATTTGAAGCGAGCAATATAGCGGCCAGGATCGAAATCCAATAGATTTTTTTCATTCGTTTCATCCTTTCATATTACGAAAAATTAATATTCAAGTTTTTTAAGCGGTTCCAGCCATTTAGTGACGTCGAACCCTTCCCCGGAAACTTTTAAAACCGCCCTGCCGAGTTTGGTGGCGTCTCCAGAAACAGCCCATATTTCAGCCTCGATTTCGCCAGGCTTGACGATGCTTTTTATCCGGCCGATCCAGGCCAGGTTTTTTACATCGCCGGCGGAGTGCTTTTCCCATTTGAATTTATCCGCGGCTTCCGAGCGGCAGAGAAGCGATTCGAATTTAACGAATTCGAATTTGTTTTTATTCCAGGCATAAACCCTATAAGACGCAGGACTGACATCCGACTGGGCTATGGGCGATAAAAGGCATGTTTTCCCATCCCCGAAAACGTCCCCGGCGGCCTCTATCGGTTCGAGGCCAAAATCGGCGAATACGAACCTGAACTCGTTCTTTTCAAATATCTCTTCGTCTTTGAACTTCGGCCCTTCCCATATTGTTTCGTACTTCTCTCCTTTTTTCTTCGCGACGACAAGCTGGCCGTAATATCTTATGATCTCGTTATTCTCGGAATAGAGGCCATAGGCTTTAAGAGCTATTTTTTCAGGGGTTTTATCGCCGTCTATGTCGCAGGACTTTTCCTCGAACAGATCGCCTTCTTTTTTTACTTTGTCGAACTCGAAATCGGAAGCCGCGATAGCGATATTAAAATTAATGAGTATCAGCAGGAGCGATAGAACAAGATTTTTCATATACCACCTTTTTTATATTTCAGCCGCGTCGATTTACGCGGAATCTTAATAAACGGATCCGCCGTTTTGATTTTTTTATAATATACTAAAAATAATTTTTATAGTCAAATATTAATTTAATAATGTCTGTTTTTGCAAAAAATCATTGAATGTGTTAAAATAAAAAACATGAGCGTTATATATTTTTTAAATTCGAAAGTTTCGCCATCCGCCCTCCCGGAGCTGATAACCGCGGACCGGTCCGGCGCCATGGTCGTTTCGAAAGGCCGCATATTATCACTGACCGGCGTCGAAAAAATAATAAGGCGTTGCGGCGGGCATATCGAATTTTTAAAATTTCCACGCGACGGCGAGATCATAAAAACCCTCGATTCTGCTGAAAAAATAACCGGCCTGCTTATAGAAAAAGGATTTTCGGCCGCCGACCGCCTGTGCGCGGTAGGCGGAGGAACGATATGCGACATAGCATCTTTCGCCGCCTCTATATATAAGCGCGGCATGAGGCTGACGCTCATTCCCACGACCCTTCTCGCGATGATAGACGCCGCGGTCGGCGGGAAAACAGCCGTAAATCTGGCGGAAGTCAAGAACGCCCTCGGCACTTTTTATCCGGCTGAAAAAATAATCATAGTTCCGGCTTTTTTAAGGACACTTCCCGCCCGTGAGATAGAGAACGGCCTTTTTGAGGCATTCAAGTACGGACTTCTTTTTTCGGAAAGGCTTGCGCGCGAAATTGCGGCCAAGCGAAATTCGCTCAACGTATATAACGAAGAAAGCGCTCCGCTTTTTGAAAAGATTATTAAAACATGCGTTTCGTATAAAACCGATATCACCGGAACCGACCCTTTCGATAAAGGCGTCCGGAAACTTTTAAATCTTGGCCATACGATAGGCCATGCCATAGAAAGCGCCAGCGGCAACGCAATAAGTCACGGCAGCGCCGTCGGTGCCGGCCTTCTTGTGGAAGCGGTGATCGCCCGCGAACTGGGAATATTAAAAAAATCTGATATTGTTTTGAAATTCATCGCTGGTTTTTTGGAGAGCTCCGCCTCATTCGGAACCGTAAAAAAATTCCTTTCAGGTCCCGGCGCCTTCGAGAAGCTCGCGCCCTATGTCGAGCACGATAAAAAGAACGCAGGGAAAACAATGGATTTGCCTCTGCTGTCGGGCATCGCAAAGCCGGTTATAGTTCGCGTTAATTTAGAAAAGGACGTTTTGCCCGTTCTTCGCGAAATGAGCGTTCTGCTTGGATCTATGTGTAAAATTTAAAAGCAACTTTTTGCGCGCTCCGATAGGACGATAAATCCGGCTTTATTGCATGAAAATGATCACGCCGGAGAGCGTGAACCATGAAAATACGCACAGAATAAGAGGAACGTCCGTCAGGACTATCTCCGTCGGCGAGGAACCGAGTTCTTTTTTATAAACTAAATAAAGATATCTGAATATTCCGTAAAGGACGAACGGAACCGTGAATATAAGATTTTCAGTGTTGAATTTTTTGACGGTTTCCAGGGAAACGGTATAGAGCGCATACGATATGACGGTAGTCGATGTCGATA
>CAZJFS010000228.1:0-5562 GCA_964545075.1 uncultured bacterium
CAAGATTCCGTCGGCGCGAAAACTCCGGCTGAAAGTTCCGTCGGCGCGCAGCCTTCAGAAAACGCATTTTCCAAAAAAGACGGTCAGCAGGTTAAATCAACGCAAGATCCGCTTTTAAGATCAAAACATGTTGACGCCACTTATAAGATAGTTTCTATCGATGACGGCCTTTTCATTGTCGTCACTTCATCCGAGGGGCTTGGCAAGCCCATTAAATACGAGAAAATCGCCGAAGATCTCAGACGGGCCGGTCTCAAGCAGTTTGACACCGAGGCCCTGAAGAATTCGTGTAAACCCCAGTCCGGGGGCACTCCGATCAAAATATGCAACGCGGCCGTAATACCGCAGTCCTTTAAGCTTCAAACGGACGCTGCCGTTAAGCTTGTCGTAGACAAGTCTAAAATGGTAGCCTCCGTGATCGTCGAACCGCCTTTTAACGGCGGCGCCGATGTTAATTTCGCGCAGATCGATTCCGTTATTAACGCGGCCAGCGTCAGGGCGCCGATAATAAAAGAAGCTGTTGCGCGTGTCGTCAGAGATAAATTATACAACGAACCCGTTATGGTCGCTTCAGGAATGAAACCGGTTTCCGGCGAAGACGGTTATATAAAATGGTATTTCGAGACGCATGCTCAGAAGGTCGAAATATTCATCGACGAGAGCGGGAATGTCGATTATCACAAGGTGTTAAAAATAAACACGGTCAACGCGGGCGAGCTTATCGGCGAAAAAATACTCTCGAAACCCGGCATGAACGGCTATAACGTCTTCAAGGAGCCGATACCCGCCAAACAGCCCCGAGAGATAAATTTTATTCCCGGAAAAAACACGGAGATTACCGAGGACGGCAATCATATAAAAGCCACGGTCAATGGCCAGCTTATAATTAAAAACAACAATGCTTCCGTAATGCCCGTTTATGAGGTGAAAGGCGACGTCGATTTCAACGTCGGGAATATCGATTTCAATGGTTCGGTCCTTATTCAGGGGACTATCCTCGACGGGTTTTCCGTCAAGGCCGAAGGAAATGTCGAAGTTAGAAAAACCGTCAATTCAGCGGTGATCGAGGCCAGGGGCAATGTGATACTTCACGGCGGCTTCATCGGAAAGGAACACGGGCTTATAAAGGCCGGCGGAAAGATAGGCGCCAAGTTTCTTCAGGGCGGAAATATAATTTCCGACGACGAGATAATAATCGAGAACGCGATAATGCATTCAAACGTCGTTTCAGGCAAACAGATAATCGTCAAGGGAAAAAAGGCGAGCATCATAGGCGGACGTATTTTCGCATCGGAATACGTCGAAGCTCTTTCGATAGGTACTCCGGCCGGAACGAAGACGGTTATCGAGGTCGGCGTGGACATCTTAAAGGAACAGGAGATCGTGAGGCTGGATCAGGACGTTAATCAGACGAACGAATATATAAAAAAAATATCCACTTCCATCGTCACCCTTACTCAAATAAAAGCCAAAACTCCCGGCAGGTTCTCCGAAGCTCAGGAGGAGATACTCAAAAGGACGCTTTCGACCAAGGACAGCCTGCAGGTAAAACTTCAGGAACTTGAAGAGCAGAAGAAACAGCTTTTGAACGAGATAATGACGAGCCAGAAGGGAAAGGTAGTGGCCACGAACTCTTTTTATCCCGGCGTTACCGTCATAATAAGAAAATATTTCAAATACGAGGTCAAGGATGCTATAAAGTGTTCGGCTCTCGGGATAGAGAACGGAGATATCAGAATATTACCTGTTTAGAAAGAGGTGTTTTACTATGAGCATAAGACCTATGGACATGCAGGTGAACATTATGAAGGAAAGCGAAAACGCGAAGCAGGTTCAGAAAGATAAGCTGCACGAGGAAGGCCAGACGCGTTATGCGCCACAGCTTGAAAAAGAGCAGGAGATTCGTAACGAAAATGTTCAGGAGTTGGAAAAAAGCGGACTTGACACGATAAAGGATGATAACAAGGGCGGAGGCAAAAAGCAGTCAGGCGAGAGCAAGGAAAGAACTAAGGAAGAGGCTAAGAACGAAAAGATCGAGGTCAAGGACCCTACCCGCGGAACCGTTATCGACATTAAATCATAATTTGAAAAGGCTGGGATAAAAGACGAAATGAAAACATTAGAGATTCGGAATGTTGTTGTTATAGGCTTGCTCCTGTCTTTCGCCTGCGGCGGAGGAATTTCCATTGCGCAGAGCCGGCGTGAGGCTGCGGCGCCCGTCAATAAGATTCCGGCCGTTCAGGCTGAAAGCTCAGGCGCTTATGAATTAAATCAGGCCGCCTTGAAACTGGCCGCGGCCAAACAGTTTGATAAGGCCATTGAAAATCTCGAACGGGCCTGCGAACTCGCTCCAGACGACAAGACGATAAAAACAAACCTTGTCATGGTCATGAACGCCTGCGCGGTGAACGCCACCGACTTGAAAAATTATCAGCTGGCGTCCGAGATGTATGAAAAAGCTGTCGCGCATGAAGAAGCGTCGTACATCGTTCATTTAAATTACGGCAATTTTCTCTTTGACAGGGGAAGAACTGACGAGGCCGCTTCTAGCCTTGAAAAGGCGCTTAATTCGCCGGCTGTAAAGAAAGCGGACGAATATATGATCCGGCTCACCCTGGCGGCGTTTATATGAAAAAGGGTTTTTACGACGAGGCTATAAACGTTCTGGAATCGGCCGCCAGCGAGGGCAAACAGCCGGGCGCCCTTTTTCTCATAGGAAAGATATACTATACTCAGGGAAAATTTCAGAACGCAATTGAATATCTCGAAGAAGCCGTGAAGTCCGGAAAGAATGAATACGCTTCGGCCGCCGCCGAGCTTCTTAAAAAAGTTAAAAAAGAAGGAAAAGTGGAGTCTAAATTCGAGAGCCAGAGCCTGTATCACTTTCAAGTGCAGTTCGACGGCGATAAAAAGAACGACGTGAAAGTCGATAAGGTCATGCAGCTGCTCGAGGAGGCTTATACCACGGTAGGTTCATATTTCAATTATTATCCTGATGTTCCGACGCCCGTGATTATCTATTCTCAGAATCAGTTCAAGGAAGCGTCCGGTTCTCCCGTCTGGGTCGCGGCGCTTTATGACGGGAAAATAAGACTTCCGCTTAACGATGTCGCGCAAAACGTCGACAATTTAAAACAACTCATACTTCACGAATATACTCACGCCGTAATATTTCATATTGCTCGCGGCCGTTGCCCGGTATGGCTTAACGAAGGCTTCGCTCAGCTTCTCGAAGGCGAAAGCCTCTCCGACGTCCAGGCCGCCAATATAAAAAAATATGTCGCTAAAAAACAGGCTTTCGATATGAAGGGGCTCGAAGGTTCGTTTATGGGCATATCTCCGCCGGCGGCCGTTGAACTGGCTTATAACCAGTCTCTGAGCTTCACCAATTTCATGATTGAAAAGACCAGTCAATCTCAACTTATTGAAGCGCTCCAGCTTTTGGGCCAGGGCCATAGCATGTCTGAAGTGCTTAAGGATAGTTTTTATACCGATTATACAAAACTTCAGGAAGAATGGCTGGAACAGGTCGGCAGATAATCCGGCTTAAATATTATTAAAACAGAATACTCGTAATATAATGAAAAGGTGGAATACAAAAATCTCCTTTGTTGATAAGAAACAAAGGAGATTTTTATTAGGGTGGCGCGCCCGGCATGGGCGATAATTTTTAAAAATATCGAATATATTCTTAAATCAGCATATCGAACGGACCAGTTTTATGAATTCGTCCGAACGGATTACGCGGAGCGCTTCGTATATGTCTGGCGAAAGGAATCTGTCGGTTTCCATGAAAGTGATGGTGGACCTCAAAAGGGCGTGGACCTTCATCAGGGATTTTGAACTCTTGAGAGGTTTTTTGAAATCGAGGGCCTGGCATGCGGTCAGAAATTCTATCGCGAGGACGTTCTCGAGATTGTTTAAAATTCTGATGCATTTTCTGGCCGCGATCGATCCCATGGAATTAAAGTCCTCTTTTCCGGCGGAGGTCGGTATCGAATCTACGGAAGCCGGGTGAGCGAGGACCTTGTTTTCAGAAACTATTGACGCGGCGGCATATTGAGCTATCATGAACCCGGAATTGAGGCCGCCGTTTTTTACGAGAAATGGCGGGAGCTTTTTGCTGTTGGCGTTGGGATTGACCATTCTGTCGGTTCTGCGTTCGGATATCGAGGCTAGTTCGGACAACGCTATGCCGAGGAAATCCATTACCAGCGCGATGGGTTCGCCATGAAAATTACCGCCGGAAATCACCTCGTCCTCGTCGACGAATATAAGAGGGTTATCGGTGGCCGAATTCATTTCTATGTCTATGACCGAATTAACGTGTTCAATGGTGTCGTAAACGGCGCCATGGACCTGAGGGATGCAGCGTACCGAATATGCGTCCTGTACCTCGTCGCAATCGTGGTGGCTGGCGACTATCTGAGACCCAGAAAGAAGCTTAGTCATTATTTGGGCGGTGATACGCTGCCCTGAATGAGGCCTCACCCTTGATATGAGGTCGCTGAACGCTGTCGGCGTCCCGCTGAGAGCGTCGGTGGACAGCGCCGCTATTACGCATGAAGCCAGGAAGAGGTCGTATGAGCGTTTGACCAGCATCGCGCCGACTCCGGTCATCATCTGAGTGCCGTTTATCAGGGCGAGGCCTTCCTTGTAGGACAGCGTCGCTTTTTTTATTCCCGCTTTCTTGAGCGCGATGGACGCTTCCATGGATTCGCCGCGATAGTTGACGCGTCCGGTGCCGAGCATGCCGAGAACGATATGCGCGAGAGGGGCGAGATCGCCGGAAGAGCCTACGGAACCGTGAACTGGAACGTCCGGGATTATGTCGTGATTTATCATTTCGACCAGCGTGGAAAGAGTTTCAAGCGTTATTCCTGAATACCCTTTGGCGAGGGCGTTGGCGCGCAACAGCATTGCGGATTTTACGAACGGATGCTCGTAAAGGTCTCCGCAGCCGGCGGCATGGCTTGTTATCAAGTTTTTCTGAAGGGCGGCGGCGTTCTCCTTTTTTATGTGGACTGATGAGAACTCGCCGAAACCGGTCGTTATTCCATAAACAACCTTTTCGTCGCTGACGAGCTTTTCAACGTATTTTCTCGATCTGTGGATCTTTTTAAGGCTCGCGGCGGAAATTTCGATCTGGCGGCCGTTGTTGACTACGTCGTAAACGTCCTCGATGTGAAGGGCTTCGCCGGTCAGGGCGATTTTTTTTTCAAGATTTTTTTTCATAAGGATTTTCCTTTCAGGATTTTTGTCTGTTAAAAAAGTCTTTTATTATTTTTAAAATTATATCAAAAATAATTGTTTTGTTCAATTAAAAGATTTTAAAGACCCTGATTTTTTTATAATGACCGGTTTTAAACGAAAAGTCTTATTATTACGCCTGCGCCGGACGCTATCGAAGCCGCGGTTATAAGCGCTTCAAAACCCCGCGCGGAACCCGATACGAGATCGCCCGCTATGATCTCCCGGAGCGCGTTTATAATGGTGACGCCGGGGACAAGGAGCATTACGGAACTTATTATAAGCACGTCGGGTCTGGCTCCGCAGCCGGAC
>CAZJFS010000229.1:0-5529 GCA_964545075.1 uncultured bacterium
CCGCTAATTTCAGGCGCTTCGGTATTATATGAAATTATAACTCCGGTATCGTCGGGCCCCTTGGCAAATTTCAAGTGCGGATTTTTAGCGAGGTAACTATCTGTGACCGAACACCCGATAACGTAGGCTGCGATCATCCGGCTATATACATCCGGATGATCTTTCATATATTCCGCCAACAAATACTTCAGCACGAGCGAGCCCTGAGAGTGTCCGGCCAGAATGAACGGCCGGCCTTTGTTATAGTTTTTAATATAATAGTCGAACGCCGCGAATGCATCCGTTTTTGGAGTGCTGCCCTGGATCCTGTCCCACTCTTCCAATGTCGAAGACAAACAATAAGGTGCGTCCGTCTGCCTGTAATAAGGCGCGTAAATATTCGCCGCGTTTTGAAAAGCCGTCGCCTGCGATACAAACCACAATTTTGAATTTTTGATCATGACGGGATTATCGATCTGGCAAATGTTCGCTTCATTCGTATCGATCTTTTGAAACGCCGTCGGATAAAGGTAAAAAACATCGACTTTTTTATCAACCGCGGAAGGCAGCGAAAGCCAGTGTTCGGGCTTTGAATAATCGATCGCATTGGCTGTTACGTCTAACGCTTTCGCCGCGTAAGCGCCAGTCAGATCGTATCCCGAAGCGATAAGAAAAGCAAAAAAAATGTCAAAATAAGTTTTATGCCGCTTTTGTTCATGATGCATCTCCCTGGTTTTATTTTGCAATAATAAATACTTCTGTAAGTATAACCTGAAACTCCTTTTTTTAATAGCTTTATTAAAACCGTATTAAAATTGGATTGGACGGAAATTGCAGCCGAAGTCCGGGAGCTTGTGAGAGCCGGAAAAATGAAGACGCTAATGCTTCGTATAAGCATTGGGAAGTAATATAAATAAATTAAAAATCGGTTTCTTTTATTCCGAGAATTTTAGCAATTTCAGGCTTTGACATTCCGGATTTAAAAAGCTTTTTGCCGCTTCGATCTTGCCTTCAAGTTTGCCGTCCATTCCGGCATCATGAAGCCTTGTCGCTTCGTCGAGCCTTGCTTTGTGCATGAATTCTATCATTTCGTGGACTTCGTCTTTTGATATCGCTTTTCTGTACGCTGTAATCGTCATTTCAAGACATGGTTTTTCTTTGTCGAACTTCGGCAATTCTATGTAGTGCAGTTCGAGAATGTCGGTCAGTTCATGCTTGCATTCTATATTCCATAAACGATATATATTGTGAAGTTCCGAAAGTTCATCGAACATTACGAAATCGGTTATCGATATTCCAATGGTTTTGGTTAAAGCGGCATAATTATCGCCGGATTCAAGCTGGCCTGCAAATAATTTCGTTTGATTGTCACACAATATTTCAAGGATTTTTCAATGCAGTTTGTTATTAGTTTTGTCATTTCGCGTTTGCCGGCGTCGAATCTAATATAGAGCCTGATATGCAAAAACCAGGGAAATCGTGTATAATAATTTTATGGATTAGAAAAGCGATGAGAGCAAAACGGTGATTAAAATGGAAAACGTGGAAAACACAAAATTAAATAATGAAAATGAAAAGATCGTGGCGCAAATAAAAAACAAATATTCTCCGGCTAAAATTTTTCTTTTCGGCTCATGCGCTTCGGGAACCGCGAAAAAAAACAGCGACATAGATCTTTGCATTGTTATGGATACAAAAGATAAGAGAAGACTTTTAACTGATTTGTATTATAATATCGACAGTGAAAAACCTGTCGATTTTTTACTTTATACTCCCGCGGAATGGGACTGCTGCATCAGCGATAAAACATCTTTCGCCTATAAGATTTTTCATTCAGGAGTGGCTTTACATGGCTGATTATGCAAAAAAACCATAGAACTTGACGTGAAATTCAAAAGAAGAAGCCGGAGAATGTATCGCGATCACTGACAGGATTTTTGTCGAAGTATCGGAAAAATTATAAAATTGCTTTGAGGAAAATAATCCTACGCCGCTTTATAATCAATGGGCAATAATTGGCCCAGATTAACGCTTTTGGACGCATCCATTATTTCAATTCCGATTATCCGGTTGTTTTCGGCGACATCCAGGACGATGTTGTCCGCGACGCGCTGGTTGGTCACTTCGTGTTTGCCGGCGTCGAATCTGATGTAGAGCAGGTCGGTTTTGTCGTTATAAATAACTTGCATTTGAGTTACTCCCATTTTCCATAAAAAACGTAAACTGTAACAGTGATGATGTTGTCGTTTTCTATTAAATAAATTACTTCGATTCTTTTTTGTTCATAATATTTTTCATTTCTCAGCGCTTTGAAATCATATACTTTGAATTTCGACTTTTTGCCGAAT
Organism: uncultured bacterium; assembly: GCA_964545075.1. Taxonomy (GTDB): domain Bacteria; phylum Muiribacteriota; class UBA9980; order UBA9980; family UBA9980; genus DAOPXV01. The sequence goes on from CAZJFS010000229.1 coordinate 2,328, forward strand.
TTAGCAGGAGTGTCAGCGCCGTTTTTTAGTACGTCGGTTATTTCATCAAATGATGCGCCCCGCTCGTTAGCTCTTTCGATTGTGTGAGGTTCGATCTGTATATTTGTAAACATTATAATTAAATTATAGCTTAAAACTTGTTTTTTTTCAATAGTTTTATTGAAACCCGTATTAAAATTGGAACGGGCGAAAATTGTGATCGGAGGCCGGGAGTTTGTGAGAGCAGGAAAAAAGAAGAAGCAACTTTAAAATAGTTTTAATTTACTGCAAATGATAGAAACCCACCTGATCAAGGTAGCGTTTTTATTTTTATAGGGAGTTGCCTTTGATATTTAGCGTTCTTTGGGTTCAGCTTTTAATCGTTCAATGCGTTCATTATTGATTAACGCGGTCCGCTTCGTTCCAGCGGTTGGAAACAAAAATATAATAATTTCTAATTGCATTATCCGCTGATTTTTGATAGAATTCAGCGGATAATTCATTTTATAAATCAACGCCATTATTACACATACGGAAAGGAAACATGCGATGTATAAAATTTTAAAAAAAGTGCATCTGAACGAGTTTAATGTTGAAATGGAAGTGGCCGCGCCATACGTGGCCAGAAACGCCGAAGCGGGGCAATTTATAATGTTCCGCCTGGACGATGCGGGCGAACGCGTGCCGCTTACTATTTATGACTGGTCGCGTGAATGCGGAACGGTTTCTATAATATTCCAGCCCGTCGGCAAATCCACGAAACGCCTCGCCGAACTCAATAAAGGTGACTTTATAATGGATTTTTTCGGGCCGCTCGGAAAGCCTACGCCGATCAAAAATTACGGCACCGTCGTCATGATAGGCGGCGGCCTCGGCATCGCCCCCCTCTTCCCGCAGGCCCGCGCTTTTAAAGAAGCCGGAAACCATGTCATATCGATAACCGGCGCGCGGACAGATGAACTTTTGATATTGAAAAACGAGATCAAATCAGTCAGCAGCGAAACTTTCTTCGCGACCGACGACGGCTCGGTCGGCAGAAAGGGCCTTGTTACGGACGTCTTGCTTGAGATGATCGCCGACGGTAAAAAGATAGATCATGTCGTAGGCATCGGCCCGCTCGTCATGATGCGCGCCGTACAGAAAGTTACGAAACAACATAACCTCGACTATACCGCGAGCTTGAACACCATCATGGTCGACGGCACCGGAATGTGCGGCGCCTGCCGCGCTACCGTCGGCGGAAAGATAGTTTTTCCTTGCGTAGACGGTCCCGACGTGAGCGGAAATCTTGTCGATTTCGATGAGCTGATGACGCGCAATAAACGCTTTTCCAACGAAGAAAAAGACGCGCTCGCCCGTTTCGACAATAAAGAAAAAGCGCCGAATTGCGTTCACGAAATAGTTAAAAAAATGGCGGACGATATCTCACACGACGCCCGCCATGCCGAAGAAGCCGCTGACAACGGTAAATATTCGAAGAAAGTCCCCATGCGCGAACAGGCGCCAAACGTGCGCAACAAGAACTTCAACGAAGTGTCGCTCGGGTATAACGAAGAAGAAGCCGTGACCGAAGCCAAACGTTGCCTCAATTGCAGAAAGCCACTCTGCGTGGCCGGATGTCCGGTCGGAATAAACATTCCGGAATTTATATCTCATATCAAAACGCGTGATTTTAATTCGGCGATAGAGTCGCTGAGAAAATATAACAGCCTTCCGGCCGTATGCGGCCGCGTCTGTCCGCAGGAATCGCAGTGCGAGGAAAAATGCATCGTCGGCAAAAAGAACGAACCCGTCGCCATCGGCCGGCTCGAGCGCTTTATAGCCGATTGGGAACGCGAAAACATTAAAGAAAAAAAGATCGCGCCCGTCGCGCCTAACGGTCAAAAGATCGCCGTCGTCGGATCAGGTCCCGCGGGACTTACATGCGCGGGCGAACTCGTTAAACTTGGATATGACGTAACGATTTTCGAGGCGTTCCATGTCGCGGGCGGCGTGCTCGTTTATGGCATCCCCGAATTCCGCCTGCCGAAAGTCATCGTGAAAAAAGAAATCGAATATATTCAATCGCTCGGCGTAAAGATCGTATATAACGTTCTGGCTGGGAAAACCCTGCGTTTCCAGGATTTTATCGACGACGGATACAAAGCCATATTCGTCGCCTCGGGCGCCGGCGCTCCGCAATTCATGGGAATACCGGGTGAAAACGCCAACTCCGTTTATTCGGCTAACGAATTTTTAACGCGCATAAATCTCATGCGTTCATATATGTTTCCGAATTACGATACGCCCGTTTTTGCAGGCAAAAGGATCGCCGTCGTCGGCGGCGGAAACACCGCTATGGACGCCGCCAGAACCGCGTTAAGGCTTCAGGGCACTGAAAAGGTTTATATAATTTACCGCCGCTCGTTCGAGGAAATGCCCGCCCGCCTTGAAGAGCGCCATCACGCTCAGGAAGAAGGCGTCGAATTCGTGATGCTGACTAACCCGATTGAAGTCATGAAAACCGATAAAGGAATCGTCACCGGAGTTAAATGCATAAAAATGGAACTTGGCGAACCCGACGCTTCCGGCAGAAGAAAACCCGTTCCGATGAAGGGCTCCGAGTTTGTCATCGAGTGCGACACTTTCATAGTCGCCGTCGGCACCAGCGCGAACCCCATAATCCCCAATTCCGCGCCGGATTTGCACGTCAATAAATGGGGCAATATTATCGCCGATCCGGAAACCTGCCAGACCTCCATCCCTTACGTTTTCGCCGGCGGCGATATCGTCATCGGCTCGGCTACCGTTATTCAGGCCATGGGCGCCGGAAAACGCGCGGCCGCGGGGATAAACAATTTCGTTAACGGCACTTTACCTGAAAAGAAGTCAGAGTAAAACAAATATAAAATAACACGAAACAAATATTATACTATTTTGTTTTATCTCGCCTTGTCTTGCCTTAACTTTATTTTGGTTTGCCAGGTCGGGGTTTTGGATGGGGGAGAGAAAGGGATATCATCCCTTTCTCTCCCCCAATGTTCCCCCTCTCTATCCCCTTTTGCTGATTTCACTCAGCTGCGCTGAGTGAAATCGGGGGCATCATCGCCTTTGGCGATGAAGTGGTTGGTCTTGCTGAGTTCTCAACGGAACGGTTATCAATTTTATGAACGACATGAACACGCAAAAAACTTTAATAATTGAAAAGATCGTTTCGACCGATCCGCTCGGTGTCTTTAACGCG
>CAZJFS010000230.1:0-5503 GCA_964545075.1 uncultured bacterium
CGGCAACGCCGCTAATGGTAATGGCAATGGCGCCGCCGCCAATAACGGCCCGGCTGAGACAAACGGCGGTTCCAATGGCGCTAACGGAAACAACGGAAAGCAATACGCCGAACGGCCGCCCGCGAACGTCGTAAGCGCTCCCAAAGCGGCTCCGGCTTATCCGAAGCAGAATAATTATTACGCGGCGAAACCGCCGGATAACGGTCCAAAGGAAGAAGGCGTATATTTCGGCAGGAAAATACCCGACAGGCTCGCGCCTTCTAAAGTAAGCTCCATATTCGAGGAAACGAAAAACGTCATGGTCGAAGGCATAGTCATAGCCTCGGATATGCGGCTCATCAAAAGCGGCAAAAAGCTCATCTCATTTTCCGTCAGCGATCTGAGCGATACCATAGTCTGCAAAATATTCGCGAGCCCCGAAGCCGACATCAAGATAAAAGCCGGGATGATAGTAAAAGTGCTCGGAAACGTCAAGTTCGATCAATTCGAAAAAGACCACATAATAATGGTGAACGACGTAAACGTCGGAAAAATGTCGGAACGCAAGGATAACTCCGAACAAAAAAGGGTCGAGCTGCATGCTCACTCCAAAATGTCGTCCATGGACGGAATAACCGAGATATCAAATTACGTAAAGCTTGCCGCAAAGTGGGGACATACGGCCGTCGCCCTCACGGATCACGGCGTAGTTCAAGGCTTTCCCGAATTCGCGGAAGCCGCAAAAAACAATAAAATAAAACCCATATTCGGCATGGAAGGCTATCTTATCGATGATTCCACGGCGCTTCTGAATAAGAACGAAAACGAAAAGAAAGTCAAGGTGCCGTCGCCTTACCATATCATAATTCTCGCCGCGACTCAGGAAGGCATTAAAAATCTTTATAAACTGGTATCCGCCTCTCACATCAGCTATTTCCATAAAAGGCCGCGCATTCCAAGAGCGGAACTCACGAAACACCGCGCAGGCTTAATACTGGGTTCGGCCTGCGAGGCGGGCGAACTCATACGCGGGATGGTGAACGAAAAAAGCGCCGAGGAAATAGAAGCCGTCGCGAGTTTTTATGATTATCTGGAGATACAACCGGTTAAAAATAATTCCTTCTTTATGGAAAAAATGCCTGAAGCGTTCAAGTCTGAAAAAGACCTGATTGATTTAAATACGCGCATATACGAACTGGGCAAAAAACTCGGAAAGCCAGTCTGCGCGACATCCGATATGCATTATTTAAATCCCGAGGACGAAATATTCAGAAAGATCCTTTTCGCGGGACAGAAATTTGATAATATCGAAAACTCCTGCCCGCTTTACTTTCCGACAACCGAAGAAATGCTCAAGGAATTTTCATATCTCGGAGAAGCGGCGGCGCTTGAAGTGGTCGTTGAAAACCCTCAAAAAGTGGCCTCAATGATCGGAAGTCTCATACCAATACCCAAGGACGACGCGTTTCCGATCATGGAAGGCGCCGAGGATAAAATTAAAAACATGGCCTGGGAGAACGCGAAAAAAAAATATGGCGACCCGCTCCCGGAAACCGTCCAAAAACGCCTCGAGCACGAATTGAACTGCATCATCAAAAACGGATTTGCCACGCTTTATCTGATAGCCCACGAACTGGTCAAAAAATCCATGATAGACGGCTATCTGGTCGGATCGCGAGGTTCCGTCGGTTCTTCGCTTGTCGCCACTTTCACCAATATTACCGAAGTAAATCCGCTGCCGCCTCATTATTACTGCAAAGACGAAAACTGCAAATATTCCGAATTTTTTGAGGACCTGCCCCTGAATTCAGGCTTCGACCTTGCCGACAAGAATTGCCCGAAATGCGGAGCTAAGCTGAAAAAAGACGGGCAGAAAATACCTTTCGAAGTCTTCCTGGGATTCGACGGCGACAAGACGCCAGATATAGACCTTAACTTTTCCGGCGATTATCAGCCGCGCATTCACGAATACGTCGGCGTAATATTCGGCGAAAACAACGTATTCCGCGCGGGAACAATATCCACGATCGCCGACAAGACCGCTTTCGGCTTCGTAAAAGCATATCTCGAGGAACGCCATACCCATAAGCGTCCGGCCGAAATGAACAGGCTCGCCATAGGCTGCAGCGGAGTCAAAAAAACCACGGGCCAGCATCCTGGCGGCATCATGATCGTCCCGATGGGCCGCGATATCCACGAGTTTACGCCCGTCAACTTTCCGGCCAACGACAGAAGCGGCGGAACGATAACGACGCATTTTGATTATAACGCTATCGATAAGAAACTATTGAAGCTCGATCTTCTGGGACATGACGACCCGACGATCATAAAAATGCTGGAAGATCTGACCGGGCTTTCGGTCAATGACATAGAATTCGGCGACAAACAAACGCTTTCGCTTTTTTCAAGCCTTGACGCGCTTAATATAAAAGCTGAGGACATCACGGGAATAACGCTCGGAACCTTAGGCATACCCGAATTCGGAACATCCTTCGTCCGGGGCATGCTCGATGAAACAAGGCCGAAAACATTCGGCGAGCTCGTGCGCATTTCGGGCCTGTCGCACGGCACCGACGTCTGGCTCAACAACGCCCAGATGTATATCAAAAACGGGAACGCCAAACTTTCAGAGGTTATATCCGTGCGCGACGATATAATCAACTATCTTCTGGAACACGGCATGCCGCCGCTTCTTTCATTTACCATAATGGAAAACGTCAGAAAAGGAAAGGGCCTGAAAAAAGAGATGGTCGAAGAAATGCAGAAACACGATATACCGCAGTGGTATATCGATTCCTGCAATAAGATAAAATACATGTTTCCGAAAGCTCACGCGGCTGCTTATGTAATGATGGCCTTCAGGATAGCCTATTTCAAGGTCAACCATCCGCTCGCTTTCTATGCGACATATTTCTCTACTAAAGGCCTCGCCGCGTTCGACGCCTGGACGGTCTTAAAAGGCCGTGAATACGTCGCAAGCACGATGAATGACATAAAGGCTAAAGGAAAGGAAGCCACGGCCAAGGAATACGAACAATACGTAATAATGGAAGTCGCGTTGGAAGCCATGGCGCGCGGCGTGAAATTTTATCCCGTCGATCTTTATAAATCGAAAGCCTTCAACTTTACCATAAACAAAGAAACCAACGACGGACTTATATGCCCCTTCAACTCTGTACAGGGACTCGGCGGCGTCGTAGCTCATAAGATATTTGAGGAAGCGCAAAAATCCGAATTCATATCGATTGAAGATTTCAAGGACAGAACGAAGGCGTCAAAAAATGTTATAGAGGTCCTGTCAACAATGGGAACCCTTAAAGCGCTTCCGCAGACGGACCAGTTAGTTTTTTTTGAATGATTACTGACAAAGCATGCTTTATCTGATATAATTAAATTAGACGCTATTTTATTTTTTTATGGAGTTGTCATATGGAAGAAAACGGCGGCCTTAAATGGCTATTAATAATACTTCTGATCATAATCGCCGGCGTCTTGATCTATTTTATTTACGGCGGTTCGAACAGTTCCTCAAGCCGATCTTCAAAAAGATCGTCAGACGGTTTTTCGTTCAATAAAAAAATTAAAGCTTCTTCTTCATCAGATAAAACGACTTCAGGTTCAACCGCCAGTTACTCAAACATTGACAACGGCCCGCTTTTCGGTGGAAAAAGCCGGGTTCCGGCTAAAAACAAGGCATCTCACATAAAAGCCGTAGCCAGCATGAGTAACTTCACATGGGATGACGGAGATTATTATAAATCAACGGTCACGCCGCTCGAACCAATGAAACAGTCCGCATATAATGAATATTTCGATGCCAACATCCAGCCTTTGATAGACGCGAGCGGGTTCAACACTTCAATGATCTCGCTGATGCAGCAGGCTGAACAGCATCCGCTCTTCCTTCAGGCCACCGAACTATATCAAAAAGGCAAATATAAAGAAGCGGCCGAAGTATTCGCGAACCTCGCCGACAAATCAACCAACATCTACTTAAAATCTCTCGCGCTGGGTTATCTCACCGATATTTACAAAAAAACCGGCGACGCCGCCCAGGAAGCCAAAGCGCAGAACGCCATGCTTGCGGCCAACGCCCAACTTTACTTCAAGGCATTCCCGAACATTGGCGATTCGTTAAAAAAAACATACTCAAAATCAGATACCGCAATGAAGGCATTTCTTAAGGCAGATCTCGGAAAAATGGACTTCAAGGCTCCAAATACGAAATAAACCACGGTCATACCCCATTATTAAAACTACTGGATGTGATCCGCTATGAAACAATATAGCTCGAATGAATTTTTAAACGTTTTTAGAAAATACCGGCGCGGCTTCGTTATCCCGCTGGTACTGGCGCTCGTTTTCGTCATGGCGATGATGGCTTATTTCATGATGAACTTCTCCAAAAATCAGGACGCAAAAACATTCCACATCGTTAACGTTGAAAAAGCCAGACTCCTCGGCGAAGCGGCCATCGAGGCCGCCACTTACAAGGTCCGCTCCGAAATGAATAATCTTGGAAACATGAATCCGGTAGAGCTTGTCAAAAACGTTATTTCAATGCTCGGAAATCCTGCGTCATCATGGTATTTAAAAATGCGCGTTCCCGGAATAGTCGTCACCGGCGGATCAACTGCCGGAACCGGAGTCTCCGGCGTCAACCTTGATGTAAGCTTATCACCTGATACGCTTGGTCTTTCGCCCACATGGAGCCAGCAAAAATTAAACGCTCAGGCCCTCGGCGTAACTCAGTTCATAAGAGAACTCGGCGGCGACGACGGCCGGACCAAAGTCGAATGCACCATGATGATAAAAGACATGAAACCGGTCGTATCGGACAGCGGAACCGTGCTGTGGCCCGGCGCCGTCATTGACGACACATTCCTTAAAGATTGGCTTAAAGGTCTTGGAAATCAGCTTTTTGATTTTTTAGGGCTCAACGATATCAAATTCAAGATCGACTTGAGCGGTTTTATAAAAGGACTTAAAATAAGTATTTTCGGCATTCCTATACCGATCGGCGACATATTGGCCGGAGTTTTAAAACAATTCCTGACGATTGAAATCAACGTCGGCCAGATGCTCTCAAAAGCGCTTGAAAAAATAGTCGATCAGATAAAACTGCCATCGCTCATCCCTGTAAAAGCAGACATAATAATTGAAAAATTCGCGACGCTTTATTATAACTGCAGGGTCGAATTCGTTCCGAGCGGATCGAGCGAACCCATCGTCACGGTCATCGAAGCGACTCGCGACGTAAAAGTCGTCGATCTGGCAGCTCCCAACCCGCTCTATACGTTTTACTGGCTCAATAAAAAAAATGACGGATTTAATGAGGACGCATGGTGCAAAACCGGCGGCGGCAAATTTAAGCTCATGAACCTCAACCTCGATCCTGATTATAAAGGCAATTTCAGCATCGGCGATATTATCGAATTTTTCAAGGGCCTTTTCAGCATGAATATAGTCAGGTTCCCGGGCCTGTGCTTCATTGGCGGAACGTCGAAACAGCCTATACCAACCG
>CAZJFS010000231.1:0-5323 GCA_964545075.1 uncultured bacterium
TCTTATAAAAACGATGGCGCCCAATTTAACCGGGCGCCATTGCTTTTGGGTTTTATAAATTACTGAACTTTTCCGCTCACGAAAATGAAAATATCGTCTTTGGCATTGCCGGAAGCGGTGGCGCCGGTCATAGTGTCCTCGCCGGGTGAATGAAGGTACAGGCCCTGAACAGAACCCAAATCCGTATATGAAGTAGAGTCAGCAGCGTTATCAACGGTAACGGTTGCGCCCGTGACATCTTTTCCGGTATATTTATTGGCACTGTCCACGACGCCGACGGAAACTTTGGCGCCCCAGGCGTCGACGGATATTTCATTGGTGGTCCCGTCCATATAAGGGCCTTTCCAGTTTTTAACCTGCGCCGCCGAATATGTAGATGCAACAAGAGTTTTCGTGTTAAAACATTCTTTTCCGCCGACTATCGGGCTCATCAGGTCGGTTATATTTCCGGGCCACACGCTCGTATCGGCGTTGAAATTTTTAATAGCTTTCGAAAGCGACGAAAGCGAAGTTTTTGTCGCGTTCACCTTGCCGGTGAATAAAACCTGGCTGACCTTCGGAAGCGCCACCGCTATCAAAAGACCAAGAACGACGAGCACGATCATGATTTCAATAAGAGTAAAACCTTTGTTGGATCTGACCATAAATAAACGCATATTGAATATGCCTCCTTAAAATAAATTTTATTTTTCTATTCGAAATGCTACTAAACAACGTTTTTATCTATTTAACCTTTGGTTCATCATTTTTGAGGATACGCGGTGACGAGAAAGAAAATATCATCTTTGGCGGTAGCCGCATTACCGGTTACCGTATCTTCACCCATCGAGTGAAGATAAATGCCGGGCACCGAACCAGCCTCGACAAACGAATCAGCCCATCTGGCGTCTGTAATTAAATCAGACATTTTAGCAGTGTCCCATCCATCGTAGGTAAAATTAGCCTTGTTCACCAAACCTATCGATACTTTTCCTCCCCAAGCGTCGAACGTCGCTTCGTTGGTTGTGCCGTCCATATACGGCCCGTTCCATTTATTCAGCTGGATCTGGGTAAAATAAACAAATTCCAGATTGCTCGACCTGCGACCAAAATAAGCCGGAATAGGTTTTTCAAAAAGGTTCAAAATACTTCCCGGCCATATCGACAAATCAGAATAAAAATTATTAGCCGCCTTAACTATCGAGGCAAATGTCGTTTTGGTGGAAGCTACCTTGCCGGTGAATAAGACCTGGCTGACCTTGGGAAGCGCTACCGCTATCAAAAGACCAAGAACAACAAGAACTATCATAATTTCAATCAAAGTGAAGCCTTTCCGTTTTATACGTACCACAAACTCCATAATTCCTCTCTCTTCGCTACTTGATAGTGCTTGTAAGATCGAACATCGGCAGAAACATCGCCATGGCTATAAATCCTATGACAACGCCCATTCCCACTATTAAAATGGGCTCTATGATAGACGTGAGGCCTTCGATGAGGACCTCCACCTCGTATTCGAGAAAGTCCGCCGCGCGCAGTAACAGCTTGGCAAGAGTGCCTGTTTTTTCGCCAGTCTGGACCATTTTAGTCACCATGAAAGGGAAAATTTTATACTGCCGCAGTATGTCGTACATCGTTTTTCCCTGCGCGACGCCGCCTGAAAGCTCGGAAATGACCTTTTTCAAAGTGACGTTTCCGATTATGTCCTCGGAAACCTCGAGGCCCTTGAGTATCGGAACGCCGCCCTGCAGAAGGGTTCCGAGAGTTCTCGAAAAGCGGGCCACCGAAGATTTCAGTATAAGGCCGCCGAAGATCGGAACTCTTAGAATGTAGCGGTGAAAAACGCGCCTGAAATTTTCATTGGTCTCCAGAAGCCATTTAAAACCTATTATTATCAGGACTATAGCTATCAGCACGTGAATATAGTAAGCCTGCATGAATTTGCTGATGCTCATCAAAAGCACCGTGGGCGCAGGCAGTCCGCCCTTGGCCTTGGCGAATATTTTCGTGAATTTCGGAAAGACGTAAATTATCAAAAAACACACGACGCCGGCCGAAACTATCGAGAGAACGCCGGGATAGAGCATCGCCGATTTGACCTTCGCGCGAAGTTTCGCGTCGCGCTCGGAAAATTTGGCTATCTCGACCAGGACCGTGTCCAGGCCCGCGCCCGTTTCACCGGCCCTTATCATGCTGACCGAGAGCTTGTCAAATATATCGGGATATTTCACGAGCGATTCATAAAAGGTCTTGCCGGTGGATATCTGCGTTTTTATGTCCTGAATAACGCTTTTAAAATAAGGGTTTTCGGACTGTTCCGCGAGCGAATCGAGGCTTTCGACGAGCGTGACGCCGGCGCCGACGAGCGCGGATATCTGCATGTAAAAGAACGTTATTTCCTTCTGGCTGACGCGCCTCGAAAACGAAAGTCCGCCAAGCATGGCCGAAACGGATTCGCCCAATGATTTTTTCGCTTTGCGTGTTTCGCTTATTTCTACGACGAAAAATCCGTCCGCCGTAAGGCTGTCGATCATGGCTTCTTCGGTGGCCGCTTCGCCGCGGCCCGTGGCGGTTTTACCGTCATGATCGATCGTTTTATATTCGTAATTCGGCATCGGTCAACCTTTTTTTCATAAAGCAATAACCGCCGGGCCGAAAAAATTCGGACCGGACAGGATGTTATTCTAAACTAAAAACGGATTTTTTTCAATACAGTATTTTAATTTTTTTGCGGCTTGATTGCCAGGCGTTTATAATAAAGGCTTAAAAAGACTATTTTCGGCACCCGAAAAAATATCGTCGGCGATCTTGCCGATATCTGACATGAGCGTTTCACGATCGGCGTTTTCGGACCATTTAACGGACTCAAAAACATTTATCGAAGAGGACTTTAAGATGTTTACGATCATTATAGGATCAAGACCGGCCTCTTTTTGTTTCGCTTCGCCAAAAATTTCAGGCCAGTATATTTTTTGATTTTTCGCGATTATTCTTATATCCGCTATATCTTTAGCTTCATACCTTGTGAGGGCCGATAATTTATTCGATAGTATATTTCTTAAACTGTCGACTTTGCCAAGATTTTCATCAAATGTAAATTCGCCGAAATGCGCTGGAACATCGTTTATGAGATCAATTTTCAGAATGACTTCTTCGTCATGAGTCTTTTGCCGAAGAAAGACCTGCATATAATCCCGTAATTTTTTGACGCTTGTAAAATCTATCGAAAAGCCGAGTTCAAGCTGGCTCTTTTCCAGCATGGAAAAAAAAAGACCGCTGTATTCGTCAAATTTATCGGAACCGTTCAGGAAAAAATCCAGGTCGTCCGAATATCTTTGATTATAATATGCCCTGTTTAATGCGGTGCCACCTGTCAGATAAAAGGGAGTGCCTGACTTTTTCACGATACGAAGGATCCCATCCTGAAAGGGGTAAAGGCTCTTTGTGTAATACTTTTCGTATGAACTCATAATTTTCCCTCATCTCGGAATTTCTTACCATCGCTATTATTTCAGGCGTCAATTTCGTTTTTATGAATTCGAGGCCAAAAATTTTAACCAGATCGTACCAGAACATTCTGTCAAGAATGCGGACAAAAGCCTTTTTAGAATCAAAATGACCGGCTGATGGAATTTCGCCCGTCGCCGCAAGGTAAAACTCATACGGATCGATCTCGTAATCCCAGAGGATCGGTTTGATAAGTTTTATAATTTCTGAAATATCGTTTTTATCGAGAGTGTTCATTTGTTAAACCTTTTTATTTCATAAAGCAATAACTGCCGGACCGAAAAAATTCAGACCGGACAGGATGTTATTCTAAACTAAAAACGTTTTTTTTTCAACACAGTATTTTAATTTTTTTGCGGCTTGATTTTTAAGGCTTAAAAGCTTATAATTAAATTAAGCGAACCGCCCTTTTAATTGTTAAAGATTATTCATGATAATGATAGTTATTTTTTATGATGGTAAACAATAATAATAAACGCGCTTTTACAATACTGGAACTTCTTGTCGCCATGTTCCTCGTCGCTCTGCTGACGGGGCCGATCCTTAATACATTTCAGGTAAGTGAACGCCTTTCCAGGCGTAACTACAAATCTTTCGCCTCGCAGAATCTCGCGAAAGAGATGATGAACGAGATCGCGAAAAAATCATTCGACGATCCTTATCAGTCTTCCACAACCAATGTAAACCTCAAGCCGGGACCGACGCATGAAGAATATATTCCGGACTCGACGGCGCCGAAGATCGCCAACGGCACGGATGAAACGACCAATGTGGCGCGGCTCTTTAACGAGACCATCGTCAACCGTTCCAAATATTACAACGACATCGACGACTACGACGGCTATAACTCCGACGAGGTCCTTCTTCCCACGCTCGCCAACGGAAAGGAATATCTCATCGACGGCGAGAATCCTTACGCTAATTTAAGGGTCAAAGTGTCCGTCAAAAGCGGAACATCTGGTGCGCTGCCGCCGCAGGAAGTTTTAAAGGGCGGAGCGACGCTTGGGAACGATCCTTCATCGATAGCAATAACGCCTGATAGCAAATACGCGGCGATCGTGAATTCCGGGGATAAGACGGTTTCCATAGTAAACCTGAAGACAGGCACGGAAGTGGATAATGGGCCGAACGGGGCTGGATTGAGCTCGCTATCTCTCACGCCATGCACTTCCGGCATCGATCGGATTCCACTGGCGACGCTTAACGATCCACTCGTTCCGGCTTACACGGCTGGAACGCCATCCAAGATAATTCTCGGACCTGCCGGAGACAGATTCTATGTGCTTCACACCGCAGACATACTTGACCCCGACAAATATTCTGGCATTCAGTCTATCGACATGAATACATACAATACACCCGAAGTGTCATTTCACAGACTTTACGACGGGAACCTTATTTCCAGAGACCTCCGGTCGAATTCAATCAATTCAATTGTGGTCGACAAGGACGGTATCGTTTATGCCGCCACTAACGCTGGCGGACTTTCTAAAAGCGCTGATAATGGTGAAACCTGGGCTCTGCAAAAAGCATTTCTCGCCGACGGCTCGATTTCGGATACGATTTATTGCCTCGCCACTGCCAAATATGGTTATGGAAGGGGTGACGCAAAATTCGTTTATGCTGGCGGAAAGGGCGGACTGTGGATATCGAAAAACGACGGCCCGTGGAACCGCGTCTCCACTGTCGGAAGCTCTAACATTACCGCGCTGGGAGTGCTGGACAATGGCTACGTGATCGCAGGCGCGGACGACGGTAAAGTTTATGTTTCAAAGGAATATGACGCCAATTTCACGCAAAAAACAGGTCCGGCCATGTCCAGAATTCACGCTCTTGC
>CAZJFS010000232.1:0-5216 GCA_964545075.1 uncultured bacterium
TCGTGGAGCAGTGGACGCAGTTGTTCGGGCACCCGCGCGCCGATTCGATGGAAAGGTTGTAGCATGAATCGTCCGGAAGGCGGTCATATAAAGGGACCGGAAGATCGGCTATTTCTGAACAACCCAGGAGCCTCGCGGGATCGTTTTTGAAGATATCGCCGTTATCTTTATATATCAGTCCCGGTATTCGCCGCGGATCGCCGTTTTTTTCTATCATTTCTATCAGCGGGACGACCGTCGTTTCACACTCGCCGTAAACGGCATAATCCACCGGAAATTCTTCGACGATCTGGTCGCCGAATAACGCGGCCTGCATTCCGCCGACGATTATGACCTGGTCGCTCCGGAACCGGCGAAGGTATTCGATCGCCCAGATCACCGGCGGCCAGGACCATGACATGCACGAGAACATTACTATATCGTATTCGAGCAATTCTTTCGCAGACCGTTCGATATCGCAGTTTAGGCTTACCCAGTCCCTTATGTCTATTTCATATCCGGCTTTTTCTATTATCGCCGCCAGAAGGTAAATATTATAAGGCGTAGAATATCTGGTAAATTGATTGTTTTTGACATGAACGGGTTTCCGATCGCCGGTGTTCATCACAGGGAAAGTGCAGATAACTCTACGCATTTTTAAATCCTTTAATTTACATAAAAAATATATGACATTTTTGCATCCAATTTATTAATACATGATGTGAAAGCAGTAGTTAACTGATTGATTCGCGGCCGGTTGATCTGGTTTTTGACCTGCGCCGCCAGCTACATTGACCAGGTCGTCATCACAAAGTTCCCTGTTTTCCTTTGATTTATCCATAAGTTCAGCGCGAGCGGCCAGCAGCTCTTCTTTTGAAAATACGAAGCCGGCGGCTTTGCCGAATTCGACAAGCAAGTCGGCCTGAACGTTTTCAGGCTTTTTCCCATTCAACTGAGCCCCCTCAGCGAATTTTTTCTGCAATTTGGCGTCAGTTTGCATAGTAATGAACATTTTTTTTACGTTTTCTTTACTCATTGACATCTCTCCTTTTTTTATTTAATTATGATAAATTTTTTGTAACACAATGAATTAACTCTTTAATATAATTATACGCCTGATAGTATAAAGTATCTCAAAAAAATACAGGTTGAATCAACATTGATGTCACCTATAAGATTTTTTTTCTTGTAACCCGGTCATATTTTTCCACCACGTATCTTGCGAACATTTTTCTGACCATTTTAAGCATTACCTGGTTATCATATCTTACTTCGAATAAAGCGTAAGGGTATTTTTCAGCCAGATCGCTGAAGATATGGGCCCGAATGGAGCGCATAAGAAGCGCTATTCCGAGCGCGGCGCACTGAAGTTCCGGCATTATGAAAATGGAAGTATATAAAATGGTGTCTGCGCTGTAATAATTGCATATCATCCAGCCGACGATATCATCGCATTTTCGAAGCCAGAGGCTCGTCTCCGGGGCGATGGTTTTCTCGCATGCGAACGGAGAAAGTTTATTATCGAACCATTCCTTGTTTTCCCATTCATTTTTCAATTTTTCTTTTAATGCCGGGTCCATATCGGCCCATTTAAATGTTTCGAAATCAGCTGGCAGGTCGGTATATTCGAGCGCCCGCATTTTCGTGAAATTTTTTTCGTGTTTGCATTTGCATAAGAATAATTCCGGTTCGGCCGGGGCGAATCCGCATTTATCCAGTAAATTGTTTATAAGCGGGACGAACGGCCGGTTATCGAAATAAAACGTATTCATGGCGCCGATCTTAGCTTCCCGGCATTTATCTTCCAAAAATTCCAGCATTTTAAACGCGTTGTTTTTGCCCCGGTGTTCTCTTTCAATGAAAAATGATAAGATTTCGGTTTGTTTCAGGGACGAAGCACCGATGCCGAGAAGAAGGCCCGCCGGCCGGCCCTCATAAAACAGTCCGACAGGGAACAAAACACCTGAAACACAAGACATCCATGCGACATACGGCTTATATCGGCCGTATGTCATGTGCTTGAAGGCTTCTCCTTCAGAATAGTCCAAAAGTCTTATTTTATATGCGTTATTTATGAGCAGATTATTCAATTATACACTTTCAGCCATTATTTTTATCGCGGGAAGAAGATTATCATATTTTATTCAAAGTTTCAACTGATTTTTCAAACTAATTCTTAATTGTCCATATTCATTCAGCATTTCCGGGTTCCTTCAAGTATAACGCGAAAAAATGCGGGGTCATATTACTAACATTTTGTTGTCGTTGACATGAATTTGCCGCAACCGCCATGCGGCGACATAGCTTCATTCGTGACGCTAAGAAGCGCGCACACTACTCCCAAACTACTGATACTGGTAGATATGAGCGCAAATTTTTTATATCCATCTTTAACGCCGCCGGCTACATTATCAAGATCGTCTTGCGATAGTTCCTTATTTGAGTTAGACTTATCGATAATCTCGGCGCGAGCGGCCATAAGATCGTCTTTTGAGAACGCGAAGCCGGAAGTTTTTCCGAACTCGATGAGTTTATCGGAAAGCTTTTTTTCAGTTTCGATCTGGTGCGCCTGCATCAACCGGGCGTATTCGGCTTTTAATGCGGCGTCTTTTTCAATCTTGCCGAACATCTGTTTTACGTTATCTTTACTCACTTATGATTACTCCTCATTTTTTATTGGCGTGATGATATTGTATCACATTTCGCCAACGCGTTCTATTTAATTATACGTCTGAAAATAAAAAACATCTCAAAAATATGATCAGTTAATAAAAACAGAGCGTCAAGTTGACTTAAAATTATTTCCGTGATATTATAATTTCAATCATATTAATTATAGTTTTGGAGGAACCTGATTGAAAAAAGTCATCGTTTGTTTAATCTCGCTAATGTTCTCATTTTCTATGGCCGGAATCGGCCTCGCCGCTGAAGGCACAATCGAAAACGTGATTAAAGTCAAAGGCGCGATAAGCGTTATGACCGCGAAAATAGGACCCGCGGGCGGCACGATAGAAGTCGAAAAAGCCTGCCCGATCAAGGGACTTCAGATCGTTATACCAAAAAACGCCTATAATACTGAAAAAACCTTTGAAATATCATATTTTGAAATTCCCGCGGGCAAATATAAGGGAGGCGGCACGCCCTATTCTCCCCTTATTATAGTCAACAACGGCGGCGGCTACGCTAAAGGCGTGCTTTCGATTAAAATTCCCGTCAACCTGCCTGAAAACGCCTTCGCGATGGCCGGATATATCGATCCGGAGTCTTTCTCTGTCGTTGATATGCTTCCGGTGACCGAATTGAAAAAAGACCACATCACAAGCATGACGAGGAACTTCGATATGCCGTTGCTGATTACCGGCATGCAGCAGTAGAGCCATTTTGAAGTGTTTAAGAAATGAGCGAGCGAGTTTTCTTGTGATTAAATTTAAAACTGCGATTATCTTTACATTGGTATTTTCATCATTCATACTTATGAGGCCGGATAATGCCATTGCCTATAGGCCCATGTTACATAAAAAAACCTGCGTTGCCAATATGAAGACAATTGAAGGCGCGATGGAACTTTATATTATGGAAAACCCTCACGTCGCGGAGGGCACATTCGAAATAGAAATACTCGTGAATAAAGGGTATCTTAAATCGAAGCCGGAATGTATGAAAGCCAATGCAATCAATAGCAAATATACGATAACTATCGCCAAAAACAATTATAGCCCTGGCGTCATTACGAGTGATGTTTCATGCCAGGTGCACGGCGATCTGAGCAAGCAGGAAGGCGAGCATAAGTATAAAGAAAGCGATCCTCCGCCTCCGCTTATGTTTAGGATAAATAACGTAATAAGAGAAAGATCCGAATATATAATTGCGGGAATTTTCATACTGATCTTTTGGGTCGGATGGATACTCGGGCGCGGAATATTAAGCGGCCAATAAGTAAATCATTCGTGCTTCATTTCCGTTTTGTGCGAGCGATCACATTTGCCGCGGATGGCCCGGCTATCTGATAAAAGAACTCCCCGGAAATCAATCGATCTCCGGGGAATTTTTTTTAGTTCAGATTCGTAATCGCCTGGGGATTGGCCAATCTCGTTATAACGCCTGTGGCTGAATAACTGTAGGCGTTGACGAATTCGGCCGTAGCGGCGTTGGTCTTCTGAGGCGCTATTACGACGAAATCCATCGTCGGGCCGGCTGGATTGTGATCTATCCATGTTCCGGAATTAGCGTATATGCATTTCTGAGACTTGGTGTTGGCGGACGCTTTTACAAGCGGCACGTGCGAATGTCCGAACACGACGATCCTCTTGTTAGAAGCGGCGTTTTTGAAATATTGGGTGTCCGATTTGGCGTCCAGGTCGCTCGAATATGCGGCGTTTAATATAGCCTCTTTTACGGGAACATTAACGGGCACGAGATTCGCGGTCTGTCTCTGATCCCATGTGTCCTGCGCGCCTTTAAAGAGGTTAACGTCGATAGGGCCGTTCGCGACGCTCTGATATGGGAATACATCGCTCATGGCATAAGTGGCGGTGAATCCATCTATATTCGTTTTCACGAATTTATCAGTAAAGCTTTCGGCCACGGGCAGATCGGCTAAAACTCCCTTGAACGACTGGTAGTAGTAATATAACAGCATCTGGCTGTCGCTGAGCGAGGTAGCGGTTACGTCGGGCGGCGTGACCTTCGATACGGTTTTGCCCTGCTTGCGTTCTACTACCGATGTCGTGGCGATCCTGGTGAAAAAATATCCGGGAGGCAGTATCGATGTGTTGTTGTTGGTTATAGACCTGTTCGATATCGGGTCCGGAGCGCAGAAATAATTATATCTGTGGCCATGTTCGAAAGCGATTTCAGTGCGGTCCGAGGGCGAATAAGTGCCGAGGCCGGCCACGTCGCGGGCCTGAGATATGCCGGGCATGATGCTCGTGATATCAGACGCGGTTATCAAAATATCGTGGTTTCCAGGCACGTAAGTAACTTTTATCTTGCCGTCGGTTATTATGTTGTTGAAGGCGTCTATTACGGGTTTATGCGCGGCGGCGATTTTGGCCACGAAGTCGGCCTGGGTTTTTCCTTCAAAAGTATCCACGTCCCCCGGAATGAACCATTCGTCGAGCAGGTCGCCCGCGATAACGAGCTCCTTGACGTTAGGCGCAAGCCTTATCTTGTTCAAAAAATCCGTGAGCGCGGCGTCGTTATTTTTTATCTCGCTGTAATTCAAGTCGAAGCCGAGA
>CAZJFS010000233.1:0-5096 GCA_964545075.1 uncultured bacterium
GCAAATTAAATTTTGAAGCTTTGGATTTTACCCACACGAAATAAGAAGGAACCAACTTTTTCTATAGTCACTCCTTTTTCAAGATAGCTTATTATAGTTTTTGATTTTTTGCCGTCACTACCTTCACTAAAAATTTCGATAGGCCTATTTCTTTCATCTTTTATCATTTTAACGTTTTTCATTTAGAACGCTCCTTAAAATTATTATATCTTATTATAGTGTCAGTTTTTTATCGCCGCAACTAATACATCAAAAAAAGTTATAAGTTTATAAGAACAATAACAAGGAGATGATTTTATGGAATTCAAAAAAGCTGCGAAATGCGAAAGCAAGCTTCGCGTCGCAATTTCTGGTGCCGCCGGAAGCGGCAAAACATATTCAGCCCTTCAAATCGCCAGAGGAATCGGCGGGCCTGTCGCACTAATCGATACCGAACGAGGGTCGGCTTCACTCTATGCGGATCTTTTTAATTTTGATGTTCTAAACATCGAACCGCTTTATACCCCGGAAAAGTATATTGAGG
Organism: uncultured bacterium; assembly: GCA_964545075.1. Taxonomy (GTDB): domain Bacteria; phylum Muiribacteriota; class UBA9980; order UBA9980; family UBA9980; genus DAOPXV01. The sequence continues at coordinate 524 of CAZJFS010000233.1, forward strand.
CAATGCTACTCGCCGAAAAGAACGGCTACAATGTTATCGTCATCGACTCACTCTCACATGCCTGGGCAGGCTCTGGCGGTCTTCTCGACCTCCACGATTCAATCCAGAAATCTAACAAAGGGGGAAATTCATTCACCGCCTGGAAAGAAATAACACCTTTATATAACAAACTTATCGATGCCATAACTGGATCTAAAATCCACGTCATATGCACATTTAGGGCTAAGCAAGAATATCTCGTCGAGCAAAGCAACAACCGAATGCAAGTAAGGAAAGTCGGCTTAAATCCTGTAATTCGTGAAGGTGCAGAATATGAATACACTGTCTTCATGGAGCTTTCCCAAGAGCACGTAGCGGTTGCATCTAAGGATCGCACAAACCTCTTTGACGGCAAATACTTCGTTCCTTCAGAACAGACCGGTAAAACGCTTGTAGAATGGCTTTATAAACCTGCTGTAAAAACGGTCCTGGAATTACCACAGGCTGACAAGGTGCTTATAACATCAAAGACTGAAACTACTCAGACCGTTGGCGAAGCTAAACCGCCCGTGGAACCTATAAAAAGAAGGCTTACGATTCAGGACATAGCCAAGGAGCTCAGACCTGAACTCAAAGTCACGTTTAATCGATTACAGTTGACCACGCGGCAGATAGTCGAGCTCTGGGAACTTCACGATGGCCAGCAGGATAAAATAATCACGGAACTGTCAAAACTTCAAGAAAGAAAGGCGGCATGAGTTATGAACAAATACGACCATCTCAGTTACAGCAGTATCAGCAAATACATAAGTTGCCCGGCCCAGTTCAACTTCTACATGAATAAGAAGAAGGCGCTACCGTCTGATCCTGCTCTGGCCGGTAACGAAAGGCACACTGAAATTGCGAAACATCTTGTCCTGGGAACTATGAATGAAACGAAGTTTGGCGAACGTATGAAGAAATTTTGCCGCCATATTCTCAAGGTTCCAAATGCTGTCGAACATGACTTTGTGCTTGATTTCATAACAAATACAGTCATAGGCAAGATCGATGCTTATTCATTTCAGGGAACCCAGGCTGTCATCGCGGATTGGAAGAATTACCCCGGCTTTAGCGACGAGCTTCAGCTGAAGATATATGCTATAGCAATTAAGGAACGTTATCCTGAGATCGAGGTCATCCATACCTATTTCTTCTACACTGGCCCGGACTATTATGAAACATATACATACTTCGCCGACGACCTTCAGCGGTTTTCGAACGAACTTTCACAAACCATAGACGCTATATCCGTCGATGAAAAATTCGAACCGCGCCCAGGTCAGCATTGCGGTCGCTGCAATTACGCCAACCACTGCCCGATAGCAAAGAACTTCGAGATCATAAAGATCGAAAGGGTGGACGATGTTATCGCGATGGCCAAAAAGACCTATGCCGCCGAAGCGTTAGTCGACACTGCTAAGGAAAAAATAAAGGCGTGGATAATAGAAAATGGCTTAGAGGCCCTTCCTGTCGGTGATGGCAGATATTATCTCAGCTCATCGACGACAATGCGGCAGAGCAAGTTCAAATCAGAAAAAGATAAGTTAGCGTGCCAAAAAGCCCTTGAATTGGTAACGGTTGCATCAACTCCCGAAACATCAACACCTGAACCTGCCGCCGCTGTTAGCTCTGCGAATGAAACAAAGCCGCCTGAAAACATAGTAGTCTTCGTACCTGCGTCCGATACCAAAAACGAAAAGATAAGAATGATGGATCTTACTGACCTGTTGAAAAAAGTCGGGATTCTTCCAGCAGGTGCTTCGAGTTTAGATGCCGGCAGCGTTATACGCGAATGCCTTGGAACGAATTTTATTTCGGCGACGCATGACCAGAAGGCTAAGTTAAAGGCTGAATTAGAAGCCGAGATCAAACAAAAATCGGCGTGAAAAGATACAAAACCACTATAGATATTGAGCGGGGCCATACACTGGTTCCGCTTTTCATTTTGAAAGGAGACAACATGTCGAAATGGTGCGTAAACAAATTGATATTAGCCTCTGATAATCCGACGAAGATCCAAGAAGTTTTCGAATTCATCCAGAAAGAAAAGGACAACGATGATAACGAAGTCAAAGGCATAGGCTCGATAGACTTCAACAAAATCGTTCCAGAACCAGCATACGAAAACAACGACGATTGGTGCAACCGGTTTGCCGATCACCGAGGTGCGAAGTGGAATGCTTCTAACTGCCAGTATGACGCAGTAAATAACAGTATCAAGTTCGATACAGCCTGGTCACCGCCGCGTCCTATTATTCAGGCCATGTCAGAGAAATTTCCGGACGTTATATTCACACTTAAGTATGCTGAACCGGGAGTATGGTTTGCCGGAGTATGTGAATTCGAAAACGGCGAAATGGTCGTAGATGACTCATACGATGTCAGCGAGCACAGCGATGACCACGCCAGTAAAATATTCAAAGAGCTTCTCGGGTTCGATATGTTGAATCCAGAAGATGAAACTGAAATCGAGCGGGGTCCTGAAAATAAGGGCTCCGTTCTTATTAAGGAGCAGAACTATGTTCGACAGTAAGAGATACATGACCAATGGTGTACTTCAAACGATACCCGTCGAGGTTCAGATGTTAATCTGGGCTATGATCGATGAATTTAAAAATAAAGTTAAGGCGGTCGATTATCTTCAGGTCTTTGAGTTAAAGCCGCTATGCAAAGAGAATAGTCAACCGCAACAGCTCATACATCATTCACAAGAGTGTCCGCCACATAAGGCTGAGATAACCATTAACTGCGGCATACCTATAAAAGAAAAGTTATACGTCATCGACGATGAAACGCATTCGACTATGTTACTCGCGAGCGAATATTAATTAAAAAAACGAGGGGGTTCTTATGGATAAAATAAATGAACTTTTGGCGTGGTTCACACTGGCCGTCGGCTGGTGGCTATATAAGCGCGAATGTATCGACACTGATAAAGTCGAGCCGGAGAAAGTCCTGGTTGTCGGAAGCGTGGTATTTGACGGACCGCAGCCTTTAGCATCCAGCCAGTTTCATAGCGAGCGGCTACACGGCGAATCAATTATCTCATCCGGCTTATCAGATCTTATGAGAAAGAAGTCTCGGTTAAATAAAGGGCGCAGAATCGAGGATAGGCAAACGGCGGAGTAATAACAAGTGTACTTATAATGGGCGGAGTCTATGCAAAAGCATGACTTCGCCTTATTTATTATGAAAGTGAGGTAAAAATGAATTCAAAAGTTCAGGATCTATTGAAACAGCTTGAGGAACGGATGGCGAAGATAAACCGCACGGAGCTAATGGGTCTTCTGATCGCCCGTACGAAGCATCACCATAGCTATAGCCTAAATAATTCGCTTATGGCCGGAATGCAGCTGTGTCGGCAACATGGCAGGTCGTTCGACCTAGAAACGTTCTCTAACCTCTGGCTTGCGCCCTTCCCGGTATGGACCAAATGGCAGTACCGTATTCAACGTAGTGCGAAAGCGCTGGATATATTAACCCCGATAAAGTACAAGCGAGAAAAGAACCAGATAGAAGTCATTCAAGACGAAGTGAAAGAAAAAGAAGGCTACAATGTATTCTTCGTAACTCGTCCAGTATTCGATGTTAGCCAAACTGAAAAACCAGTAAAAAACGATAACCCGCTTCATCGTCAGGCTACCATCACTAAGGCAGTATTATCCTTCACCGATCTTCTTTCAAAAATTCATGCTGCCGGCATCAAAGTTGAGTTCTTACCGCTTAAAGAAGGCTTGGGCGGCTATATCATTAATAACTCGATAACTATAAACGCCAACAACACGACCGAAGCTCAATACGCGACAATGCTTCACGAATTCGGACACTTCTGCCTTGGCCATACCAGCGCGAATAGAATACAAAGCCGATCTGTCGAAGAACTGGAAGCTGAGGCAACGGCGTATGTCGTCGGTAATCAGCTTGGCATTGAAATACTTTCAGAATTCTATATAGCCGCTTGGAATGGAGACGGCAAGGCTATCACGAAGTCACTCGGCAATATAGACCGAGCTGTAAAAGCCGCTCTTAAGCTGCTCGGAATAGACGGTTTGGAAGAAGAATCCGGCTCGAAGATTGCCGCATGAATGATAACCACAAAAGTCAAATAGGTCGAATTTAGAACATAAATTTACGGCAAAATAAAATTAATATAAAGGAGCGTGATTCAATGGGTCCAATCATATCAGAACTACTTGGTGCAGGACTAATCAAGATCTTACGGATAGTTATCAAACAAATTAAACCTAAAAAGTTATAGTTCTTTTGCCCGGCTTAGTCCGGGTTTTTTTATATTATATTTGTTAATGGCAGATAATGGTTAGAGCTCATAAAAGTCTCTGTTAATGCTGCCAATAAAGTTATCCTGAGATGCTAACTGATAAATGCTTCGTCAGACCCAAAGTATTCGATCGGAGGCCTTTCTTGAATTCTTCTATCGCTTAGTTTGAGTATGCGGCCATCAAAGTGAAGAAGCATCTTTTCGTGACTCGGAATATCTCGCCCCTTTTCAATTGTTAGCAATCGGAATCTGCTGTCAATCTGATCGCCTTCG
>CAZJFS010000234.1:0-3501 GCA_964545075.1 uncultured bacterium
CATAAACGTTCATCGTAAAAAGCGGACTCGCCAGAACGAAAATATTGACGACCACGGAAGCCTTCAGCACGTCTGAATACAGCGGCCAAGAATACTTAATGGTTTCCCAGAACCAGTGCCCGCGCACACCGGCTATCGGCGCCTTTCCATGCTCGTCGCCGGAACCGAAACCCTTTCCTAAATAAAAAAGATGGTTCGAATAGCCGGCCTCAATTTTATCGCGATCGACCCAGATAAGCGAATCGCCGGCCTCGGGCGAAACTATACGGAATTTTTTCCTGTCCTCGGAAATGGAATCAAGTATTACGCCTCCGCCTTCTTTCATTATCAATATCAACGGAAGAGTCAGCGCCCCTATATCATCGAGAGTCCTTGCCGCAAGACGTGTTCTAAGGCCGCCTCTTTCGGCCGCCCGGGCGAAGTTGTCCAGCATATTGTCGCACGAAAATATTTCAGGGCCGTTCTTTTCAACGTCAAAAGGAAGGCCTGAAGTGAGTTCGCCGACGGACATCGGCTTATGGTACAGCTTCGTAAAAAGCGCCAGAGCATCAAAAATGCCGGACGATATAACGCGCTCTTTATTTTCCATTTTTTAATGCTCCTGATCCGAGACTATCGCCGATACATGCGAAAACTCGCCTGACAATTAAGGGCATACCAGCGCATTGATAACAATGCGCGCTGGTATAAAAATGTTTTCCGGGCGAACCCGCATACATAAGGCTTTGTTTCGTCTAACGCACTGATCTGATTATAAAATCCGTTTTATTATTGATCGCGGCTTCGCCGGTGCCCTGAAAAAGATCAAGGCTCGCGTCATAGTTGCCCCAGCCGACCGGAACTACTCTGCCTGAATTCGCGCCGGATGCGACAAGTTCAGCGCATATTTTCTCGGCTCGCTTTTTCGAAATAACCTCGTTCTCTGATTCGTCGTCGAAATCATTGGAATAAACGATAACCTCGACAGGAGGGTTGCCTTTCTGTTTGATCTGTGATGCCAAAACTCCAAGGGCTTCCTTCACGCCGGATTTGAAATCCTCTTTTTTATTTTCGAAGCGGATCTCGTCGAGAGACACGGTTTCATAATTTTCCTTCATGGCTTCGGGATGCGTTTCAATCTTTAATATGACCGTGTTCTCCGTAGTTCCCTTTTCAGACGCTGAACCAAAAATCTGTATAGCTTCAGGCTCAATATTATGAAAAGCAAATATTTTCTTTATGTTATGCGCTCTCTGAATGGCAAGCTTATAATTTTCATCGGCTTTTCCGGCTTCAGCCGTATCTACAGTCACTTTTATAATACCTTCGTTAGCCATTCTTCTTACCTGTTCTATCATTTCCCTCATTATCTTTTTGGAGCTGTCGGTCAGTTCTATGGAACCTTTTATGAACGATACCAGATCAAGCCTTGTGGCTACGTCGAGTTTAAGCTTATTGGCCTGAAGCTCCTGTTTGTTTTTTATTACGGAACTGTCTTCAACGACGGCATTATTAAGAGGTTCCTGCGCGTATTTTTTAGTCATGCCGGCGAGTTCGCCCATTACGTCGACCTCGCTCGAAGCTCGGCTATTAACGCTGAGATCCATGTTATCTTTGACGCCGTCTTTATCGAGATCGTTGTCCGGAGGCAGAACGTCTTTAAACGCCGGTTTCATTTTATTGAGGGCTTTATATTCTTTTGCGAGAGGAATTTCAAGTCCGAGGTCTTCGCTGATATTTCCCATGCTGTATAAAAGCCTGTACTTTGTGGCAAGAAGTTCGAATTCGATGCTCGCAAGCTGCGATCTCATGGTCTGATATTCGTTCTCGGCGTCCAGTATATTTATAAGAAGCCTCTGTCCAAGCATAAATTCCTCTTTATATGATTTCAATGACTTTCTTGTGAACATAAGGCTTTTCTTGAGGGCGCCGATCTGCGAGTCAAGAAGTTTATAACCGGTCCACGTAAGCTGCAGGTCGTTTAAAAGCGAACGGCGTACCCTGTCGAATATCTGTTTTTCACGGTTGACGAGACTTGACATTTTATCGGTTGACGCATCACGCGCGCCGCCGTCATATATGTTCCAGCGCATTTTAACGAGCGCCCGTACCGAGTTGGCGTCGCCCGTAACGCCGCTGTAATTCTTTCTGAAATCACGGGATGACTCGAAATATAACGTAGGCTTATACTCGCTCCTCTCACGGTCATATTCAAAAAATTTCTCATCAATATTGGTCGCCGCGGCGAGAAGAACGGGATGATTCTCAGTCTGTTTTTTTAACGCTTCCTGCAAAGTCGCCGGAAGAATAGTGTTGTTGAATTTAGGCAGGCTCATTTTGTCGCCTTCCTCAAATCTTCCCATATATTTGTGAAAATTATATATTTCGCGTTTATAATCGTTTCCGCGAGCTATAAATACCGCCTGCGCTGAAGCGAGACGGCCCTGGACCCTTTCTAGTTCTGATTTTCCGGCCGTACCGGCGTCAACGCGTTCTTTTATGGCCGATAAAAGCTTCTTATGAACCAGAACGTTCTCGTTGGCCAGATCTAAAAGAGACTTGAATTTAAGCACGTCGAGATATTTTTCTATCGTTTCATATACTATCTGGTTTGCCGCGTCATAATAGCCATAAAAGCTTGATTTTGAAATAGCGTTTCTGGATTTTATATCGTTTTCTATTCTCTTGCCATCGTATATAACCTGTCTGAGAGTAACGGCTCCGCCATAAATACCCGAGTCCTTTCCGGTAAAACGCGTGCTCGAATTACTGACGTCTTCGTATCCAGCTTCGGCGTCAAGATCGATCGTCGGTTTTTTACCCGCTTTGAATCTGTCAATATCATATGTAGAAGCGTTGAATTCTTTGATCTTTTCAAGTATCCTCGGATGCGTCGTAACGACTTCTTTCAGCGCTTCATCAAGCGTTATAGCGCACGCGGAATTAAAACCCGAAGGAGCAATTGAAAAAAATACCATTAAAAGCAAAGCTAAACCTGATTTTTTAAACATTTTTGTCACCCTGTCCTGTATAATAATTTTAATATCATTAGAGCATAAAAAAACTAACGCCATTATATCACGATATGAATAATGGCGTCAATATATTAAACCTTGCAATTTGATTGCATTTTTTTGCTTTTTTTAATTACAATATGTGCGAAGTTATGGTACTTTCAACTTTAAGCGTTAAAGCATTGGAATCGGTCGCGAGATCATAAACGTTGTATGTCACACCGCCGTCAACGGTTGTGCCGGTATGGACCCAGTCGCCGCCATGGCCCGCGTCGTTTTTGAGGTTGATAGCATCGCCCGCGTCGCCCCTTATTATAAGTTCGTGGTTGGCATCCGTCATGGCAAGAACGTCGTTGATATGTAAGTTATCAATAGCGTGATCGCCATTCACGCGCAGATCGAAAATTTCCATATTGGTAGATTTTGAAGCCGTAATCAAATTAAAATCGATACTGGCGCCGGTTTTTAAAATGTATGTATCCAGTCCGGGGCCGCCATCCACGGTAGC
>CAZJFS010000234.1:3511-5028 GCA_964545075.1 uncultured bacterium
GATCAGCACCACTCCCCAGATCAGACTCAGCACCGCCATCCACGGTAGCAGCCGGATTAAATGTAATAACGTCATTGCCTTCATGGCCGAATATGGAATCGTTGCCGCCATGCCCGTCAATAGTATCGTTTCCTTTGGTGCCGTGCACCGTGTCGTCACCGGACGTGCCGTGAATGGTATAATCCGGATTTGTTGACGCACCGGTGATCTTAAGCGTCAGAAGATCCTGGACCGCCGAGCTTGTATGCGTAACGTTATTGTCTCCGTCGACTTCCTGCGTGTATACCTTGGCTGTAAGGCCAAATGTGCCGGTCAAGCTATTATCGCCTTTAAAATAAAGGTTGTCCATCTGATTCTGCGTGAGCTTGCTCATCGTATATACGGACGAACTGGCGTCCTCATCCGCCAGAAGGTGATATTCTCCGCCTGATTTATAGTAGAACTTGCCTTCGGCGGGCATGTTATCGAAAGATACCTTGTAAAGCTCATCGCTTACGAATGGCTGACCCGGATCGGCATCTCCAACGCCCTGCTTTACCGGCGAATTGTCATACTGGCTCTGTTCGACTCTTTCAGCTTCAAGATAAGCCGGTATGAATTCGTCTATATTTCCCGCGAGTACATTATGAGCCGTGATGACGGCTCCGTCCGCTATCTGGTTGATATGTACATTGAAAGGGTGCTCGGAAGTCGCCGGATTATTCAAATTATCTTTTTCCATAACGATAGTGGCGAGTTTGAGCGTAACGTCTCCACTTAAATTCAATGCTGGAACGAACCACAGATCGGCGAGACTGGCGTATTTTACTTCCCATGAGCCGTCGCCGTTATTGCTTCCGGCCGGCGCGCCGGCGCCCGTCTGTAAAAGCGCTCCAGCGGGCATGCCCTTAATAAGAATGGTCTGTAATTCAGAGCCGTCCGTATCAGCGAATTTAACGTCAAGAAATATCTGAACCTTCGCGTCTTCATTGGTCGTATAACCGGCCGTTGAAACGGCGTGCGTTCCGTCGGTTGTAACCTTGAGGAAATCGTTTGCTCCGTTAGGATCGTTGCCGAAGGTAGCGTCATTAACATCCGGAGCGTCTGGAACCGATGCGACGTGTATTGAAATACTGCCTGTTATGTCGGTTTTGGTATGAGTAGCGTTCGCAGTATCAAGGAATGTGGTGTTATCAGTCGAATCAGCCTTGATATCGATCGTGTAATCGCCATATTTCTGGTCCGGAGGCAGGAAGTAAACATCGGTAGCGCCTAATTTTGCCACGCCTCCCGAGAGCGTAACGCTCAAGTTGTGTCCGTCGCCAAGCTGCGTGCCGGCGGCATCGGTAAATTTGCCAAGGAGCGTAGATATTCTGACGTTACTGATTGTTTCCGTCGGATTATTGGCGTGTGTATTATCATCGAGCGTGTTTAAATTGAATTTTACAAGCGTGCGCGAATCTTCGCTTATGTTTTTCGTCATTATTGAAGAATCTACCGTAAAATCATCAGCGACAGGGTTGACGTGTATGGAAACG
>CAZJFS010000235.1:0-480 GCA_964545075.1 uncultured bacterium
AACGGAAAGAAAAGTGGCGTAAAATAACGGCCATGGTTTTAAAACAATTCTCGCCGAATCAAAGAGCTCCTCAATGTGTATCACGAATTTCTTTATGCGTTCTATACTCTCGGCGATCTTTAATATCCTTGAAACCAGATATTCGTTCGAAATGACGAAAACCACGGCCGCCGTCAAAACGCCAGCCAGGACAAGCGAAGTTATCTGCGACGCATCTACTGCCGGGGCGCCCGGAGAAGAAGCGCCGCTCATGGAAAATATTATTCCGGCCGCGCTCAAGGTTAAAAGCGCCAGAACGTCCGTGAGCCTTTCGGCGAAAACGGCCGGCGCGGTGCGCGTAACAGGAATATCGTAATGTTCGAGCATTAAAAGCGATTTCAGAACCTCGCCCATCTTACCGGGAGTTATAGCCATTATAAAACCCGAGAAAAAAATGAGCGAGCTTGCCGTCTTATCTATGAATATGCCGAGACTCCTCAG
>CAZJFS010000235.1:490-4983 GCA_964545075.1 uncultured bacterium
ATAACTCTTATAAAGTAATTAGCCAGCGAGAGCAAAAGAATGAAAGGCCAGCCCGAAACGGGAAATCTTACGATAGCCGAAACGACCTTCGAATAATCCGCGTAAAAGGCTATGAGTATGAATACCGCCGCGCCGAGAAGCGAGCCTATTATTATCTTGTTTACTATGTTCCTGCTCCGTGAAAAATCTCTGTCGGTTTCTATTTCGCATCACTTCTTTCGAGGATTATGCGCTCCTTCTTTAAAAGGCCGGCCTTTTCATACTGAGCTTTGAGCTTATCAAAATCCTTGGCGGGAACGAGTTTTTTCAAGATCTCGTTGGAGCGCACGTATTTGATCTCGTTCTTTTTCGAGTCATGCGTGATCTTCATGGACACCTTATAAAATTCGCCGGCGTCCTCGACGGACTTCGGCAGGTATTTTACTTTATACCCTTCCGGTATTTTTATATTGACCGAAATCGAATCCAGATCGTACGTATCGAAGAACATATCGAAATTTCTTTTTTCCTTGGCGACGATTCTGGTGCTCATCGACGAATAGGGGATCGGAACGAGCATATACATGTCGCCTAACTTTGAAACGTAATTCGACGATTCGAAATCGATCTTGTAATTCGCCCGTTCGGAATGATTTTCAACGTCGGACAGGAAATATCCGGAAAGAGTTCCGCCTTTGGCTATGCCCGACGCGATGCCTTCGAACGCCTGCTTCCTTTTTATCGGTTTGGCGTTTTTAAACGACGCCCGGATCTCCGGGTCCTCCTCGCCGTAACCCGTCTCGCGCATAACGAAGGACGTTTTCCCGGATGCCTCGACATTTATATCCAGTATCTTATCGACGTAAGAGCGTTCACTCTTCCGGCGGGAAATATCTAACATTTCTCCCGAATATTCGAAAACCTTAAAATATTTGTTGTCAAGGTATCTTTGAGGCACGATCCCATAAGGATAATATTCGCCCTCCGCGAAAAGATATTCGCCTTCGCACTCGAGAAGAATATTCGGAAAATCATATATAGTAAAGAAATCGCGATCGAACGGCGCGTAATTTTCGTTATATCCGAAGCATATATCGCACGAAAGTCCGGCTTCCTTCATAAAAGCATAAAGCAGGACCGTACGGTCGTAATCGGACGCGTATTTTTCGCGGTATATCACGTCGGTCGGGGTCGGGCGATAACCGTCAATGGACGCTTCGACGTATGCGTGCTTGATATTGGTCGCCAGATGCCCATATATGGCGATGGCTTTTTCGCGTTTGGTCTTTTTGTCCTTTATTATTTTTTCAAGATCCGCCTTCATTTTTTCGTCAAATTTCACCGCCGGCGCAATCCTTTTCTTAAGCTCCGCCGCGATATCCTTGAGCGGATATTTTTCCGCGAACCTTATATACGGCGCGAAATAAGGAAACGGAGGCATTACGGGCTCCGGAACGAAGTCTGGAATATCCTTTTTTTCATACGATATGATCACGTTTTCGCCTTCGTTTTCAACCTTGAGATCCAGGGCGTTCTTTTCCATGAAATATTTTTTATATTCGACCTTTATATTTTTCGAATGGATCAGCTTGAATTTTTCTATCATGGCCGGCTCGTAAGAAAGAAAATATTCGCTGTGATTATAAGGGTCGAGTATCTCGGACGCTACCGATTTAGAAACAATTTTAACGTCAACGACGCTTCCTATCTTGACCTCCGGAACCGAGAACTGGATAATCTTCTTTTTGTCATATATAGGATAACTTATATATTTGTCGGTATATTTGATGGCATCGCGCCTGACGTTTGAAACGAGGCCTTCCGCAGATATGGAGCGGGCGTGCGATATGGACACGCTCTCGCCATCCTTTTTATAGGTATAAACGTAATTAGCCTCTTCGAGTCCGCGTTCCTTCAAAACCTTGAAAATAACGCGCGACTCTTCGACCAGCGTCCTGTCGGCGTTATAATTCTGAACGGTCTCCCTGTAAAGGTAGACTATTGCCGCATTAGGATATTTCTCGGGCGCGACGGGAACGGCCAGCGCCTCTTTAAGCAGCGGATCTTTAATGGTTGAAACTTCCTCGGTCTCGCGCACCCTGTCAATCTCGACCTTTTCTATCTTTCCAAAACTGACGAGCATTTTTTCGGCATAGTCAGGTTTCAGGTTTATCATCCCGTCCTTTAATGTCACGTCGCCCGTTATCTTGTCGCCGTTCTTAAAATATACGACATCGCCTGAAGCCGTACCGGCTAAAAATATCGCGGTTATCATAAAAGCCGCCAAAACATATAAAAACATTATTTTTTTATTTTTTTTCTGATTTTTCATTTATAAAACCTCCTCTTTATTTAGACGTTTTTTCGATAACGGCCTTCTCGCCGGCAAATTTCATTATACTTTCAAGGTCCGCCTTGTACGATGCATAATCCGCCGGGTCCACGAAGCGGCATTTGCGCAGCGTCCTGTCGGCGAAGGTTATCACGCCAGGCGCCGTTTCACGGTATTCAGCCTTGAAGTTCATATATTTATTGTCAACCTCGAATTTTTTCGGCAGATATTTCACCTTGTAGCCTTTCGGCAGGGTGAAATTAAACGTGCTTTCGCCGTCCGTAAGATAGCCGTAATCTATAGGATATTTGCGTTCCTTAAGACTTATCTCGGAAAAATTGAAGCCGTAACCCGGAACGGCGAAGAGCATGAGATCGCCGGCGATTATAACGGCGTTAGGCGCTTCGTACTCGACATTTTCGACGACCTGCCTGGTAAGGTCCATAAAATCGGTATATTCGAGGCTTATAAGTTTCACGCCGGGAAGAGTAGCGTTGAGAGACTGCTTGAAGTTGTCCTTTATTTCCTCTTCCTTCAGGCTTTTATTATATCCTCTTATGCTTTGTTCATACTGGCCTTCATATTCGCGGCGGCCTTTCACAATGATACCTCCGTCATCTTTGATGGTGACGTCGCGGTTGGAAATAAGCTTACTGACCGGCATCGGCGCGCGGACTATTCTTTTAAGCTGCGACACAAGATTGTTTCTGTCATGATCGTCAGATCTGAAAAACGGGAAACGGCTGTCCTGCGAAGTCGAATCCAGAAATATCTCTTTCGAATCGTATTTAAGAAAGGAAATCGAATGGTTCAGATAAAAATGCGCGACTTCCTCGTCCATGGTTCCGCCGCCGGCGTTTAATATGGTGGGATAACAATCGACGCCAATAAGTTTCATCATCGCGGCCATGAGTATGGCTTTATCGACGCAATCGCCGTATTTGTTGTCAAACGTCCTTTTCGCCGGATGACCTGAAAGGCCTGAAACGACATCGCCTTTGATCGATATATATCTGTTCTCCTGCTGAATGTAATGATAGAGCGCGGCTATTTTATCTTCCTTTGTTTTGCATTTCTTCGTTATCTCCTCGACCTTAGCCTTCATCTGGTCGGAAACTTCGGATACGTGCCTGTCGAATTTATCGTTAAACCATTCGAACATTTTATCCCAGCTCTCGTAAGCCGAAAACTGTATGCGCGGGGTTACGTCCTTATAATTGGGCATAAAAGCTTCCGATATCATCTCAGGAACATTCGAAATATCGAATATATAAACCGTCTCATTTCCTTCTTCTTTTATCTGGGGCTTTTCCATGGGCTTTAAAATTTCGAAATTCTTATCATATATGCGGTCAAAATTTTTAGCCACATATTTGATCTTTTTATTTTTTGGAACGCGTATTTCCGTTCTGCAATGAAGTTTCGGCTCGCTCGACGCGAAATAGACCGACGGGCAGAAATAACCTTCGATAAGGGGTTTGAAAACATTATGTTCGATGACATATTCTATTATAGCGCCTTTTTTTACGTTTGGAAGCGTCGCCGACACCATTTTATACGTGTTCGAATAGAACTGAGAACCCTGGAAAGCGTCGCCCTCCTTTATATCCTTAGGATCGAGATTATACACGCGGCCATCCTCAAGAATGGTTCTGGCCATGGCGATCTTGATTGATTCGCGCTCGAACGCGTAACTCAAAGTGATGCCGCTGTCCACGGCCCGGTCCTCGAATATTTTAAATATGTAGTGCGAGCGAATCTTGTAAGTGCCGTCTTCGTTAAGTTTATAAATATCTTCATCCTCGATTACATAACCTCCGGCGTTGGGAAATTTACTTTTATCCGGAACCTTTTCAAGTATCGCTTTTATGTCGGCCGGAATCTCGACTGACGCGGTATCCGTCTTTTTTCCTTCCGCATCTTTTTCATCCGAAAAATCTATTTTTTTTACTTCTGATATTGAAACAACCTCTTCGGTACCCTCTTTTTTTATTTTGATATAATTTTCACTGGCAGCCGGCTCCGCCTTATAAGATTTTCCATCGCCGAGCGTAACGCTCATGCCGGAAACTCCTCCGGCGGAAAAGACAACAAAAGAAAGTAAAAGTGAAACCAATAACAAAGTTTTTGAAAGTTTCATTTCTTAAATATCATCCCCATTCATAAATTTTTATTTTTTTAT
>CAZJFS010000236.1:0-4980 GCA_964545075.1 uncultured bacterium
CTCAAAACGACGTCCGGCTCTACCAGATCGAAAACGAGATCCGTTTCGAAAATCCTATCGAAGCATACGACCTTTTAAAGACGCTCGATCAGGAGTCTGAAACATTTATGGAAACGCCGCAATATAAAACTAAAAAGGGCCAATTGCTTATCCTTTCAGGCCAGCTTGAAGAAGCGGAAAAGCTTCTTACCGACTTTAAAACCCGAAAATACCTGAGATCTCCATTTTATGACGAAGGCGTCTGGATATTGAAAGGCGTATATGAAATGATGCTCGATTCAGATGAAAAACGTTCCATAGACATAAAGGTCGCGAATAATCTTTTGAAGGAAAGCGGCGGATTTTATGGCAAAGGCGGCGTGCAGAAGCCGGCCGATTATCTTCCTAAATTAAATGACGTTCAAAAAGGCCTTTTCAAAGCTTCATATTTTTATTACATGGGAAAATACGACGACGCCGTCGACATTATATACGATATCCTGGACTATCCCGAAGCTAAAGCTCACACATTCAAAAAACTCGACGCCGAACCCGACGAACTTATAAAATCTCATAAAATTCTTCTGCGGTGCTATGAAAAAATGAAAAAGGTCGACGAAACAAAGATACAGGCTGAAACGGAACTTTCAGCGAGCCCTTACGACACCGAAGAAGTCGTTATAGATCTCGATCTTCTTATAAAACTTGAAAAGAAACGCCGCGGAGAACTTTCAGAAACCGAAGAGATCGAACTGGAAAGTTCGGAAGTAAAACTCGACACGAACGAATCAAAATTAAATGAGGCCGGAAAAGACGCCGAAGATACTTCAGACGTTAAAACAGATAAAAAAAGCGATAAGAAAAAAGCCGTCTCAAATAAAATCGAAACGGCCGCGACGGGCGAAGTTAAAACCGCTGTAAAAAAGACCGCCGAAGTTAAATTGAAGACCGGCGGCGAAGACTATAAAAAGCGGATACAAAAACTAAAAGAAAAAATCGGAACGCCAGAAACAGGCGCCATAACCGAAGACACCGAAGAAATACCGCTAGAATAAGCAAATTCAAATTATCTGAAATATCGAATAAATATCGAAAATCGAAATAGTCCGGCCTTAAAATCAGTGAATTGGCTGGACTATTTCTTTCGCGCCGGCTTTTTCCAATATTTTAACTATCTCCTCATGACCTTTTTCGCGGGCCAGCATTAAAACCGTCCATCCGGCATTGTTTTCGCTATTTACATCGGCGCCTTTGCTTATCAAATATTCAACGACATCCGACATTCCGGCGACGGTCGCAAGAGTCATGGCGCTGACGCCGTTGGTATCCTTCGCGTCAAGTTCGGCGCCATGGTCCACCAGAAGTTCTATTATGTCGGCATGCCCGGAAATAACGGCGAGCATAAGCGCGCTCATTCCAAAAACCGTCTGTTTCGAGTTAATCTGCATGTTCTGGTCGATCAGATACTTTACGATGTCGAAATGCCCCATCCGGCAGGCGTAAAAAAAAGCGGTATTGCCGAGGCCGTCTGACGCGTTGACGTCGGCGCGAAATTGTATCAGAAGCTTTACAGTATCGATATGCCCAGCGCTGGCCGCGAGCATAAGAGGCGTCATTCCTATCGAATTTTCTTTTGAATTAACGTCGATACCGTTCGCGATAAGTTTTTTTAAAATCTCGTTATTGCCGTAAGACGCGGCAAACATAAGACTCATCTTTGCTATATCGCCGTCCGCGGCCGAGTTTATAAGTGAATCGCCGATGTCCATGCTTGTTCTGCCTCCATGAATTTTTATTTGTAGCTGTTTATTATCTTGACCTTTGAAAGCGATATCGAAAGAGTGTCGCCGCCGGAGGTTTTAAGCGTCAGAGTTTCAGTCAGGAGCTTTCCCGTGACGCGGTCGCCATTTTTCGAAACCACCTTATCATAAGGCGTTTCAGACTCATAAACGCAAAAGATCGATATCACATCCGCTAACTTGAACGTTACGTTTCCGTGCTCGGTCTTTGTGACTATCTTATCCGTTATTATGTGGCCCGTAAGCGTGTCTCCATTTCTGAAGATTATTTCGTCAACGCCCTTTTTTACCGCCTGGGAATCGGCGGAAAGTTTTTCAAGGCCGGAAGGAAGAAGCGGCGTATTGTTTTCAGATGATTTTAAACGGATGGCGTCGATTTTGCCGGACGATTCGCCGTCGGACAATATTTTTTTTATTCCGGCGTTTTGTTCCGGAAACATTCTTCGAACGCCTTCGGAAGATGCCAGGCCTTCGAGTATCTCGACGCCGCGTGATTTGAAATATATGAGCGCGACGCCGGCTGACGCTATCATAAGAAACATTGCCAGCGCGACGGTCAGTTTGCTTAAACCCGTATCGAATTTTATCGGACACGCGAGTTTTAATCGCTGCATTTTAAACTTTCCCCATCGCCGCCAGGAAGCGGCTTGATTATATTTCAGGCCAAAATGAAATATATCTTCATTATTATAACACAACCGGAACTTGCCAGTCAAAACAAAAACTTTCTGATTTTTAAAGCCGTTTCCCTATACTTTTTCAAATGATTTTGATTGAAAAAAAAAGAGTTTTGGTGTATAATATAGTGATCGTCAGGAACGGCCTGGATCGTTCGACGGCTCTTGAAAACCGCTATATTCACAAACTACCGACGCAAAAAGGCTCCGTCATATACCTGTTCCCAACCGGAGCGCATTTACCGTTTCTATCGAAAAAGGAGTAAAAATGTCCAGACCGGGTGAAGCCCTTGAAAAAATTACCCCTGTTTACGCATATAAAATAAAAAACGCCGTATATATCAACACCACCTCATCCTGCTCCAATGTATGCGAGTTCTGCATAAAATTTTTTGCCCGGGGCGTTGACGGTTATGATCTCGTCTTATCAAAAGACCCGGAAATAAATGAAACCGTAAATCAAATTCAATGTCTCGCCACGCCCGAAGTTTCCAGCATAGTCTTTTGCGGCCTCGGTGAATCCACGTACAGACTCGACTTCATGGAAAAAATAGCGGCCATATATAAAGCGAAGGGCTTCAAGATACGTTTAAACACTAACGGGCACGGCAATATCATAAATAAATGCGACATAGTTCCACGCCTGGCCGCTTTTTTAGATTCGATCTCCATAAGCCTTAACGCCCAGAACAAAGATCTCTATGACAAAATGTGCAATCCCGCTTACGATGACGCATACGAAGCCATGATCGATTTTTCGAAAAAGTGCGTCGGGAAGATACCCGAGGTCTGGCTTACCATTATAGACATGCCCGGCATAGATAAGGACGCGTGCCGGAAAATCGCCGAAGATATCGGCGCCAAATTCCGCGTCAGGCCTTACATACCCGACAAAAGGAAAAAATGTGAAAACGAAAACTGCCAATAGCCCGAAGATCGACAGTGGAAAAATACATATCAGGAAAGCAAAATCCGGCGACATAGCCGCCGTTATGGCTATCGAAACGGAGAATTTCGGATGCGACGCTTTCAGCGAAGATCAGTTCAGGCACGCGCTCAAAAGCGGCAACGCCGTATTCGCCATAGCGGAAATATATGCCCCGGGCGAAAAAACGGCCGAAATATCGTCGTACGCCATTGGTTATATTAGAACCGTAAAAGCAAGAACGGGCAAGAATAAATGCGGAAGACTCTATTCGATAGCCGTCTCGAAAAAATATCAGGGGCGGTCTCTTGGCACTAAACTTTTAACGCATATCGAAAAAGAACTATGCGCCAAAAAATGCCGGAAAATTTACCTTGAAGTAAAAAAAGGCAATACGCCGGCGATCTCGATGTATGAAAAATTCGGCTACGCGCCTCGCGCCTTGATCCCAAACTATTATAACGACGGCGCCGACGCCATAAAATTCGTGAAAGAACTAAAATAAATATGTTGAAAAAACCCTCTGAAATATTAAAATGCTTTGGATTCGAGCCTTTAACGTTAGACGCAAGAACCAAAATAAGCGGTTACTTCAAAAAGGAAAACTGTAATTTTTCGGATTATTCGTTTTCGCTCGCTTACGTCTGGTCGCCATCAAACACAGTGTTTTTCAAGGAATACAATGGTTCGCTATTTATCGTGCGCGTCATGCGCCGGATGATCGACATGCTCTATCCGCCTCTCGGGGCGGGGTCGCCTGAAAATTTCAAGGCGGTCTTAACGGAAGCCGTTTCCACGCTTTCACGAATATCGAAGGAACTCGGAACCCCCGGTTCGAGAATTCTGAGTATTTCAGAGGAACAGGTTAAGCTCGTAGCACCATTACCCGGCGTTTCAACGGCCGAAGACCTGCCCGATTATATCTACGAACACGCCAAACTTATAGATCTCGCCGGCTCCAAGTATAAAAATAAAAGGGAAAACATAAATAAATTTTTAAGGACATATTCTTCATATGAAATAGAGCCTATTACGGCCGCCAATATTGCCGGGATCAGCTCATTTTTAAAAAACTGGTATTACGATAACAAGCCGAAGCGCACGATCCATCTTTCGGAGATCTTTGACGGCAGGAATATAAATCCGGAAAAAAATTTCGTACTGGAGGCTTTACAGACCAGAAGCTATCTGAAAAATTTCCTCGCCCTCAACGGAATAGGCGCATGCATAAAATTATACGGAGCTGTAGCCGGTTTTATAATCGGCGAGCAAACAACGGCGGACACATTCACTGTCGCGATAGAAAAAGTGGACAACAACTTTTTCGGATTATCGCAATTTTTATTCAGGGAATTTTTAAAGGAAAATGTTTCATGCGAGTACGTTAACACGTCTGACGACTCCGGGATGCCCGGGCTTCAAAACCTCAAGCAGTCATACATGCCCGCTTTCATGAAAAAGAGGTTTTACGCGGCCATCAACGATTAACCGAACTGAAGGCTAAGGCTAAAAATAATGGAGTTAATACGAGGATGAAGGATAATCAGAACGGAACAACCAGGCTTTTGATCTCGCCCAAAAACAAGGACAAGATCTTAGA
>CAZJFS010000237.1:0-4945 GCA_964545075.1 uncultured bacterium
CCGAAACGTATTTTATGGAATTTTTAATAATGAGCACCATCGCGATCTTTATCCTGTCGCGATCGACTTCGACCTCGAGGTTACGCACCGCGTCATCGCACTCAACGATATATTTAATATTTTTCGCTTTCGCGCCGTCTTCGATCTCCGCGCCGACCATATCAATAATAGTGCCTATCGGACCGAGCGAGCGGTCGAGACGCAGCGGACCCGATTCGATTTCGGAGAATTGGAGCAGCTTCAAGATTTTTTCTTCTATGGATTCGGCATTGCGTTTAATAAAAGTGTCCACTTTTTCAGACGTTCTGAGCGTTTCACGGAATGACTGCATTTGATCGGCGATCTTGTAATTCATAGTGCTTGTGAATTGCGCCCTGATATTTTCTTTTTGTTTGATGTCGGTGATGTTGCGCATTGAAATTATAGCGCCTGTCGTATCGCCCGTCTGATTTTTTAATACGGCCATTTTATTTGATAAAATAATGTTTTCAGGCTTCATCAGGACGAGGTCGAAACTCGCGTCGGATTTGAGCTCTGAAAGTTCCGAAAGAATGACTTTCAGCTTGAACGCGTTCTCCGGATCCTGCTCGCCGTTGCCGAATATTTTATCGGCCGCGGGGTTTTTAAGCACTATATCGAACTTGTCGTCGGTCACGATGATTCCGTCGCCCATTGAATTGACTATCGAAACTATTTTATTACGCTCTTCTAAGACGCTCTGGTAAAGTCGCGCGTTCTCTATGGCCATAGCGGCCTGGCTCGCCAGCGCCATCAAAAGGCTCTGATCGTTCAGGTCGAATTTTTCGCCGTGCAGTTTGTTCAAAACTTCGAGCGCGCCTATCGTCCCGTCCTTCGTTTTAAGCGGAACGCACAGTATCGATGATGTTTTAAATTGTGATTTTTCGTCGACTTTTTGATAGAAACGGCTGTCCTTGGTAACGTCCTCTATGAGCAGGCATTCGCCTTTGGACGAGACCCAGCCAATAATTCCGGCGCCTTTCGGAAGGCGTATTTCTTTGAGAATGTCCTTCTTTTCGCCGACGACGACTTCGAAGCAGAGTTCATCGGTCTTTACGTCTATCAGCGCGAGCGAGGAAGCTTCGGCGCCGGTCAGGATGGCCGACTGGCTGAGGATGATTTCGAGCAGCTTATTAAGGTCGAGAGTGGTGTTTAAAAGGGCGCAAGCATCCATCAGCGCGGAAGATTCTTTCCGAGCGGCCTCAAGCTCCTTCATGAGCCTGGCTATCTCATGATTGGCATCCTGTGTCTGATGTGTTTTTACCACAGAGAACCCTTCCTGATAAATTTTTAATTAGTATAATTCCTTTTCAGTAAAAAGTCAAGGAATTTTAGATGTGGCGAGGTGGCGCTTTTTTTATTTCGAATGAATTTAAATTGCCTGAATTTCATATTTTTCTTTTGGGCCGGCTTTGATTCGTTTTTAATCACGATTTGGTCGTTCTTGTTTTCGTGGCGCTAACGGTCGGCATGGTTAGAACTTTTAATTTTGCGCAAAAATTTAATATTCCGTCAGGTTTGCCGATCTTTATCGTTCATGGCTTTAAAGCGAATTTTTAATGAGGATAAATAAAAAATAAGTTTCCGGTTTGTACGACAACGCCGTTAATGATATTTGGATATCTCATCGTTAATGGTTTTATATAATTCAGGCACCCATGAAGGCGGTGATGAATTTGACGCGTTCGAAGGCGTATTTCCCGAAGAAGCGGCCGCGGCGTTTTTGTTTCTCATATCGTACGGCGCTATAATGACTTTTATATCGTTTTTAACGGCGCCGGCCGCAAGTATGAATAATTCCTCGATCGCTTCGTCGCCGATGGCGAGGCAGCCGACCGAAGCGGCTCCGCCGTGTATGAAAATATCCTTGCCTAATTTCGTCCGGTTGTCGATTATCGCTTTTTGCCGGTCATAGGCGTTGGGATAATTTACCTTTAGCGATAGATGGTAGCCGCTGTTGGGATTCAGGGCTTCGATTCTGTAAATTCCCTCCGGGACCTGAAAATCGCCTTCGGCCAATTTCGGACCCGGTTTTCCGCTGGCCGCAAGTATCGCGTATTTTTTTATGAGCGTCCCGATCTCATTGACTTCAGACCAGACTTCCAGAATTTTTTCGTTTTTCAGCGCGACTATCGTGATTTTATCTGGCGGATATTTAACGCCTGATTTTTCAAAGTTAGGCGCCAGCCTCTTCTTGACGTTTTCGCCGTACAGGTTGATAATGCCGGCCACCGTTTTTCTTTCCCGGTATTTTTCTAAATAGACGATTACTCGCGGATTGTTGAAGAAAAGATATATTTCAAATCCGATTATGCCTATTAACGCTATAAATAAAAATTTTTTCTTATTCATAATTTCTGAACATGTAATAATAATATGCCGCGAACTCTCTGATTATACTTTTGATGTCTGTCGTTTCAGGCGCGATATTAGCTCTCGCCGCTCCTATATTTTTAAATCCCGCTTTTTGAAAAGCCATTTTCGCGCGTGGGATATGATAATAATCCGTTACGACTATTATTTTAGAATCGCTTTTTACAAACGGCATGGAACGGACGTTCTTGACGGTGGAAAACGTGTCGAAACCCGCGCTGTCGGCCGTTATATCGTCAGGCGAGACCTTGCATTCGATCAGATATTTTTTCATCACGTCGGGTTCGTTAAAGCCTTCTATACCCATAGCTCCGCTTACGACGATCTTTTTCGCCGTTTTGTCGTTATATAATTTTACCGCTTTATCCAGGCGCCTTTTTAGTCTTTCAGAAGGCAGGCCGCTGGTTTCGACCTTGTTTCCGAAAACTACCATAAGATCGGATTTTTCATAATTATCCGTTAACGCCGGATACATGAAAACCAGATAATGTATGATGACGCAGGCGAACGGGAGCGAAAAGGATATCAGCAATATTTTTTGGAGTTTGCCGGGTTTGAAATTCTTTTTCATTTCGCGATGATAATAACATTTTAAAGCTATAATATCAAGTCTGGTTTCAGGACATTATCACAAAAATTTGACAGTCTGGTTTTCGTTATGAAAAATCGAATCAGTCTTGATTATTTATGATAATGGTGATATTATATTAAAAGTCGGTCTTATTAGACCGGTTTCGTTAGCGAAAATACGCGAAGGATGGTCGGAAATGAAGATTATCTTTCATGAAAAATTCTGCGAATCGGATTATGCCGATAATGGCGCGTCAATGCCGGGCCGGATGGAAGCTATTATGTCGGCGCTCGGTTCCGAACCGGGTTTTGAAATCATCCGGCCTGAGCCGGCGGCGGAAGATACGCTTCTTCTGGCGCATACGATTTCCTATATAAACATGATCAGATCGGACGGGCCTTTATACGAAATGGCTTCGCTTTCCGCCGGCGGGGCGGCGGCCGCGGCCAATATCGCCGTTACGGGCGAACCGGCTTTTGCGTGCATAAGGCCGCCGGGGCATCACGCGGCCAGGGATTCCGCGTGGGGTTCATGCGTTTTTTCTAATATGGGAATCGCCCTGCTTCAACTAAAGCGGCAGAGGAAAATTGAATCGGCTTTCGTTCTCGACATTGACGCGCATACCGGCGACGGAACTAAAGAAGTGCTTTCGGACTGGGATCGATGCACGATTTTCAACCCCTACGCCGAAGACGGAGAATCGTATATCAAGGCGATCGAAACATTTATTAAGAGCATACCGGCGGTTGATATCGTCGGCGTTTGCGCCGGGTTTGATTTATACCAGAAAGACCTCGGAAAAAGGCTTACGACTTTTGATTATTACAGGATCGGTTTCATTATGAAACGTTTCGCGGAATTAACTTCAAAACATAAGCGTTTCGCTATTCTTGAAGGCGGTTATTACCTGCCCGATCTTGGCAAAAACGTTCTTGCGTTTTGCCAGGGATTTCAATAAAAGGCGGCTTGGTAATGGCTGTATCGATTAAATTTATATCGCCGCAACAGCAGAACTCCCAATATGACTGGGCGGATATTTCGTCCGGGGATAACCGCGTTGGAAAGGTTCGGTGCAGGCTGAGCGCGCCGCCGGGTTCTAAAAAGGCTACCATTATTATATATTCCATCAACATTTACCCGGAATGGGCGGGGAAGGGCTATGGCCGCGAGTTCGTCGATTACTGCAAAATTTATTTTGAAACCATCGTCGCGGACCGTGTCAGGCATAGCGCCATTGGTTTTTGGGAGGCCGTAGGGTTTGTCGATAACCATGACGGCAACTGGATATATCGAAAGCGCTGAATATTCGAGATGGCGGCACGGTATCCTCAGGCGCTATTTATTAGCGGCGAAGGTATTCGTTATTGCGCGCGCGGCAGGCCGCCGCTTTTTTGAACGGTCAGTTCGATCATTTCCCTTATATTTTCCGTTTCTATAGGCTTTTGAAAATATGCCATAGGCTTTAATTTTTTCGCCGAATCGACTATTTCATTGTCTGAATATGCGCTCATAAATACTATTGGGATCTGTTGGCATGTTAAAATCTGTTTTGCCGCTTCTATGCCGTCTATATCGTCTTCAAGTTTTATATCCATGAATATGATGTCCGGTTTTTCAATTTTAGCTTGTATGACCGCGTCGCGTCCTCTTGTGACGGGCGCAAAGCAATCATGCCCCAGCATCTTAATATATTCGGTCAAAAACAAAGCGGAAATGATCTCGTCTTCGACTATAAGTATTTGTAATCTTCCGTTAGTCATATTCTCTCCCTGCATAAAATGTTTTTGAATTTTAGCGTGAATGTAAGGCCGCTTGCCGATTCGAATTTCGCATCGCCGTGCAGCTGATGCTCGGATATTGCAAATACAGTTTTTATGCCCAGTTTGGAGCTTTCTTTAAGGTCCGATCCGGCCGGGATTCCGATTCCGTTGTCGGATATTTGCATTTCTATCATATCATCTTCCGATTTTTTTATGTTGATTA
>CAZJFS010000238.1:0-4892 GCA_964545075.1 uncultured bacterium
AAGATATAAAGCTCAGCGGGATTGCGATATGGTGGCCGAGGTCATACGAAAATATAATTCGCTCGAGGGGAGCATGGTGAAAAGCCCCGATATGAATGAACTGGCTGGCAAGTACATCGTGAATTTAAAAACGCTAAGGGATATGTGGGGCAATCCGTATGAGCACGACGCCAGAGCGGGCATGGTGTTTTCGCGCGGGCCTGACGGCAAGCACGATGCGGGCAATTTATCGGCAGCTGAAAATTCAGACGATATCGTATCATATTATGGCGCGCGCGGTCAGTTGAAATAACCGCGGCGCCGCTGATTTATACATTCGCCACTATGACTACGTAATTTTTCCCGTATTTTTTAGCGCATTTAGGGCAGGTTGTGTACCACATATACATTTTTTTGGTTTTCAGCCCTTTTTCCGCGGTATATTTTTCGAAATCCTCGCACCATTTTCCGGTATCCCTGAAATCGCCTTCATAGACGCGGCTTATGTATTTCCCGTCTAAGGCGACGTTTTCAGCGCCAGGAATTTCTTTGTCGACGGCCAGATAGAGGTCCATGTTCCATCTGGAAGTGTGATCGGAAAGGCAGAGCCAATCCGGCATCTGCCCGCCGGCTTTATCGACTTTTCCCATCATGCGGGTTATGACCCCGCCGAAATTTACGGGCATATAAAAAAAAGTGAATACTCTGTCCTTGATGAAGCGTTTGTCTTTCCATTCAAAATCCTTGTTTTCCCAGGGCGACGGGTCGAACTTCGGGCAGCATTCGAAATTCTGATTTTCGCTCATGCCAATCCTCCTCGATAATATTTTGTTTTTAATATATATTTTTCGAGCTTCGTTTGTCAAGCTTTTTATTGGGAACCATGAAATGCGTCACTCTGCGGCGGCTGATGAAAAAATACGCTCTGACAGAAAATTTTTAACTCTGCGAGCGGCGTTTTCTCTGATGTTATGAAAATAGAACTGATAATCATAGCCGTGATAAATACCTTTGCCAAATATTATATTTCCCGGGGCCACCTTTTCAACGTCAACGGTGCCGCAGATGACGACGCCCCTCGTTTTATCGACGCGGGCGTCGGCGTAATTTTTCACGGTCAGAATTTTCCCGTTTTCGTCCGTTACTATGGAGCCGAGATTTTCGGAGGCTTCCGCTAACGTTTCATCGCGGGTCCATGTGATCGGGTTTATGGAAATGGCGCCGGGGAGCAGAACTCCGTTGACGCCTTCGATCTCGGGCGCTTCGGTGTTGTACGAAATTATGACTTTCGTATCATCGGGGCCTTCGGCGAATTTCAGATGCGGATTTTCAGAGAGATATTTCTCGGTGACGGAATATCCGATGACGTAGGCCGCGATCATTCTGGAATAAACATGTGGATTTTCCTTTATATATTCAGCCAAAAGATATTTGAGCATGATAGAGCCGAGGGAGTGGCCGGCTAGAATGAAGGGGCGGCCGCCATTGAGATGTTTGACGTAGTAATCGAACGCGGCGAATATGTCTGATTTTGGTATGCCGGCGAAATATTTATTCTGCTCTTCGACGGGCAGGGACGCGCAAAATACCGCGTCCACCTGCCTGTAATACGGCGCGAAAATATTTCCGGCGGTTTCAAAAGCCGCGGCCTGCAGGTTGAATGTCGCGCCGGCGATCTTTATCATGACGGGATTGTCGATTTCGCAGATGTCCGGCTCGGTTTTATCGATCTTGCGAAATGAAGAGGGGTAAATGTAAAAAACATCCGTTTTTTTATCGAGCGATGAAGGCAGCGCCAGCCAGCGCTCGGGGTTTGAGTAGTCGGTAAAGGTTCGGACCATTTTATCTCCTTGTAAATTTTCTCCGAAAAATTAAATATCGAGGTATATTATGAAAACACAATATGCTTTGCCTGCGTATTTAAAATATGATGAAATTCAATGAATAATAACATATTTGTAAATTTGAGTCAACAATATTTGGCGATGAAAACGGAGGAGTGAAGGCCGTGCGCGTCAGAGGCCCAAACGCGGATGGGGCCGTGTGTCGGTCCATGATCATGCAAGGCGTATAATAGAACTCCGTACCCCGAAAAAAAATGTCGGCGCGGTCAATAGTTCAAAGTTTCCAGCCGTTTCGCGGCGAGTTCGGAGAAGGGAGAATATGGGTGTTTTGAAATGAGCGAGCGGTATGAATTGGCGGCGGCGGCTTTGTCAAAAGCCTTTTCATAAGACTGTCCCGCGCAATAGATGGCCTCGGGTGCGCGCGTATGGTCCGGGTATTCGCGTTCGAAATTTTCATAGCAGCCGGCGGCTTTCTCAAAGTGCATTTGTTGCTGATGAATGTCGGCCAGATCGAAAAACCAGAGCGGGCGTGATGGAGAGGTTGCGAGATCGCTTATCATCCGTTCGAATGCGGCCTCGGCCTCGGGATATTTATTCATGCCGGCGTAACTTTTAGCCAGATAATAAATGGCGCCTTCATAATAGGCGGAGCCGGAATAGTTTTCGGTAACTGCGGTGAAATAGTCCGCCGCGCTCTGGTAGTCGCCGGAGCTATAGTAAGTATAGCCTGCGCTGTATAGCGAATCGGCCGTCTGGTGGACGGGAGGCTCAGGGGCGTTCGGGCGGAACGGGAAATTCTTTGAAGATTGCCGGGCGCCGTACTGGTCTTCGGTTACGGAAGAATTTGCGGCCGCCGCATCATTGGAAACGTTCGGGGGGGCGTCGTAAAACGTGAACGTTATTATCTCGTCGTCGGGCGCGGGACGGTCATACCACTTCATCGCCACGAAAGGGTTTTGGTTTTTATGATGCTTTTTGTTGTAGCCCGGGTGCTTTTTGTTATCCTGCCGCCGGGTGATCCGGGCGGGGTTTGCGACGCGCGGCCTGGCGCGTTCGGCGATCCGGTCGTTCGGAAAGTTGGCGTGGGATTTATTTTGGGCTTTGTTATCCGCGAGGACGAAGTCCGAATAAAAAAAAGTCAGGAAAAAGATGGTTATTATGGCTAAACATAGTAGATTGAGTATGAACTCAATCGTGTTTTTTAACTTTTTCATACCCGCACCTCCCTCTGGCGCTAAGGGCGCAGTATCAAATAAAGTTAAACCCCATATTTGCCGCAAATTTTAAGAGGGCGTACACGCGTCCCCATCAAAGACCTAATTTCATTATAACATACTCCGCAAATTATATCAAACGTCGGCGGCTTTTGTGATAATTACGTATTTATTTTTGCCCGATATGTGATATAATATTTATAACGTAAAGTAAATACAGGAAGGGCCGCGATGAAAAATGAAACCGGTCTCATAAAAACTAATTTTCATACCCATTCAAATTACTGCGACGGCCGCGGAGAGCTGCGCGAGTTCGCGAACGCCGCGGTTGAAAAGGGTTTCGCGCGCCTTGGCTTTTCAAGCCACGCTCCGGTTCCTTTCGATACGGACTGGATGATGAAATCCGGAGATCTTGACCGTTATTTGCGTGAGACGCGTTCGCTGGCCGCCGAATTTCGGGGGCGCCTTGAAATTTTAACGGGCCTGGAAATCGATTACATTCCGGATATAGGCTTTCCTTCCGCTTCGTGGATATCTTCGGCCGGGCTCGATTATTATATCGGTTCGGTCCATTTTATCGCCATATTTCACGACGGCCGCCGGCTTACGGCCGATTGCGTCCGGGAAAAGTTCGACGCCGGGATATCCGAATGTTTTGGAGGCTCGATCGAACGGGCGGTAAGATACTACTATGCGCTGATCTCGCAGATGGCGCTTTCGATGAAACCGCCTATCATAGGCCATATCGACGTTATTATGAAAAACAACGCCGCGCCGGCGCGTTTTTCGGAGGACGAGCCCTGGTACCGGGCCGCGGTGCTGGGCGCTTTGGAAGCGGCGCGGGCGGCCGGGTCCGCCGTCGAAGTAAATACGGGCGGCGCTATAAGAAATTCAAAATGTCCTATTTATCCATCTTTGTGGATACTGCGCGAAATGGCGGCGATGAATATACCGGTGGTTTTAAATTCCGACGCTCACCGGCCGGAAGATCTCGACGGCTATTTTACAGTTGCGCGGCTTATGCTTAAAGAAGCCGGATATAAAAACACGGTCGCTCCCGGGGCCGCCGGATCGTGGCATGAGGTTGCGCTTCAATAAGGCGGCTTTGAGTTTTAAAGGAAGAAGCGCGGATGGAGTTTAAAATGAAAAGAGCTCTTTTAGCGGCGGTTATAGCCGCATCGCTCACGGTTTTTGGAGCGGCGGTAGCGGCTTGGGCCGGAACCCTTGAAGTTCCGAGACCGCTCGAAGTGAAAGTGGAAGCGCCCGTCGCACCCGCCGCTCCCGTTGCGCCGGCGGCTTTTGAGGCGAAGCCTCCCGAAGCTCCGAAGGCACCTGAAATAAAGGCTCCCGAAGCTCCCCGCGTTCCCGATGAAGTAAAAGCGCCAGCGGCTTTTGATGTGAAAGCTCCCGATGTTCCGAATGCTCCCGTATCTACGATGCCCGCGCGGATAAAAAAAGAAGAAGCCGGGCCGGCCGAAGTAAAAGCCGCGACCGGAGCCGAAATTCGGGAAATAAAATTTAAAGACGTAGACTTTAAAATTGGCGCGGCGATCACGGCCGATATGAAGGTAAAAAAAGAATTGAAAAAATTCAAACTCGGCGAGCCCATTTTTTACAGCGTTTTTTCAAAAAAAAATAAAAAACTCGAAGCGGATATGACGATCGCCGTTAACGCTATCTCCGTTGACGGCGGAGTTAAGATGAAGATCGAGGAATTCAGAACGGTTGAAAAGGAACTCAAAAGGCCTGCAAATCAGATTTCAATCGCAAAAGCCGGGAAATATGTTTTAGAGCTTTCCGCCGGTGAAAAAATTCTCGCGAGAATGGTTTTCGAAGTCGCGGAAGAGAAAAAAGC
>CAZJFS010000239.1:0-4830 GCA_964545075.1 uncultured bacterium
CGGAGATGTCAGTGAAAAAAGATAATAAAACAAAAATTGAAAAAGACGACAATATTACGAAAGTCGAATATGACGGCTCGTCTGATGATGGCAGCCGGAAAGAAACTCAGGCCGGCCGTATCAGCGCCAAGACCATAAAACTCGGCGATTCGGTTTATGAAGTCGTGCAAAGGCTCGATGTCGCGTCTTCCGAGGCGGACCTTTATCTTATCAAAGACGCGTCAGGCAGCCGATGCGTCCTTAAATATTACCGCCCGAAGATAGAGCCGAAACCCGAAGTGGTAGAGCTTTTAAAATCTTTTTCCGGCCGCGGCGCCGTCAGGATAATTAAGACCGGGATGGATTCAGGCCGGTTTTATGAGATACAGGAATACGCGGAGCATGGAACGATTTCCGATTTTTTAAAAAACAATAAAATTCCAGCGCCAAAATTTCTGACCGAATTTTTAAAAAAGGCCGACGAGTGCCTTTTTGAAATACATTCAAAAAATCTTATTCACAGAGATATCAAGCCCGCGAATATACTTGTCAGAAAGATCGAGCCGCTTGATATAGCCTTTATTGATTTCGGAATTTCATCGATATCAGAGTCGTCCCATCATCAGACTAATATGAACAGGACTATATTATATTCGTCGCCAGAGTCCATGTCCGGAGTTATCTCGAAAGGCACCGATTACTGGTCGCTTGGAATGATACTTCTTGAAATGGTTATCGGAAAAAATCCGTTCAAGGGCATGGCCGACAAAGTGGTAATGTTCTCGATCGCTACCAAACCCATTCCTTGCGTCATGGATATTAAAAGCGAATTTTCAATTTTAATCAAAGGTCTTCTGACAAGAAATCCTGAAAAACGCTGGGGCCACAAAGAGATTGTTGCGTGGTTTAGCGGCGAGAAAAACATTCCCGTGTTTTTCGGCGAAACGCCGGACGATGTGATACAAACCAGATCGCTGCATCCATACAGATTCGATGGAAATAATTATTTTACTTTGCACGAACTGACGATATCCATGGCGAAAAAATGGAGCTTGGCGATGACGGATTTTGACTCAGGCTCCATTAGAAACTGGATCGCGCGGGAGCTTGGAGACCGGGAAACGCTTTCGGTGATAGAAGAGCTTGCCAATGATAAGAAGTCTTGTTCCGACGAGAAATTGTTCGAATTTTTCTGTAGTGTCGACGGCGACTTTCCTTTCATTTTTCAGGGAACTCTTATTACGAAGGAATCGCTGATCGAGCTGGCATCCAAAATAATTAAAAATTCGGCGTCTCCGGAAGAGAAAAAAATCATTTGGGATATTTTCAAACTGAATATAATAAAAAAATATTCCGAGCTTAATAAGGACGATTCGATATATAAGTTATTCAACGGCGTTATAGAAACATGCGGTTATTTTAACGATCTCGAAGATTATGCGGCCGCCGTCCTCGCTCACTTCGACGATGAATACAGACGGTCGGCGATTGAAAAAATCGAAGATATATTCGAAAATGATTATATATTAAACCGGCCTCAAGGCGGGCAATATAAAGAATTATTTGATAAGGCCGGCGAAATATGTAATGGCGGGAAGTATTCGGTCGCGGATTTGATACGGGTATCGAAGATCGGCAGGCTCGATCATATAAGAAAGACCGATTTTGATTCTGCGGTCGCCGGGCTGAAAAATAAATTCATCGAGCTCGACGAGGAAAACAGGACTAAAAGCTACAAGGAAATGCTGTCGGATGACGACTGGAAGATCATTACGGCCGTTATGCGAAATGGCTCGGTCGAATATTGCAGATCTTTTTATGAAAAAATATTAGAAATTAAAAAACTGCTCGACGGCGAGGCGCCCGTATCCGAGGCCGGAATTAATGAGATATGTTATAAGGATAATTATGTCGTTGTCAAAGAGTTTCCAAATGAGATGTTTCAACAGCGACCGGCGCATGAAAGTTCTGAGTATAAGCCGGATGAAGCCAGTGGCGAAGTTATCGGCCGGGAAAGGGCGAAACCGCGGCTGCGCTTATATAGTATGGTTTGCGATATGGGGCTTGCCCTGCTCACTTTTTTATTTTCAGTGACTGTTTTTATAGCCGGTTCTCCCGGGCCGATTCCGCTCGCGTTCATCGAATCTTTCCATAATTGTTACTTTTTTGCTTTTTTCCTGTTATATATTCCGATATTTGAATATTTTTATTCCGCTACCCCCGGAAAGCTCATGTTTAATCTTGCAGCGGCCGGGCCGGGTAATCGTAAGATGTCATTGTTTCGCTCTTTTTTCAGGTCGTTTTCAAGGTTTGCGTTGTTGACGTTATACGGTGGCTTAACTTTAAGCGCTTATAGATTATTATTAAACGCGAACTTTCCGGCGTCTTATTTGAATTATAAATCCATTCTGTTTTTTATGACGTTTTATGCCGGCGGGATATTTGAATATATTTTTATGAACTCTCGACGAAAACAATCGCCTTCTTATGAAATGATAAGCAATTGCAACGTGGTCGAAAGAAAATATAACGCCAGATGGCTTTCGACAATAATTTTCGCCGGTGGTTCTATCGCGGCAATGGTTTTTATATGGGCCTATCTTCTGGCGCCTCATTTCGATATTAAGAGCATGAGCTTGGAACGTTATGCATGGCGTTATTTCATAGATCCCGGCCCCGGAAACGGCGTTAAATATAACGCGGGAAAATATGAGATCATCGTCGCGGCGGATAGAGGAGAATTCGATCTCGTTAAATTTTTATTATACGCTCATCCCGAATATGTTAATGTTACTGACGGAAACGGTTTTTCAGCCTTGTTTTTCGCCGCTCAAAAAGGGAACGGTGAAATTGTGAAACTTTTGCTCGATAATAAAGCCGAGGTCAATTCGGCCGGTAAGTTGATGGAAACGCCTCTTACGGCGGCCTGCGCGACCGGCAATTCAAAGATAGTCAAAATGCTTTGCGCGAAGAAAGCCGACGTCAATTTCAGGAATTCTCATGGGCAGACGCCTCTTATCATAGCGGTCATGGGTAAATTTTTCGATGTAGCCAAAATTCTGGTGGAATCATCCGCTAACCTTGAAATAAAGGATGAATATGGATTTACGCCTCTTCTGATGTCGGTGTTTGTGGACGACATTCAAATGTTCGATTATCTTCTTTCGAAGGGGGCAGATATCAACGCCGCTGATTTGAAAGGGCATACGCCTTTGATAATTGCCGCGGCCAAAAACAATTTCAAGATCGCGAAGATGCTTGTAAGTATGGAGTGTAACATTAACGCCAGGGGCGGTGATGAAGACGTGACGGCGCTTATCGTGGCGATTCAAAATAGCAATTCAAAGATAGCCGAAATGCTTATTAATAAATCCAGAGACTTGAATACTACGGATAAACATGGCAACAGCCTGCTTATGATAGCGGCGGCCAAAGGCGATCTCTGGGCGGTTTCAACACTCATCCGCCACGGCGCTGACGTCAATCACCAAAATGCCGACCAGAATACGGCTTTAATGGTGGCCGCGTCCGCTACGAATGAGCGAATTTTAAAGATACTTATCGACGCCGGCGCGAACCCTAAGATGAAAAACAATGCCGGCCATACCGCGCTTGAAATGTATAACAGCACGATAGAAGTGAAACGCGCGACGACCGCTACTACTAATACCGCGACAACGGTAACGACTGCCGATACTTCAATTACAACGGCGAAGACCCCGATAACGACCACAACGACAAGAACGGAAAGCACGCCGGAAACCTTGAAAATCGTGAAAACCGGAAAAAATGTTGAAAGTACTACGATAACGGGAGATTATATAAGGACAACGACATTGATAACGGATAAAATTATCCCTTATAATATACGTACTAAAGAATATTATCCGAGCTGGATACGCGTGTATGAATCAGTTTCCGATAAGCTTATTCCAGAATCAAAGCGGCGTACCACGAATAAAACCACTAAAATTATGAGTATAAATACTGAACGCAAGGTGGCGGGTCCTGCGAAAATAACGGAAAGCAAGGAATATATCAAGGGCCCCACGGAATATACTACCGAGCACAAAGAAAATACGACCCAAAACACGACCCAAAATACCACGGTGAATACCACGGAAACGATAAATACTTTTGGTGGGATCACGGCAGAAGAAACACCGGCTTCTAACGAAGGAAAATAAATTATGAAAGCGGCAACATATATTATTTAAAATGAAAAGGGAGCTCTATAATGTCATGTGGCGGAACAGTAATTAGTAACACGATCATTTGTTTATCAATGAAAGTGCTTAAAGCAGAAGTACTCAAGGCGTCTAACACATTCGATACAATCAGTAAATTCAAAGCGGTTAATGTAATCAATATTGTTGAAAAAGCCACCACCATAAATACGGTCAAAACAATCGATATAGTAAATACGATAAATACAGTAAATACTATCAACACTATAAATACAGTAAATGTGGTCAACACTGTAAACACAGTCCAGATAGCCAATCCTTATTTCATAGCGGGCAGCGGCGTTAAATATGCCGCCATGGCGAAGGCAACGGCGATAACCGCAACGACATTTCCGAGCGTTACTTCGATAACTCCTGCGGTTTCATGCGCGGGCATGGCCTCGGTCTCATCAGCGTCCATAACCGCGGCGGCGGTCGCGGCCTCGGTGCTTCCAATACTCGCTCTCGGAGGCGGCGTGGCTTTTACCGCCGCGCTTCTTACTGACGCGTTCAGAAACCATGTCGAGGGTCAAAGGCGCGCGAGCTTTAAAAAAGAATTAGCTGAGATCAGATCCGCGGTGAAAATGAGGTCGGCCTTATATTCGGAAGCGGAATATGAGAAATT
>CAZJFS010000240.1:0-4825 GCA_964545075.1 uncultured bacterium
AAACGTCAAATCGCTTAAAAGTATTTCATTCATAGAAGAAGAGAAAGAAAGCAAAATAAATTATAAAGAGATCAAAATGGAAGATAAGCACCATGACGTTTTTAATATTATCTGGGATAAATATAAAGCAACCGATTTTGAAGAATACATTCAACGATACAGGACCAGGCTCAAAGTCAATAAACTTGAAAAACTGATAAAAGGCAAAAAAGTCCTTGATCTTGGCTGCGGCAACGGTGTGTTTTGTTTCGCATGCTCCGACGTCGGCGCAAAACTTTCCGTAGGCGTAGATTTTGGTGAAAACAACATAAAATTTGCCAATAAGGTGAAAAAGTTAGTCAAAAATGGTGAAAACACAAAATTCAAAGTGGCGTCGGTCTACGACCTTCCGTTCAAGGACGGCGAATTCGACTTTATTATTCAAAATGGCGTTTTTCACCATCTCGATGATGAAAATAAAGCTATAACAGAAGCGGCAAGAACATTAAAAAAAGGCGGTTATTTCTGGTATTATACGGATGGCGAAGGCGGGATAAGCTATGACTTATGGGATTCGTCCGTAAAAGCGCTTAGAAATATTCCCGATCACGTCATTTACGACGTGCTGACATTTCTAAACGTTCGCGCAGGAAAACGCGCCCATATTACGGATGGATTAAAAGCCACATACAGACACACATCGTGGAACGAGATCACCGGTCGCATGGCTGGAATGGGATTCGGCGATTTCAAGCGTCTCGTCGGCGGTTTTCCGACCGATTTCGACGGTCCGACCCTTAAAAATGATCCCTACGCACTTGAAAAATTCGGCGAGGGAGATCTGAGGATACTCGCTAAGAAACTTTAAAATATGAATGCTGTAATAATAAATGATATTAAGTTCGCGGACCGTTTGATAGCGGCAAATTTTGCTTTTAAATCGATCGATTTGAGGCAGGATTTGTTTTTTACATATAGCTATACGATTATGCGGAAATTTAATGAACTTAACGTCAAATGCCACATACTCGATAATGTGCCGGATAAAAAAGAACTTGCCGGTCTTACGGACATGTTTTTGAAATTATCGTATTGCTGGTTCAAGGATAAAAATGGAAACGATATATTTGAATATGATGGAGTTCCTCTGGCTGAATGTTGTGCAAATGAATTCATAGATAAACAGTTCGCTTATTTTTTCAGAACGTTTTTTTGCCTGGAAAAAATAGTCAGGTTATATTCGCCTGAAAAAATTTACTATGATTCACCGATAAGCGATATTATATTTAATTGTCTGGAAATTTTAAAGACGACCGGCATATTTATCGATAAAAAAGAATTGCTGCCGGGAAAGTACATATCACCGTTAAGTGTTCCGGCTGAATTTTCAAGATGTGTACTTGAATATATAAAACCGGCTAAATATTATTACTTTTTTAGCATATTCAATTTTTGGAAGAAAGCCCTCTCTTTTTTTTCTTCCAAAAAAAGCATAATGCTGAGTCTATACAACAACACTGATTCTTTTATCGATCATAATGATGAATTTAAGATGTTTTTGTTGAACCTGAGAAATAAATTTAAAAATCTTTCGGGCGATAAGACTTATTTCAAATGTAAAGTATCCGGCGCTGAAATGAATGACGCGGAAGAATTCGAAGCGCTGAAAAAAATCGCGAATATTTCGGAAAATTTCAAAATTAATGGGTTTGATTTTTGGAGTTATTTTGAAATTCATGTAAAAAAATTTTTAAAAAAATCCATTCCGGAGTTCAAAAATCTGATCTCCGAATTAAAAACGCAGATAACATCCAACAAGCCCCTGATCTATATCGAGCCATTTGACGTGAGCGTCGTTGAAAGGATAGCGGCTTATATCTGCAGGGCATCAGGAATAAAAACCGTCAAGATACAGCATGGATATTATTTTACTAATTACATTACCGATACCTGTCATAATATTTCTGATTTTGTATTTACCGTTTCACCCCAAAACAACAAGTTCGATTTTTCCGGTTCTTGCGCTCAAGTGATGATGTCAAGCCCTCTTTATGATTCATATTCGGTCGTCGGACACGTTCATAAAAAAGGAAAATCGAAATATACCGTTATTATAAACCCTTATTATGCGGGGGCTTATATTTTGCATGGAAGCCTGTCCGAAGAAGAAATATTTATAACGGAGGTTTTAAATGCACTAAGCAATTTTAAGGAAAGATTTAATATAATTATACGCCAGCACCCGGGTATAGTCATAGACCATTTGAAATATATCATCGAAAATGATTTCCGGGCCTTGAACATAACTTATTCAAGCCACTCTTCCTTTTTAGAAGCGATAAGTGAGACGGACCTTTTCATATCCATGCCATCGACAGCGATCTTTGAATCATCAGCGGCAGGAGTGCCTTCAATATTTTACAATCAATGCTCCCGTGAATGGCTCAGCCCGTTCGATCCGGACAATAAAGACCTTCCTCAAGCTAAAACAGACGAAGAATTGACGTCGCTTCTCGAAAAATTCTTAAATGATTTCAATGAAAACGACTGGTTCGTAAAAAAAGAGATAATTCAAAAATACAGTGTTATAAACGATGGAAAAAATTCGGCTCGAATATGGAAAAAAATCAAGGAAATAATTTGAAGCCTGATTTTAAAATACGAAAAGGGTTATTATGAAAGAAATAATAAAATGGATCGATATCAACGATTTAAACTCTATTTACACATCTGAATACTGGAATGATATCGAAGCCGAGAAAAAAAAAGAATGGTGGGTAACCGATGTCGAAAAAGAAAAGATAACGGGTTACCTTTATAAAAGCGGTTTGCTGGAGGAGTTTAATATTGCCGTCGGCAAAGTTGAAGAAAAAAAAGCGCTGAAGGGAAATATTCTTGACGTGGCGGCAGGGGTTTGCTGGACGAGTGCGATGCTGAGCAAGAAAGAATCTGTCACGAATATTGACGCTCTTGATTTTTCTTATCACCGGCTTAATGATATTGCGCCTAATGTTTTTAAGGTATTGGGTGCGCGCGACGAAAAAACAAACAGGATATTCGGGACTTTTTACGATATAAAAAAAGACGCCGGAACGTACGACCTGATATTTATGTCGCAGGCTTTCCACCATGCCGAAGCTCCGCTCAAACTTTTATTTGAATGTGACAGGGTTTTGAAGCCGGGCGGGCTTATCGTATTGATCGGCGAGCACCAGGTCGGCGTGGCGGCTTATTGGAAAAGGGTATTGAAAAGTTTTTTGACGACTGGGAAACTCAATTTTAATTTTTATGAATTGTTTAAGCCGGATGATATACTAGGCGATCATTATTATCGTATGCAGGATTATTATTTTATGTTTGGATCCTTGGGCTATATCGTTCAACATCATGCAACCAACATCAGCAATTCCGTTATCATAATCGCGACTAAACGATGACCGGCCTTGAATTTGATCATGGTAAATAAAGCGTTAAAAAACGACTGGAGAAGTTAATGAATAAATTATTAAAATATATTGTCAAGTTTATAAAATCTCAATCTATAAAATTAGCCGTTAAATCTCAAAAACTTTCTTCACTGTTTTTAAAACTCGAAAAGATCATCCCCGATCTCAGCGATCAATACACTTCAAGCAGGCTTGACGAATATTTCCGGCTTAAAGTTCGTGCTCAACATGCATTTCAAATCAGTTACGTCCTCAAAAATATAGGAAAGCCAGAAAATGTATTGGATATTGGGGACAGTTCCGGGAACCATTTGAAATATTTAAAGTTTTTTTTACCGGATATTAACGCGATAAGCGTTAACCTGGATCCGCGTGCCGTCGATCGTATAAATAAAAACGGCGGTAAAGCGGTTCTTTGCGATGCGCATAAGATCGACGAAGCGGGAATTAAAGCCGATACGGCGCTTTCATTCGAAACGCTCGAGCATCTTGAAAATCCTCTTGAATTTTTAAGAAACCTTAAAAAGGGTGGATTTGAAAAAGTCATTATAACGGTGCCTTACAGAAGGCGCAGTCAGGTCGGATTACAGCAGTTAAGAAACAATGCCGAGAATTTTGGTATTGAAGACGTTCATATATTTGAGCTTTGCCCCGAAGACTGGATATTATTATTTCGCTATGCTGGCTGGAAAGTTGATAACTTTAAGGTCTATCTCCAATACCCGGCATATCTTCCGTTTTTAAGATTTTACTGGGAAAAATTTGATTTTGAAGGCTTCGTCGGGTTTACTTTATTTAAATAAACATAAGGTGGGTTGAATGAGAAAAGGCTATAAGTATTATGTGGCGGAAGATATGGATGGTTTCGGCGTCATTGAGAAAGGGCTGGAAGCCAACATAAGCGAATTCGTTAAAGATTACGATAAAGTGGATTTTAAAACAGCAGCTGAGTTTTATAATTTTTTTTCCTCAAAATGGATAGACGAACTGCATTGTATATATGAAAAATATGTCAATAAAAATGTTCTTGCCGTAGGAATAGGGTCAGGGCTGGGCGAGCAGGAATTATTTTTGAGCGAGAAAGGCTATAATATGATCGCAAGTGATGTGGTTCCGGACCTGCGTTATAAGATCAGGAATGTATTTTCCGGGTTCAGGTCTTTAACCCTGGATATTTTCAAGGATAATATCTTCAAGGCTGTTGAAAAGAATTATAATATATCCGATCCGAAATTTGACGTGTTGTTATGTGGAATGGATTTTTATTTTGATGACGCGAAGGCGCGGGAACTATTCCGGCGCCTGGCGGGTAATTTGCAGGTCGGTTCGCATCTTATTTTTACTTTACGCTATCGCGATTATCCTCTGGCGGCAGTTATGGAAGCATATCAATATTTTGA
>CAZJFS010000241.1:0-4824 GCA_964545075.1 uncultured bacterium
TTGCTGGTACTTTGATAACTCAAATAAAACTACGCATCCGGTCGGGCAGAAAACGCCAAATGCCTGGGGTCTTTATGATATGGGCGGAAACGTGTGGGAATGGTGCGGCGATTGGTGGACCGCTTCTTATCTTCCGGACGCGGCCACCGATCCGGTCGGTTTGAATACCGGAGTTGCAAAAGTCTTTCGTGGCGGCGCATGGAACACATATAACGCCGTTCGCCAGACGGGCGGATATTATAACGGCGCGGGATGTTGCCGGTCGGCTGACCGCGGCGGCGCCGATCCGTCTTATAGCTATAATTTCGTTGGATTAAGACTCGCTCTTACGCCCGTTACGCAGTAAAAAAATATAAGTAAATTTGAATATATTAAAAAGTATTAATGGCGCATTTATAAATAAAAAAGAGATATTTCAAAAATTATATTTTAAACGTCAAGATGAATTTAGTCCCTTTATCTTTTTCAAATCTGAAGTTTCCACCAATTTGATTCGTCAGCGAATCGACAAGCTGAAGGCCAAAACTGTCCGTCGCATGATTAGTGGCGGACTTTTCCGGCAACCCCGGGCCATTATCGGATATAGTTAAAACGGCGTTATCGCCTTCGAGCGAAAGCGACGTTTCGATAAAGCCGTCGGTAACATTGCTATAGGCGTATTTCATGGCATTGGTGATGATCTCGTTAACGATTATTCCCAGCGGGAAAAGTTTTTTTACGTCAAGGATAAAATCGTTTATGTTCGTAACCACTTTAATGGTTTGCCCGTTGGGAAAGATATTGCATATTTCATTGATCAGCGTTGAAAGGTATTCTTTGACGTGAATGCGATCATAGCCGGAAGATTGGTACAACTTATCGTATAAAAGCCCCATGCTGTTTACGCGGCTTTGGGCGTTCTGCAACGCCAGCGCCGCTTCAGGGTTTTTTTGCATGCGCGATTGTATAAATAGAAGTCCGGAGATCGTATTCATGTTGTTTTTGATGCGGTGGTGGACCTCTTTTAAAAGAATTTCCTTTTCGTGAAGGAGGGTTTTGATCTGATCTTCCGCATCTTTGCGTTCCGTTATATTCTTCGATGAACAAATGCACATAATAACTTCGCCGTTGTCATTTTTTATAGGCGTTATCGTCGTGATATAAAATAAATCACGATCGTCGCGCGGCACGCGGACCTCGATGACCTTGGCTTCTCCGGTTTTAAAAACGCTTGATAGCGCCGAGAACCTGTGTTCGGCTTCTTCCTTTGAAAATACGTCCCATATGAATTTGTCGATAATATCTTCGACCGATTTTCCTACGCCCGAGGCGAAGGCCCTGTTTACGTATATATAGCGGCCCTCGGGAGTGAAGGAAAATATAGGGTCCGGAGATTCATCGAGCAGTATCTGATGTTTTTCGATGTTATCCAGCCGTTTTTTTTCGTATTCGTTTGTAGCGTTTGATATTTCACTTTGATTTTTTTCGTTTTTTTGCAGGATTTCTTCCGTTTTTTTCGTTTTAGTAATGCTCATGCAAGTTCCTTTATTTCAGGATATGTTTTCCATGCTTTAGAAAAAACAATCAATGCTATAAATAATTTCAGCTGGCATATAGTGGATTTTATTGATTAATTTTTGCGGATTTAAGAAAGCATGATCAGAACTTGTCTATCTTATCTACAAAATCCGGCCTGTCTATGAAAGGATTTCTGTTGCCCTGAAAACCGTATATGCGTTCGTTTCTGGAACGGTCCTCGTCGTTCGGCGGGTAATCTTTGTGCCACTGGCGAAGAGTTGGCTCCATGCCGCCGAATATAGGAAGCTGATAGCATATCGAAAAATAAAATATGGCTCTTGCGGTGCGGCCGCGCTGATCTTCGCGAGGCATGAATACTTCTCCGTCAAAAGACGATCCGCCCTGCGACCATGTCTCGCTTCCTCTTTTTACGATACCAAAGGGATAGTCGGAGCGGGTTGAGTTGGCGAATGTATCGGTAGGGAAAAGGTGGTTGAGATCGCTTTTAGCCGGTTCTTCTTTAGCGCCAAAGCATTTAGGCCAGGTATGCTCGGTATTCATCGCCTGCGGAGGGTTCGCGCTTGGAACGCCGCTGCATTCAACCATACGGCCGGTATAAACGCATCTAACCGAGCCGTTTACGTTGTCCAACTGGCCAAACATTACTTTTCTGGCCATTGCGTCATAACCGAGTTGTTTATGGTCTTTAATTAATTCATGAAGTTTTTGTTTCAGAGCGTCGTTGGTAAGGGAATTGCAGCAATCGAAAACGCCGGCGCCGGCGGCGACGGAGTCTATCTTAGCGCGGATGGAAATTAATTTATCGCTTGATCCCGATCCGGCTTTTGCGTCTAGCACGCCGGATATGTCTTTATAGACTGCCGATATTTTTGATATATTAGGCCCTGGAGCGGTGCGGGAAGTGTCGTTTTTTGTGGTAAGCGCGGAGAGTTCCGCCACTTTTTTCTTTAAAGCAAGAATTTCAGCCATATCTCCGCCGCTATTTTGCGTTTCGTCGAGAGTGGTCATTACTTCTGATACGATACGTGATTTGACTTTTTCGCCGTATGCGGGATCGTCGTCAATAATAGCCGCGGTTTGAGCAAATACTGATATAGCCGTTATTAAACACATGAAAACCAAACTGATCAGAAACACTCTTTTTTTCATGCCGCATACCCTCTTTCATAAAGTATATTGTTAATGTTATATGCTAAAAAATATTGACGCATTAATTGTATAAAAAAAATAAACAAATGTCAACATATCCGCGTAGTGTATTATTTTTTTATGCTTTTATTCTTGAGCATTTCCAGCATCCGGGGTTTGTTAAATGTTTCAAGTTCGCTTATAGGCGTCGCGCCGTGCTTGTCTTTTATCAGCGGGTCGGCCCCGTATTTTAAAAGCGGTTCACAAAATGAGGCGTCTTTATGGTATATCGCGGAGTGAAGCGGCGTACTGCCCAGGCCGCCCCGCGCGTTCAGATCGGCGCCGTTTTCAATTAAAAGTTTTACGGTCGGTATATTGTCGTCTTTTTGCGAAGCGAAATGAAGCGGAGTGAAGAGCGAGAAAAAAGCGTCCTTGCTGGTTTTTGCATTAACATCGGCCTTTTTATCTATGAGTTTTTTTACAAGTTCATATCTGTTATTTAAAGCGGCTAAATGCAAAGGCGTGATTCCCATTTTATTTTTTACGTTAACCGGAGCGCCGTTCTTGATCTGTTTTTCAATCGCATCGATATCTTCTTTATCAAGTAGTTCTTCAATACCGGGAGTATATATTTTAATACACAAAAATACCCCGATTAAAAATGCGGCTAAAATCGACAGTTTGAATACCTGATTTGTCATATTGCTTTCCTTTCGATGTAAATTTTATGATGCGGCAAAATGGTTTCCGGTTTTGGTTATTGTACTAAATAAAGATCGGCCATGCAATTTAGCAAGTCCGATCTTTATTTATTTATTTTATGCGTATAATATAAATGTAATTTTTATTTCAGAGTATTTTATTTTAATGGATATTTGTCGTACCATTTTTTATAAGGCTCCCAAATGCACGTTTTCTGCTTTTCGGCGCTCCACATTTTATAACAGGATGCGTCCATGGATTTTCCGTCGCCCGATAATCCCCAGGGTATCCAGTAGGTTCCGCCCTTCGTTAAATCGAAAACAACCTTCGCGCAATATATGGGGTCCTGTATCTTTTGATCGTCCCACCATGATTTCTTGCCGAACGTGGGTTTATTTAACTGAAAAAGTCCCCAGTCGTATCCGTTGAAATATTTTGTGCCTTTTCCAATGTTAGGTATGCCATTGGATTCGCGCATCGCGACCGACCATGCAACCCTGAGCCCATCTCCTTTGAAACCCGCCTGTTGAAGCCAATCTATAAGTTGGTTGCCGGAAGATGCGGTAGCGACGGAAGCGGTAGCTGGAGTAGTTGTCGTAGTAGTCGTAGTGGTGGTTGCCGTTTGCGTTGTAACGGCGGTTGCAGATGCCGTGGCAGTGCTTGTCGCCGAGGCGTTTGTCGCCGTATTGTTTTCATTTGCCGTTTGCGTTGCGCTTGAAGACTGTACGAATTTTTTATGGACGTATCCGGTCTCTCCGTTGAAAATTATTTTATACCAGTCGCCGTCTTCACCGGTTATCTGCACTTTATCGTCGGCGTTCAGGTTCCCTATTTGATCGCCATATGCGCCGGCTCTGACTTTGAGCATATAGTTTTTATCGATTTTTACCGTGCCCGTCCTTGCCGGGGTATTTGAACTGAGTTTAAAATTCGTGCTGGTGATAAGCGCCTGTTTTAAAACATATCCTTTCTTGCCGTCGATTTCAACTATATACCAGTCGCCCTCTTCGCCTTTAATTTCAATGAGCTTTCCAGGAGGTATGTTGCCGATGATATCGCCCCATGACGAAGAACGCACGTTGGCGCCGGCCAGTCCGGGCATTAATATGGCGCGGACTATTGAACTTGTTTGGACGGCCGTGCCGCTGGCAGCGGTTGTAGTCGCGTTAGTTACCGAATCGGAAGAAATCGTTTGAAGAACGTCGTTGACCGAAGCGAACGCGCGGGGCGTATTAAAAATAAGAAAAGCTATTGCAAAACAGGTGAATAGCTGATTTTTAAAAAAGTCCTTATTCATAGATGCCTCCGTTTATTAAAAAATAAATTGCGATATTTAATTATGCTTATTATCATTATACTATATCCCGCGAATAAAAGTTTCAGATTTTCTTTTTTATTTGTATTCCGGAAAAATTCACGGCATCGAGAATGTTTCAGCCGGATCGTTACTTGATAAGACCGTAGTTGAAAAGCCGG
>CAZJFS010000242.1:0-4718 GCA_964545075.1 uncultured bacterium
TCGTCGTCAACAATTCCTGCGACGTTTATAGCATTATTAAAGTTCTTTCGGAAAACATGCTTGAAAAATATGAGCATGAGATCGATGATATGATAGAAAAACCAAGAACTAACGGATACAGGGCGGTACATATCAATCTCGCGTACAGCCTTTCCGTCGATGGCGCCGGGTTCATGGTCCCGGTGGAGATACAGATAAAAACGCTTTCCCAGGAATTATGGTCGATCCTTACGCATTCCGACATATATAAACAGAAGCACGAAATTCCGGCTATAATAAGAAGTTTTACCAGGACGCTCGGAACGCTTCTTTCCGTCGTGGATGAGCAGGCGCTGGAGATCCGTTCCTTTATGGAACAGAAGATAACCATATCGAAGGAACTGTCGATGAATCCGAACGACAACATCGACCGGGAAATGATAGCGCGACTTGTAAGGAATGAAATGAACTACGAGATAAATGATGAGGAATTCCTGGAGATCATAACGAGTCTTGGCGCCAACAAGGTCCGTACGATAGATCTTATAAGAAAACTTTTGAAAAATGAAGCTATAATGAATTCGATTGATCGCATTTTTCTGGGTTCCATGAAAAGGAAGGCAAATGCGGTCGAATATATCAAATACGGAAGCATTGTTCTTTTCGACGTTTTGAAGGGCGAAGGCGTTAACGC
The DNA here is from genome assembly GCA_964545075.1 of uncultured bacterium. Classification (GTDB taxonomy): domain Bacteria; phylum Muiribacteriota; class UBA9980; order UBA9980; family UBA9980; genus DAOPXV01. The sequence continues at coordinate 674 of CAZJFS010000242.1, forward strand.
CAAAAAGGTCACGACCGCCATTTATAACGATTACGATATTACCGATGAGCGGTGCAGCGTCTGTTCGAAGCGCCTTGAAGGGTACGAGGCGGAATATTCGAAAAATCATTACGACAGGCCCGAAATGGTATGCATACAGTGCCTTGAAAATAATTTTCATAAATGCTCTAAATGTGATAATGTATATATTGCGGGCGAAGAGGGGATATGCTCTAAGTGCGTCGCGTCCGGAAGCGCTTCTTAGGACCGGATGACATCCGACTTTACGCCATCTTGCATTATTTTATTTTTTGTGGTAAGATTACGTTGCTTAATAAAGTCAATGCTTATTGACATAGGGGGAACCTTGTACTGGTTTTCTCTATGAATTTTTATATTAAGAAAGGTTTTGCGATAGGAAAATGGCTGAAAAAAAGTGGAAATTTGAAGAATTTATAAAGTTTTCCGACCTGAAGATATTGATGCTTGATTTTCAGATGGCCACCAATATAAGCGTTTCGCTTTATGATGATACTCTGGACGTTATTTACGGGAAACGTCCTTCTCTGAAGCTTTGCTCTTACCTTGTTGAAAATCATGCTCATAACCTTGATTGTTTCGGTTTTCTTAAGGTTTCAGATAATATAAAAAATTCCGAATGTTCGATCGTCGAATGCGGAATGGGACTTTCGAGTTTCATTATTCCAATAACGTCTTCGCGGGCCGAGCCAATAGGTTACGTCATGGGCGAGCCGGTTTTTCTTTCAAAGGGCGCTAAACATGATTTTCTCGATAAAGTAAAGGATATCAATTTTTCAAAAAAAGAATGTTCCGTAGACAGGATCCGCGAATATCTCCGCGACGTGGAGGTTATATCGCCGGAACAATACAGGGCGAAGGCAAATTTTCTTCTCAATTCCATAAACATACTTATAAAAAGCGCGATGCAGAAAGATGAGATTGAACAGATATCGATGCTTCTTGCTGAAAACCATATTCTCCGGCAGAAAGGCGAGGAAGGCGTAAACTCGCTTCTTACGCTGTTCGAGGTGTCGAAGAATATAAATACAATATCCGATCTGAAAACGCTTCTTGCAAGTATCGTGAGTTCTATATCCAAGCTCCTCGGCGCCGAGTCTTGCTCGATAATGCTCGTCAACAAATATTCGGGAAAGCTGGCCATGGCGGCTGCCAGCCATGAAGAACCGTCTTTTGACGCATCTTCCGAAACCATATTCGAACAGGTTGTTAAAACCGGGAAATCATTGGTGGTAAAGGATATCCATTCCGATGCCCGAATCTCTAAAAAATGTAAATCGTTTTATTCGAATACCGCGGCTTTGATAACAGTTCCGCTTTGCTATAAACAGGCCGTTATCGGTATTATAACCGTAAGCATGAAAAGCGCGCCTTCTATTTTTGCAAAGGAGGACATGGTCCTTCTTGATTCGATAGCCGAACAGACCGCTATAGCTATTACCAATTCCAACTTCCACGCCGAGGTCACTCAAAAATTCGAGCGGCTTACGGTTTTAAACAGGGTTTCCAATATTTTAAACTCGACTCTTGAGCTTGACAAGCTTCTTTTGATGACCATCGAGCTTATTTCGGAAGTTATGAACGTAGAGGTATGTTCGCTCATGCTTTTAAGCCCTCAAAGTAATACTCTGCGTATCGTCGTCGCTCACGGGCTGGATGAGGAAATCATCAATAATACCGAAATTAAGGTTGGCGAAGGGATCTCGGGCTATGTAGCCAGAAGCGGGAAACCGCTGCTTATAGCGGATATTTCCAAAGACAAACGCTTCTGTAAACGTTCCAAAAGCAACGTCGATTACAGGACGAAGTCTGTTCTTTCCGTGCCTCTGATAATCAAGGAGAAACTGGCCGGCGTAATTAACGTTAACAATAAAGTGTCCATGGATATTTTTACTCCGGACGACCTTCAACTTCTTGAGACGCTCGCCACGCAGATCGGTTCCGCTATAGAAAACGCGAAATTATACAACCAGATGCATCAGAAGGTCGTGGAACTTACGATGTTGCATAATCTAGGCACGACGATAAACTCATCGCTGGATCTTAAAAATATCATTTCTCACATAATAGTAAGCATGCAGACCATATTTGACGCCGACATGGCTTCGCTTATGCTATGGGACGACAAGCGCGAATATCTCAGAATAATCTCTCATACCGGCCTCGATGAGCAATACGTCAACGATCTTAAATTCGTTTCGGGCGAAGGCGTAGCAGGTACGGTCGCGGCCAGCGGCAAGCCCATGATAGTTTTAAACACGAAGTCCGAGGCCAGCTATAAAAAATATGACGTTCTTCACGATGAAGTGCCCAAAACCCTCATATGCGTTCCGATAATCGTCAAAAAGGTCGTCGAGGGCGTAATATGCTGCGAAAGATGGCTTACAAGGACCGGGCCCTTCAACGAGGAAAATCTTAATCTTCTGGCCACCGTGGCTTTTCATGCCGCAATCGCCATAGAAAACGCCAATCTTTATAACGATCTGTTAAGGGTTTATCTTGAAACCGTACAGAGTCTCGCCGCAGCGTTAGACGCTAAAGACTCATATACTCACGGGCATTCAAGGCGGGTTACTTCGCTGGCGCTGGCTATCGGGCGCGAGCTTGGAATAACCGAAAGCGAGCTTTATGTTCTAAAACACGCCGCGCTTTTACATGATATCGGAAAGATCGGCATCTCCGAATCGATACTCCAGAAACCGTCGCGCTTGACGGATGACGAATTCAGCTGCATAAGGAATCATCCGGCTACTGGCGCTAAAATACTTGAATCGGTTGAGTTCTTAAAGAACGTATGCCTTCAGATAAAATATCATCACGAGCGTTTTGACGGCAAGGGTTATCCGGACGGAGTGAAGGGCTTGGATATTCCATTAGGCTCCCGCATCATCGCTCTCGCCGATACATACGACGCCATAACGTCTACCCGGCCCTATCGAAAGGGTCTTCCGCATGAAGTGGCGCTTGAAGAAGTGAAACGCTGCAGCGGAACTCAATTCGACCCGGAAGTGGTTGAAGCGTTCATCAGAATATCCGATACATGCCAGAAAATAATTAACGATTCCGAGGAAGATAACATTATAAATATCTCAGGCATAAAATCTATGCTTGACGGTTTTGTGAAGCCGCTCTCGCTTTTTTAGCCTGCAGCGGATACAAGCCAGTATTTTCTTTTGTAAATTCATTGATTTCAGAGGTAGAAGATGAGAACTTTTCGTGAAACGCCATTTATTTTAAAGTCATTTGTAATGTTCGCCATTTTATTTTCCCTGATATCACAATCGCACATTCCGGCTTTCGCTACAGGCGACAAGGCTAAGACCGTCAGTGTATGCGAAAAGTATAGTGATTGTAAAGGTTCCGGGAAATATCCATATAATTTCAGATCTATCGATAATAAACTTTTTGCTGGCGGAAATCTTTTCGGGCCGGCCGTTTCCAAGAACAACCCGGCGAAGGTTTTACAATATCTCAAGCTTTTGAAATCATTTGGCGTAAACGCCGTTATATTACTCAATGTTCCCGCCGGCTATAACGCGGAAAGCCGGACCATTGAAAAATATTGCGGCGAGCTCGGACTTGAATTCTATCCCTGCAGAATGAATGCTGAAACGGTTCCTGACGCCGCGCAGACCGAGAAACTTATGCGGCTTATCGACGGCGGCGCTTATGTGCATTGTAATTGGGGTTGCGACAGGACGGGAACGGTTATCGCAAAATATCTTGTCGAAAGAATGGGTTATAGCGGAATCGATGCGTTTCATGCGGTTATCGGCGGCGGGTCGCACAGCGGAAAACTCGGAGGACTCAAACAGGCGTCTTCTTATAAGAAACTGCTTTTATATTTCTGGCCCAACGTGGCATCAGAAGACCCGCAAGTTGCCTCAAAATATGGTATAAAATCTAAATGACCGCTTTTTATTAATAAATTTTCCTTTTTTGGTTTTGCACTCAAGCCCGGCCTGGCAGTTTGCGAGATATCCCAAAAATAAATTGATTTTTACGGTTTTGTGTGATAGAATTTGCA
>CAZJFS010000243.1:0-4715 GCA_964545075.1 uncultured bacterium
ATTATTTTTATCATATAGTTCCGGGCGGCGATAACGGCGAATTCAAGCCTCTGGGTGACGCTTTGTTTGTCAGCAAGTCCGGTGATGTAACTGAGATATTATATCGTTTCGCAAAGACGCCGGAGGCGCCGGACGCTTTAGCGAATCCCGTTGGTTTCGAATGGCAGGGCGACAACGCCCATGCAAGTAATTTCGTGGGGAACGATCATGGCAGAGACCCGAACCTTCATTATTTTCGAATGATCCCGCCGCCCGGTTACGTGGCGCTCGGCTATTGTTACACATCAACCCCAAATCAACCGAAGAAGGAAGATTACTGGTGCGTGAAAGAGGAATATGTAGTGGGAATAGGCTCCAGGAAACTCTTCAGCGACAGCGGCACTGGCTGGTCATATCACGACATGGACGTTTATGAAGGCGCTTTGCTGTCGGGTCAAACTGCTCGTCCGGGAAGGGAACTTTGTATTCCTAAGGTCGGCAAGGGGGTCGCCGGCCCGCTGACGTTCTACGCGCTGGATTTTCCACAGGGTTTATGGCCTCAACCGGACTCCATGTCGTCCTATTAAATTTTTCAGAGCCATTTTTTTATGATCGCCATAATATCGTCTTCGCTGTACCCCATTCCGTCTTTGGCTGTCGAAAGCAATATCGCCGCGCCTATAAGGCTAAATTTATCGATTATTTTTTGGATAGGATTCGGTTGTACGCCGGTTATTTTACATCTGCGATCGACTTCCTTGCGCCATGCCGGCTCGTTGTAAAAACCCGGATACCAGTTCATCCTGTAATAGTCTTTTAAAGGTTTCCAGAATACGAGACCGTCGAAAGCGTGCGAATAATCCGGCGCATCGATGCCGGACATGAAGTCGAACGGGCTTGCCCCAAACGGCGTTCCTTTCAAGTCGAAACCGGCAGGCTTGTTTTCGTTGATATGAAAAGCGGCGTCCCATTTTCCGCTATCGATAAGCGCGAAGGCGTTTTCATCGGTGCCGCCGGCATAGGCGACGCGCTGATGATAAAGAACGTTAAAGACCTTTGCGTCGCCGAAAGAGTCCTTCAGCCAATACGCCACCGTGCTTGCGGGCTTGCCGCCTTTTTTCGCGCTCACGGCTCTTCCGATTCCGTGCCTTGTATTCATTATCACAAGATATCCGGCTTTTTTATTTTTATCGTTTGAAATGCCGGCATCTATCGAATTTATTTTATCGGTTATCAGTTTCGCCATCTGCCGGTCTCTGTCGGCCTTGGCCATTTTTATTATCGCGTTTTTATAATCAAGACGCGTTTGCATTTTTTTCCAGTCCCATTCGATGTCGCTTAAATAAGCATGCACTTTCTTTTCGGCCGGGGCATTATGATTGGCATTCCAGATTTCCTTCCATAGCCCGAAACAGTTCGGATTGGGCCAGCCGCATGGGTGAACGACATTTGCCTGGTTAATTTCAATTAGATATTTATCCTGCATGACATTCGAATTCAAAAATTCGTCCATCTTTGATTGCTGCGATCTGGAGCCCACCTCCGTAAAAACCGCCCTGACTTTTTCAGTGAATTTCGGGTGGTTGACGACTTTAGCCAGAAACTCATATTGGGTCATTTCATAATGGTTCGCTTCGGTAAAAACGACGATCTTATGACTATCGAAAAGATTCACGAAATATTCCACCGGATCGACGGCTTTTTCCTTAAGGCAACTAACGAAATTTCCAACCGATTCTCCGCTTGCGCAGGCTGAGCCGGCGTTAAAGCGCGCTAAGGCTAATGTCATGATAAAGGCTAAAATTCGCCATTTTTTTATATTCATGCCTTCTTCTCCTTCTTATGACCATCGTTTAATTTAAATATTGATTTCGCATTTTACTGGATGTCGCCGTATTTCTTCTTAATTTTGAATAAACTTTTCGATTTCGTTAATAAACATAACCGTTTCTTTTGAAATTAATGATACAATTTTAGTTTTATTGTCAAACTCATTCATTCCTTGTATTTTAAGCTCTATGATCGCATCATTATTTCCTTCATTTTCAACTGTTTTATATTTATTCCATTTACTGTTAGTTATTATCTCTAATATTTCTTTCCTGGTCTTGCGATTTATTGCACAAAGCCATATTTCAAATTGAAATGGAACATAATTGAAAACAATTGCGATTTTCAGTCCATTCTCTTTTAATTTTTTAGTTATAACTGGAAGATAAGTCATATCAAGATACCCATGATAAAGCGAATTGATACTAATTATTTTTTCACTGTTTTTTAATGCATTTCCTAAATCCGTAAATATATCGAAAATATATCGATATGCTTTCTGTATTTTACGTTTGCTAAGTTCAATTTTAAACTCATTCATTAAGTCATTTATATTTTCCATATATACTCCTTATTCCACCGATTTTCACAATTATTATCGCAATTCCTCAATCGTATAATCACACGTTTAATTATGTCCAAATTTATTTTCATATTATTTGAATACACTCCAACATTTATTATAAATTGTATAAACTTAATCTTACAATAAATTTAATGATAAATCAAGAGTTTTAAATCGCCTGTAATTATTGCTTGTTGAAAGAATTATTCCTTAAAACAGCCTGCTGTATTGAATTTAAAATTTTCAAGACCTTAACAGTTTTTAAATATTTTATCCAAAGAAATATATCTTCTTAAGGGCTCGTTTGGCTTCACCTTCGTAAATTTCATGATTTCACATTTTTACAAAAAATTCAAGTATAGGGTCTTCTGAGATGAGTATGATACGCCAAGGGTATTGAAAATAAGAGGCGACACTGGCCGCTCGCTACGCTTCGATTGTTTTACGCGCATTTTAAGATGCGAAACTTAAATATTCTTATAAAAATTAAAAAAAAACAAACAAAAATGATTTTTAAAAGATATTTTAATTTGATATGGCAAAAATATAAAACTGGTGTTTATAAAAAATCAGACTTTTTAACCTTTACGGTCGAAAAGTTGACCGAACGGCTTAAAACGGCATCGCTAAAGGATCATGTGGCGGCAGAAATATTGGAAAGCCTTGAGTAATTTGTTAAAGTGCCGTATCTATAAACTAAAAGGTGGCATTCAATTATAATAGGAGGAATGAGTATGAAAAAACTGTTATCAGGTATGATTTGTTCTTTATTATTGCTTTGGCCGTTAAGTTCATATGCGGCTTTTACGATAGTAATACCGGAAAGCGAGGGTGTAACATACAAGGATATATTATATGATGATGTTTCAGGTCATAAAAAAGCCGCAGAATTGCTCAATAAAGTTAACGATATTACTCCACAGCTTAAATCAGAAATAATTAATAACAACGATGTTATAACGCCGGTTTCAGAAAACGAATCGATAATAGTGACTATAAAAATACCGCGGGAAGTTATTGCCGAGTTGAGAAAATACTATCCTTCAGAAGAAGTAGTTCCCCGCATTTATTGGAATTTAGGCGTAATTCAAATAACGCACAACGCCGTTAGCAACATAATAAATATGCTTACCGCTCCGAGCGCAGAAGAATACGTTGCATATACCAAATTTGGTCATATAAAAGCAGACGTGCCTTCTGAAAAATATTGGCCCGGAAGAACTAAGAAAATAACCGATTTAATGATTACAAATGTAAATAATCTTTATGATATTTGTCTTAGAACTGAACTTGAGCAAGATAAATCGGATCCTACTATTTTCAGGTGTAAAATCGGACCTTTCCCAAAAATAATGGGAACGATAGCGAAAAGATTGGTATATACTTTTCAGTATAAACCATTTATTCCACGCCTTGGATGTTTAGATCAACATGCTATAGTTTTGCAATCAAAAGATCAATTAAAAAATACTTTGGAAAAAAATAAAGATATTCAAAATAATGAACAGCAAGCAACTAAAAATATAAAAATGGATTCGGTTAATAATTCGGTTGAAAACAAAGAAATTGCGATGAATATTTCTTCTTTCAATACTCAGGTCGCGCAGAATTTTGGCATTGAAAACGGTTCTTTTTCAGGTAACCAGCGTTCAGCTATGCTTTTTGGCAATCAAATAGAAGACGCGGCGGATAGCGTATCGGTTCCCGATACTAACAACCAGAACAAAGTTGCCGCCAGCGTGGCAACACCGCAGGTTAATTTCGAACCGTGCGCCACTTCGGCCGAAGAATTCGATAAAACCGCAAAATTGTATTATGTTCTAATAAATAGAACCGCGCTTAAAAACCTTACAGATGTATGCGAATCGTCGGGCGTAACCCCGGTTATATGCCCGCCTTCGAAACACATAGAAGAAATGGGTAAAGTAGGCGTAATAGTCGAGCCGAAGGCCGATAAAATGGTGCTTGAAACCATCCGTAACTTTAACGGCCGTCCATTAAAAGATGTCGTTTTAATAGTGAGCGTAATGAACCTCGATCTGAAATCAGAAAAGATAGTTGAAGTTCATGAACAAATAAAAGGCGATTTCAACAAGTGCTTTGAAACTCTTAACAAAATGATAAAGCATCCGTTCGGCCAGCGAGCCAGCATGTTTAGAAACATAGCCAAAGCATTCCCCGGCATGCTTGAAAAACTTCCAGTGAGCGAAATAGAAGCTAACGGAAAAGTATACAAGCAATTCGATTCGCCGGTTGTAAACATTCAGCTCGCGGCTCCCGGCATGAACGGCGAAGGCAAACACGTAGTGCTGTTCCACGACAGCTTCGTTTATATGTTCGT
>CAZJFS010000244.1:0-4708 GCA_964545075.1 uncultured bacterium
GTTTAGCCATGAGCGGAATATTTTTAAGCCGCGTTTGCTTATCCATCGCGATGAAGCCGGCGCGTCTCAAATTAAATTCTTCCATGCCGTTATCGACGAGTTCGAATTCCCGATCGCCCATTATCGCGTGGCGCAGGTCGTAACAGATCGCCAACACGCGTATTCTCGGATTTTCAAATCCTTTGTATTCGCCTTCTTCTCCGACTAATTCGGACAGCGCGTCGTATAACTTCTGGAAATCATTCATATCGCCGTGTATCGTAACTCCAGCGTAATTAGGCGTGTTTGTAACGCTTATCATGTAACTTTATTCCTCCGTACTTCCAAGCACAATATCCGCTATTTAACATGCGCTTCATTTTTTCGTTTGATCGTTGTCTCTTTAACGCTCAATTTATAGCTGTTCAACCCTGCCCGATCAAATCCTTCAATATTTTCAAGCCGTCATTCGTCAATGTATATCCGCCGGTTTTTGGAGCTCCCAAAAAGGTTAAGAGACCTCGGTTTTTGAGAGAAGATACCAGGCGCTCGACCGTTCTAACGGGCATGCCGGTTTTTTCTGACAGCGCTTTTATTCTGGCGGTTTTCAGATCGCCAACAGCCAGGATCAATGCCGCTTCTTTTTCGTTTACTCCGCCATTTACTCCGCCATTTACTCCGCCATTTACTCCGCCATTTACTCCGCCACTCGCTGACTCGAGCATTTTGCCGGAAGCTGGGAATGCCGTCCGGATAAAGTTAGCGGTAAAAGTATATGAGTCGCGGGGATAGGCTTTCAAGATACGCGGCATACCGGAACCAAGGTATTCAACCATATCAAGGTCCTTGAATATGCGCATCAATATCTTATTTCTGGGGATAGAGTATCCTTGAAAAAACTCATCCTGCCATACGCCTGGCGGAATGGAACCGGCTGAAGTGATTTCGATCCTGTCGTCAAAAATTTCAAATTTAGGCACGGCCTCGTTGGTATAATCGTTATGAATGATCGCGTTGATAACGGCCTCGCGCAGAGCAACAGGGTTCCACAGCCTTTTATTCATGCGCTCTTTAGAGGTGATCTTCGTCGCTGTCCTGTTTTCCAGTTCAAGTTTGTCGAGCACCTGTTTGCATGTTTTTATAAGGCAGCAATAACCGTATTCATTGCTTTCAACCAGATCGACGCGATCTATGCCGGCATATTTCGCCACTTGCACCGAATTGCCGTTTTTATCGGCCAGAAGGTATGCCGCATAATTATAAGCGCCGTCTTCGGTCAGTAATTCCAGATTAGCCGCAAACTTTTCGCCGATATCAAAACCAGCTTCGTTATAATAGATCTTCAATTGTTCGAAGGTGAGATCCTGCCGGTGTGAGCGCATTTTACCGATTGAATTGCGCGTACGGCGGGCGAAGAGTTCTTCGATCATTCGCGAAGACATTGGCTCCGACGCGCTGCCGACACGGATAAAACAGCCCTTTTCCGACATGCCCATCTTTTTGAGATAATAAGGTTTTTCGGTGCCGCTGGCGAGGGTTATTTTAATAACATCTTTCCCCTGCCGTTTTTCGTGAATAACGTCGAACAATCCAAGACAGGATGGGAGAATATTGTTTTTCAGCCGGTCTTTTATTTTCAGTTGAACCTCGTCGCAATCAGGGACGCCAATTGGCAAATGAGTTGTATTATCGATGCCTATATAAATAATTCCGCCGTCACGATAATTCAAAAACGCAACAACTTCTTTTTCCAGAGCTTCGGTGAGTTCGCATTTATATTCTATGCGGTTGGATTCCATCTTTTACCTCACTTTAGTTTGAACCTTCCAGAGCTTTCATTCCGCTTTCCCCTGATATTGACGCAACAGCTCATTTCACGCAACAGCTTAATTGGCTGCGCACTGCGTAGCTTTTTTAAAAATATCGGCTTCAAGCCCAAAAATCAAATCGATTTTAACACATAAAACGGCTATTGTAAAGTCGCGCATTCAGCATTTTTCGTGTTTTTTTCACTTGCTATAATTATTTGATTTCTTTGGACAGGCACCATTAAAATTAAGGTTTGATATGCTTTCCCAGGCACTCTTTCCGACAGCGGTTCCTGAAAGAATTCGACGATCGCTATCTTTTGGGTATAATTAAAAACGGCCTGGATTCAGGGAAAAATTTGTGAGATTCGCCGATGAATTTTTCGAGCCGCTCATAATGATCGCTGTCCGGCTTATCGGATAATTCAATGAAAAGTTCACGAACTTCCAAAAGCCATTCCTTAAAACTCAGATCAGACTCGGAGAATCCAGCTTCTATTTTTTCAAAAGCGCGGCTGACTGCGGAATAGAGGGTCAATATTTTTGACCACGCCGAGAGCCATATTTCAAGGGCTCGCTCGCCATCGCCGTTTTCTTTTTCGAAATATCCGGCGTTTATTTCGTCGAGTATCATTTCCCTGTGTGGTTTTTCGGGCATAAATATCTCCCAGAGCGCCTGCGCAGACTCACAGATAATAATTTCCTCGGTCCCGTTTTGCGCCTCCCGGTATTTTTTCTGCCACTCGAAGCAAATATCAACACACTAATGAAATCGCGACGCATCCGCCATAAAATTCTTTTTATCGATCGGAAAACCTAATCCATTCAACAGTTCAAATATTTCTTCCGGATTTTTTCTTTTTATGATCTCATATTTTTCGTGAAAATTGGATCTGTCAGTTTCGAAGCTTTCATCTTTTTCCACTTCGCTCGTCACGGGTTTGTTTATGCAGCATTTTTTATATTTCAATCCGCTTCCGCACGGACAAGCTTCATTTCTACCTGTTTTTTCAGACATCTCGCATCTCCATATTCACAAAATTGAACATTTTACTTTATATGCGTTATTTTACCGCGATATATGCGCAGCCTCACTTCATAAACTTTACCTGCAAGAATTTTCTAGACACGCTTTCACATTTGATAATTAATTATATTCAATTATATCACCCGTTTCGAGATCGTCATTATGTTCTTCATAATGCGCGGCCATCTTCTCAGCTTGTTTCGAAAGAATTTCGCGGCGAGCTTTCAGGGATTTCTTCAAAAAATCACGGCGTTCAGATGAGCTGGTTTATTTTAATGCACCAGTGTTTGTAATGAAAATCAGTGATCACCAAAAGATCGCGCAGCCTTTATAAAATAGCCTGAATGCTCATTCCGAAGGTTCTTTTTAAAATAAAAAGTTCTTCAGCCGTAATAAATGATCGATGGCTGCCAATTTCTTTATAGATCATATCCGTGTGAGCCAGAAAGGCGGAAGCGAAGCGGAATGCGGCTTTTTCTTCGCCTACGCCGGGACCGGGATTTAGAACCAGGTGTCCGATCTCATGTATTAAATTAAGGCGTTGTCTCTCGCCGGCGATGTTTTTTCTTGTTACGACGGCGGCTATTATATTATTTTTATTATCGCTCGCATAAGCCGATATGCCGTCAAATTTTTCATTCGCGTCGATCTCAATCACATGTATGCAATAATTTTCAAGCATCCCGGTAATACTGGCCACCGGATCGTTTCCAAGGTCTAATTTTTTTCTGAATTCTTTGGCGGCGGTCTCGGCGCAAGCCACGGATGACGCATTTAATTTTTTGATCGGTATTTTAACGGAAGGTTTCTGCCCGTTCATATTCTGAATTTTTATTCGCTCTTCAAGCCTTAATCTGACGGCGTTTTCTATTCTTTCGCAATCGGATCTCAAAAGACCCGAGCATTTCCGGTATGCAACGAATTTTATTTCAAACTCCGGTTCAGCTTCAAGCCTGAAAATCAAATCGATTTTAACACATAAAACGGCTATTGTAAAGTTACGAATTCGTCATTTTTTCAGTATTTTTCACTTGCCATAATTATTTTATTTCTTTGGTCCGGCGCCATTAAAATTAGGGTTTCATCTGTTTACCTCGGCGCTCTTTCTAGCAGCGGTTTTGTTTGCCAATGATAGGCAAAAGTTATATATGCTATGTTTAAAAGCCGTTAGAAAATAACTTGCCTCGGTTCAATTGATCAGGCAGTGACTGACGAATTGCTGAAAAAAACATAAAATTGCTTATGAAAAAAATTGACAAACAGCGATTCATCTTATATAATCAATCAAATCAAGATTTTTTCGGCATTACAAAAGGATCGATCATGAAGGATAAGCACTCTATATCAGAAACCAAACACCTCGAATATAAGGAAATTTTCAACGATTCGGTTTTCAAGTCACTTGCCGGTTTTGCGAACGCTGACGGCGGAACCGTCGTGATCGGCATTTGCGATGACAGCACCGTTAAAGGCGTAAATTATTCATCAAAGGACATAGAAACCCTTACCAACAGGATCGTTGATAAACTTGGCATTCATCCGGAAATTGAGCTTATTAAAAAAAACGGCAAATCAGTTCTTGAAGTTTCAGTGAAAAAATCTACTGTTCCAATATCTTTCGAAGGTCGCTATTATAAAAGAGTCGGCAATACTACCCGCGAACTTAAAACGGACGAACTGAAATGCTTTCTTATAAAAGGCTTAAGTTTCGCACCCCAAAAAGCGCATAAAACCGTTTGACAGATGTTTGAAAATATATATTAATATTTTATAATATGCCGCACCAATACACACTTCTGATGCTATAATTTAGTTGTGAGACAAAAATATAGTAAAGAGGGTGGTATTGATGCAGCGTTTAAAAATCGATCAAATCGAGAGCATTGTTAAAAAG
>CAZJFS010000245.1:0-4697 GCA_964545075.1 uncultured bacterium
ATCATATCCTGCACGGCGGCGCTTATTAATTCCGGATGCGGCGGCGATAAAAACGCGGCGGTGGCCGAGATCATAGACTGCAAGGGCGACGTAAAAGTAAATAACGCCGCGGGCGCCAAAGGTAATAAGTTAAAAAACGACGATATCGTCGAAGTAGAAAAAAATTCCTACGCGCAGATAAAATACTTAAAGGAAAATTACGATTTCATGATCTATTGCACGGAAAAAAGCACGCGCAGCAGTAAATGCCAGATAAAGTCATCGAGGGACAGCGGAAAAACTTTTGTGTTTAACTTGATAAGCGGCCTTTTGACCTTTTTCGTGCCGCCGAAGGAACAGCGTAACGCGACATTGCAGATAACCGCCGACGACGCGGTGATATCAATACATCAGACCCAGGGTAAGGTCGTCAACGACGAAAATAAATTGACCGTAGGTTTAGCCGAAGGCAAGGTGGCGGTTAATATAGACGGCAAGGACACTTTCGTTTCCGCCGGCGAAAAGCTTGAATGGAATAAACAAAAGGCACAAAAGCCTGAAGTTAAGCCGTACGATATTTATTCAAAAGAAGAAAAATCTCTTTATTTTAAAGGCGGCGACTCGCAAATTTTCATGAATTTGAAATAAAATACGCGAAAAAAATTCATCGTAAAAAAATACATATGTTATAAAAGCGGGTAAACAGTCAATGAGAAAATTCGTTTCCCCGGCGCTTATTTCCACGATAATAGGCCTGGTCATACACTTTTCGGCACTGAATAATTATTTTATCAACCTTTCCTACGACACGCTCACCAATCTCCGCTCGTCGTCAGAAAAGGCTTCAGGCGTAGTTATCATCGGGATAGACGACGCCTCGCTTTCAAAGTATGACAAAACCAACATGGGCATCATTCCAAGAGAAATATACACCGAATTATTGAACAAGCTGAAAAAATGGGCCCCGAAGGCGGCCGCCTTCGATATAATATTCGATATAAAGACCGGAAACGAACAACATGACAGTTTTATCGAAGCCATCGAAAATTTCGGCGGGAGGATAATTTTAAGTTCATACTTCCAGCGCACTCCCGATCACAGCAGTGAAAATTATATAACCCCTTATGAACAAAGCGGCCTGAAAAACGCCTCGTGGGGGTATGTCAACGTATTTCGAGGAATATTCGAGGACGACGACCTGATTCGAAGAAGGTTCAGGCCTTTCGAACGCATCGAAAATAAAATAGTTTACTCGTTGCCGCTGGCCCTGGCCGAAAGCGCTTACAGCGTTGAAATAAGCAACACATTCGACCGCGTCAACATGTTCGACAGGGAAAATAAGAATATTAAAATGTCACTGCCGCTTTCTTCAGGTTATTCATACATAAGCTACTCGGGAAATATAGACGGATTTCACGTCCTTACGCTCGACGATGTAATTTCGGCAACGGGCGTGCAGGCCGAGATATTCGAAAAACTCGTCAGAAATAAAATTGTGCTTATAGGTTCGATATCCCCGCGCCACAGGGATATCCAGGATATTCCAACGCTCTCGTTCGATATTTTCAAAAGAAAGCGTCAGGAATACGGCGTAGTAATTCTGGCCAACATCATTCAGAGCATAATCGACGTGAAGAGCATCGGTAACGTTCCAACGGTCGCGGAACTGCCGGCGCTTATAATAATAAATTCGTTATGCGGCATTGCATTCGCGTCAACAGGACCGCTGGTCGGCGCGGCCATATTTATTACCGGCGCTTTAATGTCTCTTTTCGCCGGATTTATTCTGTTTTCAAAGGGGCTTCTTTTCAATTCCTTCACTTTTCTATCATGCTTTGTAATCACATATTTCGCCATGACGTTCAGAAATTACTACCGGGCGCGCGGCGAAAATATCAGGGTGTCGAATATATTGAAAAAATACGTTTCTCCCGAGATCGCTAAAATGATAACGAAAGAGGAATACGAGCGATCGAGCCAGGGCAGCAAAAAGATAATAACCGTTATGTTTTCAGACATTCGCGGATTCACTCCGCTGTCGGAAAAAATGGACCCGGAAGAAATAAGCGCGCTCTTAAATCAATACTTCAATAAGATGACCGAGGTTATTTTCAGAAATAAAGGCACCATAGATAAATTCATCGGCGACGCGATAATGGTTATTTTCGGCGCCCCTATCGAACAGGACGACGCGCCCCTGCGCGCGGTAAAGACCGCCGTCGAAATGAGAGCGGAGTTGCAAAAATTAAGGGAAAAATGGAAAACCGAAGGCAAAGAAGATATAAATGTAGGGATCGGCATTAATACGGGCGAAGCGTTCGTCGGCAATATCGGTTCTGATAATTATAAGGAATATACCGCCCTCGGCGACACGGTCAACACGGCCGCGCGCTTCGAAAGCAGGGCCGGAAAGGGACAGATATTCATATCTGAAAACACTCTGCGCGCCGTAAGAAAATATGTTAAATACAATGTTCTCGAGCCTATCATGTTGAAAGGTAAGAGCAAACCGCAGGAAGTATTCGAAGTTATTGAATTAGTCGGTGAAGGCGAAGGCGGAGCGATTGCTTCCGAACCAAAAGAACAATCAAAAGAACCGCTCGAAACAGTCGCTGATAAAGTTACGCCGGTTGAGGACGGCTGTGAAACGGGCCTGATCCTTCTCAAGGCCGTTTCGGACGGAAAAACGGATGAAGTGCGAACGCTTCTCGAAAAAGGCGCGAATGTTAATTTTGCCGATACGGCGGGGCTTTCACCCATTATAGTCGCGGCAAATACGGGCAATATCGAGATCATAAGCCTTCTTCTGAAAAAAAAGCCGGATATAAATACGAAAAGCGGAAAGGGATTGACGGCTCTTATAATCGCCGCGGGCAGAGGGCACTGCGAAATAGTTGAACTGCTTTTAAAATCAGGCGCAGACGCATCCATAACGCTCGCGAACGGACTGAACGCGGCAAAACTCGCCAAGAGCAGGGGGCATGAAACAACGGTCGAAATATTTAAAAAAGCCGGGTTTCCGGGTTAATCAAACTCCATAACGCTGCTTTCAAATAAAAAGGAGGCTTTGTAAAGCCTCCCGCAAGAATATTCCATGATCGTGATTTATTAACTTAATATATGCTATTTATCGGAGCCGTCATGCGCTTTTTTCAGCTTAATGCTTTTAAGAATGGTATTTATTTTTTTTATATGATCCTTTTCTTCGATAAGAATTTGATGTATTATTTCCTTTCCTTCGCCCTCGAATAAAGGAACCATTTCCGTATAAAACATGATTACCGAAAGTTCCATTTCACGGGCTATCGCGAACGCCTCGTAAATGTCATTGATCTTGAAAAGGTCGACTACATTGTTCAACAGTTCGTTCGAACGGTGTTCCACTTTATCGAGCAGGGAGTTAAATTCAGAATAAAACCTGTTCTCGGAAATAAGTTTAGAAAAAACCATCTTCGAATAATTATCCAGATATTTTCCATATGTGCCGCCATATTTAAATTGCGGATGGTAGTCGGCGTTCTTATCGAGCAATTTAACGTAGGTACCGACGTGTTTTTCTTCTTCGGACGCAAGCAGGCTTAAAATTTCCTGAACTTCCTTATCGGCGTGCTTCTCGCTTAACTTATTATAAAAATCAAGGCTCTGGCGTTCAAGTCTTACCGCCACTTCCATTACGTCGGTTATCAGAACTTCATCACTCATTTTTATCACTCCAAGCAAAAAAACTTTGGGCCCACCACATTTTATTAAAGCTTTAAATCTTTTTCATATTAACGCGATTTTTTTATTTAAAAGATTCCATTTTCAGGAGTATCTCGCGCAGCGTATTCTGGTGATTTATAGTTTCTCTCATGATTCTGGCCAGCATATTCGTATATTCGGGAATGTCCGTTTTAAAAGCCTTGTGAAATTCGGTCTCTATAAGCGAGTGTTCAACGTCGGCTATAAAGCTGATGATCCTTTTATGATTAACGGTATCCGAAAGAATTTCATCTATTTTAGCGCTGATCTCTTCGCCTATCATGACAATGGTTTTAACATTGCATGCACCCATAGCCCAGCTGTTGGCGTTAGCGGCGATTGATTTTTTGATCTCCCTGAAAAATTCCGCGTGCTCTTTTTCCTGCCGGCTTAATTCAGCGAATTTTTCGGCATGGTCTATAAAAACGGGAATACACAAGCTGTAATATTGCGAAAGCAGCATTTCATTTTTTATGTATATGTCAACGGCTTCATTTATCTCATTGAGAGTGCCCACTAAATCACCTTTTTATTTATTTCAACATAGAAATTTGATTATACATGATAACTTTTATAGTGTCAATAAAATATTTTTTATCTGTATTCGTCCCTTTTTTTCGCGGAATATCTCTTTGGCCCGAACCCCTTTAATTTAAGCATGAACGCCCTCAGGTTACAGGTCATTCTGCCCCAAAAGGGAGTGTTATAAGAAGAGCAGTCATTATGCAGGAAGCAGAAATCGGCGCATTTGACCGCCATCAGTTTTTCCGAGAATTCCTCAGGGGCATAGGTCTTATCGTCCAGAAAGTAATTAGAAACCGAATAGCCGAGAGCCGAATACGTGTCGGAATGTTTTCCCGAATGAATGTTATAAAAATCCATAAAGGTTCTTCTGTCGGTGATAACATTATAAGCGGAAGGGTTTTCAAACATCGGCGAACCAGGCTCCATCTGAATTCCCCATGTCATCATGCGGC
>CAZJFS010000246.1:0-4618 GCA_964545075.1 uncultured bacterium
TTGACGGTTATTGCGGACCGCGTTCTTTCGCCGGAAGAGGCCGGCGGAAGGTTATCGTTGCCACGGCTGATGAATTGCGTAGTATCTATGGCGAATTCGAGCGTGGCGCTATCTTCGGAGGCGGATATAACCCTGACGGCTACCATATCGCCGGCGCTGGTCTCGGCGACTCCGGCCGGCCGGCCATGTTCGTCGCGGACAGTAAAAGGTACGGTCGTTGTTTTCCGTATCGATGACGACGCGCCGGGCATAAGCGTCAGATTGGCTTTTGTCACTGAACTGCCGCGTGTTTTAATGTCCTCGAAAACAAAATTGGCCGTTTGCCTGGAATATGAAGGATTGCTTTTTATAATGGCGAGCGCGTTTGCCAGATCGTTATTATTGATCTTTATGATCTCGAAATTTACGCGGACCCTCGGAGCGGGTTGATCCGCTTCGGCTATGCGCTCCCGCATTTTTGAAACGTCGCCATTTGAAAAATAACCGGCGACGAATATCGAATTTTGCTGTTTATTCGGGACGAAATCAACGCGCGGGTACAATATTTTAAGGGTTCTGGCTACGTTCTCGGGGTCGGCGCCGTCCAGCTTGAAGACGTGAGTGCTGAGCTTGACGTACTTCGGAATGTCGGATATTTTGAAAACCGCTATGGTGTTTTCGCTTTCCTGGCTGAACGTGAGTCCGTTCATTTTAAGTATGAGATCAAGCGCCGATTCAGCTTCCATGTTCTTTAGCGAGGCGCTGACCTTGATATCGAGTATTTTCGGGTCCGGCATTATATTCATTTCAAGCTCTTTTGAAAATATCTTCAAGACTTGGCTTATCGGCGTCGCGTTGAACTCCGCGTCGAAAGCGAAAGCCGGAGCCGTCCGCTGGAATAAGGCGAAAAGTAGCGAGAAAACGATAAATATAATACGAATATTGAATATTCTCATTGAGCTTCTCTTTTTATTTTTCGAAATTATAGTTAATAACGAACCGCCGTCTTTATCGCTAACGTTCAAATGTGATAAGGCGCCCGGATCCAATGGCGGTTCGCGCCAAACGCGAATGAATCAATAATATCACAACGGCTCGAAAAAAACAAGGCGTTCGCGCGCTTAATGTTTTGCGTCAAATTGAGAGGAACCTTTTCCGAAAAGGGTTTACGGCCGTTATTTTACGGGTTGGGCTGGTTGAAAGGCTTTTTCAATGTCTCTTATTGAGATGAAGCGTCTCAAAATGAAATCCCGGGGCGTGAAAAAAATCTATTTGCGCCGCTTATTTCAGGCGGGTTAAGCTTTGGTTATGAATTTATGCCGCGGCTGATTTTTACGGCATTTAAATTGCATATGATTTCAAGTAAGTAAAGTGATCGAGAGGTGTTTATTTTGTACAAATGTTTGAAATCGGCGATAGTACTGGGGATTGACGCTTATCCCGTCGACGTCGAGATCGATCTTTCCAACGGCCTGCCGGGGCTTGCGATAGTAGGCCTTCCCGACACGGCCACTACGGAATCAAAGGAACGCGTTAGAAGCGCTATCCATAACAGCGGTTACGAATACCCGCTGAAGCGGATAACTGTCAACCTCGCTCCGGCGCATCTGAAAAAAGACCGGGCTTTTTTTGATCTCGCCATAGCCATTGGAATATTGCTGGCCTCGGGTCAGATAAGCTCTACGGAAGCCATGTCCGGATATTTGATAGCCGGCGAGATATCCCTGAACGCGAAAATTCTTCCTCTTAACGGAATATTGCCGATAGCCGCGCTCGCGCGGGAAGCAGGCCTGAAGCTTATCGCACCGGCCGCCAATTATAATGAAATCAGGATGGTCGAAGGTCTTGAATTTTATGTTTTCGATAGTCTTTCGGATATCGTTGGATATTTCTCGCATGGCCGTTATGAGTTGAAAAACGAGCCTTCGGCGGCCACCGGGACCGGCAATGGAACACCTTGCGATTTCAGCGATGTCGCCGGCCAGTCCTTCGCCAAACGCGCTCTCGAGATAGCCGCCGCCGGCGGGCACGCAATAATGATGCGAGGCGTTCCAGGTAGCGGGAAAACCATGATGGCGTCATGTCTTCCGGGAATACTTCCGGCTATGACGTTCGAGGAAAGCCTTGAAGTTTCAAAAATATATTCCATCGCCGGAATGCTCTCGGACAGCAGGCTTATTGAAAAAAGGGCGTTCAGGTCTCCGCATCACAGCATTTCGGAAGCGGCTATGATAGGCGGGACGAGCATCCCCAGGCCAGGCGAGGTATCTCTTGCGCATAACGGCGTTTTATTCCTTGACGAGTTCACGCAATATAAAAAGACCGTGATCGAGGCTTTAAGGCAGCCTTTAAACGACGGCGCGGTGACGATTTCAAGAGCGTACGCGACATACACCTATCCGGCGAGGTTCATGCTCGTGGCGGCGTCTAATCCCTGCCCGTGCGGTTATCTGGGCGATACCCGCATAAGATGCGTCTGCTCTCCCTCGCTTTTAAGAAGTTATCGGTCCAGGATATCGGGGCCCATAATAGACAGGATCGATATTCAGATCGAGATCGCGAGGGTCGAGCGGCGTGATATGTTGCGCGAGGCCGGCGCCGAAAGCTCGGCAGCCGTCGCGGAACGGGTGATGCGCGCCAGGCGTATTCAGCAGAAGAGGTTTAGCGCGCCGGTCGCGGGAGATATCGCGATATACGCCAATGGAAACATGAGCCAGCGGGAGGTCAAACGTTATTGCGTGCTGCCTTTGCGGGTTGAAACGATACTTCAAAACGCTCTTGAAAAGTTTAATCTTACGATGAGATCGTATTATAAAATATTGAAGGTTGCAAGAACCATAGCCGACATCGCCGGTAAAGAACTTATAGAAAAGGAGGATGTCTGTGAAGCTATACAGTATAGGACAGGACTCAACTGAGAAGGCGCTTTGCGGTCCTTTAGAACTTGATCGCAAGGCTTTAGGACGCTTCGGAGAAGATGAGGCGTCAAAATATCTTTTAAGCGAAGGTTTTGAAATATTGAGGAGAAATTTCAGGAACCGGTTCGGCGAAGTGGACATAATAGCCAGAAAAGGCTCCGCGGTTCATTTTATTGAAGTCAAGACGAGAAGGACGAATTCATGCGGTTATCCCGATGAATGCGTAAACGGCCTTAAAAAAAATAAAATATTAAGGACCGCGCTGTGGTATTTGAACGGCGACGGACGCGCGTTTAAAAATCATAGCATAGCTTTCGATCTTGTCGCTATTTATATAAAAGAAAATTTAATTAGCATAAAGTTTATTGAATTTTAAAAATACCGCTGGAACTGAAAAACTCCGGCGTGCTTTAATAGGTTCGTGTTTTAAAAAAAGTTCACAAAAAGTTCAAAGAAAATTGCAAAATAAAATTAAACGTGATATCATTACGACTTATTTTATTAAACGTTATAAGTAATAGCGAGGTAGATGAAATGTCATTTGAAAAAAGATTCAAAAACGCCGGTTGGACGCTTCTCTGGCTGCTTCCGGTGGTTCTTGTCGCGGTAATATATCTGGTATACGGGCTCGTTCAACAAAAGTTGACGGCAAATAGCGTCGGCAAGCCCGTTATTGTCACCGCTTCGGCATATGGCCGTATCGACAACATTTTCGTGAAGCCGGGGGATATAGTGGAGCCCGGGAAAGAGATATGTAATTTCATAGCTACCGATAACAAGGGCGCCACGAATCTGAAAAAAGAAGAGGAACCGTTTACGGATGTTACGATCAGAGAAATAAAAGGCGAAAAGTTTTCAGACTTTGTCGAGCTTCCAGGGATCATCAAACCTTATACCGAGACCCAGGTTCCGACAAGGGTTGGAGGTCAGATATTAGAGATCCCGGTCAGGGAAGGCATGACGATAAAAAAAGGCGAGCTTGTGGCGCGTATCGATAAGCGTGACTATCAGATAGATTTAAACAACGCGGAAGCAAATTATAATCTGGCGAAAAAAGAATACGAAAGGTCGCAGAATCTTTTTCAGAGCAAGGTCGCCACATCCGCGAGCAACGATCAGGCCGAAGCTGCCTATAAAAACAGTCTCGCCGCTCTCGATCGCGCCAGGCTGATGCTTGAACGTTGCGAGATAAAATCGCCTATCGACGGTCTTATCGACCAGAAATTAGTCGAGATCGGCGAGAACGTCAAGGACGATCAGGTTATCGTAAAGGTCATAGACATTTCGAGCGTCAAAGTTATGATAGGCATACCCGAAAGCGATATCAGTTACGTAAGAAATGTTTCAAAGATAGATTTTACCGTGCCATCGCTTTCGGACCGTGAATTTTTCGGTACCGTAAGCAATATTATTTTATCTTCGAATGAACTCGCCAAAGTATTTCCAATCATAATCGACGTTAAAAACGATGACGGCCGTCTGTTGCCGGGAATGGTCGTGCGGGCGAAGGTCATACGAAAAACATACGATAACGCCGTAATGCTTCCCATATTTTTGATACTTCCGGGCGATGACGAATATTACACTTATGTTGAAAAAGACGGACGCGCGGTTAAAAAGGTCATAGAGCTCGGAGCTTTCCAGACGAAAACGGCTCATGTGGTGCGCGGGCTCGAAGCGGGAGACCGGCTTATTGAAAAAGGCCTGCGCTCCGTTTACAA
>CAZJFS010000247.1:0-4560 GCA_964545075.1 uncultured bacterium
TCCAGGACAAGTTCCATATTGCCGGTGCCTTTAAATTCCTCAAAGATTATATCGTCAAGTTTTGAGCCGGTTTCGACGAGAGCGGTGGCAAGGATCGTAAGAGAGCCGCTGCCTTCTATATTTCTGGCTGCTCCGAAGAACTTTTTAGGCTTATAAAGAGCCGCCGGGTTGACGCCGCCGGTCAAGGTCTGACCGGAAGAGGGGATTTGAAGGTTATAGGCGCGTGCGAGCCTTGTGATACTGTCGAGAAGTATTACTACGTGCTTGTCGTTTTCGACAAGCCTTTTAGCTTTTTCAAGGGTCAATTCGGAAACTTTTATGTGATGCTCAAGCGGTTCGTCGAATGTGGAGCTTATGACCTCGACGTCGACCGAGCGTTGCATGTCCGTAACCTCTTCAGGGCGCTCGTCGATCAAAAGTATCATAAGTTCGACTTCCGGATGATTTTCAATGATGGAATTCGCTATATATTTTAAGAGAGTGGTTTTACCTGCTTTAGGCGGCGCCACGATGAGTCCACGCTGGCCTTTCCCGACAGGCGATATAAGATCGATGATCCTGGTGGAAAGGTCCGATTGAGGTTTCGCGTTTTCCATAAGGAATTTTTCTGTCGGATAATAAGGAATAAGGTTATCAAACGATTTGCGTGTTTTAACTTTTTCGGGTTCGTCAAAATTTATAGCTTCGATCCGAAGAAGCGCGGCGAATTTTTCGCCTTCTTTAGGCGCTCGTGTCTGACCGATGATAACATCGCCGGTACGAAGGTCGAAACGTCTTATCTGGGATGGCGAAACGTAAACGTCTTTTTCATTCATGGAATACGAGGCGGTTCTTAAAAAACCGTAGCCGTCCTCGAGGATGTCTAAAACGCCTTCAGCCGCGTAGCCGCCAGCCTTTTGGATCTGCTCGTGCATTATACGCATGATCAGGTTACCCTTGCGCGGCTTAAGATGGCCGAGATTGATGTTCATTTCGACCGTGATCTTAAGAAGGTCTTCATTGGTTCTGTCTTTGAGATCTTTAATCGTGAAGCCTTTCGCTTCGACATACTGGTGCTGTTGAAACTGCTGGTTTTGCAAGTTCTGGTAATTTGCGCCGGCGCCGGTATTGGAATTATTGGCGTTATTGTTATTATTGCTGTTATAGTTGTTAGTATTTCCGGTGTTGCTGTTGCCGCCGGAATTATTGGTGTTGTGATAATTCGATGAATGTCCGTGTGAATGCGTGGAATGAGAAGAAGAATTCTGATAATTTCTGTTGTATCCGCCTTGCGAGCTGCCGCCGTAGGACTGGCCTGTGTGGCGCGGTTGAGACGGAGAATGTTTGTCGGGTTGAGGGGAATTTTCTTTAAAGACTGGTCTTGGAGGTGGCGCTTCAACTGTTTTAGGTTGGTTTGCAGCCGGTTCTTCCGGTTGTTTTTCTTTTATTTCTTCGTGTTTAACGTGTGTATGGTTTTTAATTTCAGTGATTTCTTCATGTTTGGTTTCTTTTTCTTGCGCTGGTTTTTCGGTTTCGACGGCGTGCGATTTTGGCGGCCTTCCTCTTGTGGGTTTCTCGCCGGTTGAATGTTTAGGCGCTTCGACGGCTTTTTCTTCGGCCGTTTTCTTGGGCGCCCTTTTACGAACTACCTTTTCTGCTTTGGTTTCTTCGCCGCCGTCTTTTTCAGGCGCATCAAACAGCTCGGTGTTTTGACCGTCCTGCGGATTTGCTACCATGGTTCCTCCTAATGAATTATGAATTATGGTTTTTAACTTTAATATTCTTGCTTAGAATTATCGAAAACGTCGAGTGATAAATTCTTTTAAAGAAATATTGTCCAATATTTAAATTTGTTGCGGAAATATCAAGAAAATAGAATGCAGCCTGCCATGAGTGTTTGAAATATAAAAAAAGTGCTGTGACAAAAAGTTAAATCTTGTGTTAAAATGAAAAGCCGGGCTGTTTTGAAGTTGAAAGAAAGACAAAACTATTTAATAGTTTTGCTTAATTGCTCATAAATCTTTTTCGCTATACCAAAATCGGCACGCTTTACGACGGTTTTTGAATATTCTTCGTCAAGCATGTCCTGGTAAATGTTTTCGGCATTTCCTCCGTTAATAAAATCGCTTTTCTGGACGGTGCTGCGCATTGCTTTCATAAGGCTATGAACAAATATAGACTCGAAATCTTTTGAAGCGTCTTGAAGTTTTTTCAGTTTTTCTTCCTTGGACGTTTTAGTGTCGCCGGAAAGTCTGCTGAGACTTGACGCAAGAGAAGCCGGATCTTTTGCTGTTGTGTCGCGGGAAAATGATTGAATGTTCATAATTTGCGCGTTTCCTTTTCTGCGAAAAGCTTTATTTTATGTGGTTTATTTTTGGATTTTATATATAATAAAATTATCTGACGCTGAAATTTTTAAATTTTTGATTATCGGGTTCGAGTTCAATGGCTTTTTTCAGGTTGGTTTCGGTTTCGGAAGCGTTTCCCAGGGATTTCTGGATCTGGGCCAGCGCAAAAAAAGCGTCCGCATCCGAGTATGAAAGACCGAGACTTTGATGAAAATCCACTTTTTCCGTATCAAGTTCGATGGCTTTTTTCAGGCTGGCTTCGGCTTCGGCGGCTTTGCCTGAGTGGAAATGAGCCATTCCAACGAAGTAATATGCTTCCGCGAAATTTTTCTTTATGGCAAGAAGACCATTGTATCTTTCTATGACCTTACGAAATTCAGACGCGGCTTCGTCTTTTTTGCCAAGCGCGTCAAGAGCTACTCCGCTGAAATAATGAGCCGAAACATTCGTCGGATCGCTTATTATAACGATATGAAGATGTT
Source organism: uncultured bacterium (assembly GCA_964545075.1). Lineage (GTDB taxonomy): Bacteria > Muiribacteriota > UBA9980 > UBA9980 > UBA9980 > DAOPXV01. The sequence goes on from CAZJFS010000247.1 coordinate 2,810, forward strand.
CCAGAGCTTTTTTGAAATCGCCTTTTTCAATGCAGATCGATCCAAGTTTTCCGTGTATTTCGAGATGATTCGGATCCAGTTTGAAAGCGATATCGAGTTCGGACACGGCCTCGTCGAAACGTCCGAGTTTGATGTAAACGCTGGCAAGGTCAAAGTGGGAATTTTCTATCTGGGGCTTTAATTCTATCGCTTTTTTATAGTTTAAAACGGCTTCCTGATATTTGGCTTTTTTAGTGTAAATGTCGCCAAGTTTATTATATGCTTCGGCAAATTCCGGGTCAAGTTCTATCGCCATTTTGAAGGCGTTTAAAGCCTTGTCGTTTTCGCCTTTGAGCTCGAATGTAAGGCCGTAGTCAAAATGACCGTTGGCTTCATTGCGCTTTTCAAAAGAAACGGAAGCACCATATAATTCGCCCATAGTAAACCCCCTCATTATTCCAATGACGCTTCGCTCATTATATCAGATAATTTCAAAAAACAAAATACTATTTTTAATTATTTTTAAAAATTAGGACCGGTGACCTAAATGGTTTCTATTTCGGTTTGTATTGCGCCCGATGCTTTCATTGCTTGAATTATGGCTATTACGTCCTTCGAGGTCGCTCCCATTTCGTTTAGAGCGTCGACCATATCGCGTATTGTCGATCCGGCGTTCAGATAGACCAGATTTTTCTCGACGGGTTTCTGGTTTTTATTTGCCGCCTGAGCCGGTTGAGCTGTCTGCTGATTATTAGCCCCTATATTATTATTATCGGCAACTTTGAGTTTTATTCCATTGTGCGATATTACAATAGGGCTTATCCTGACCTCGTCGCCCATTACGATAGTGCCGGTTTTTTCGTTGATAATTATTTTTGTAGTAAAGTCGGTGGCCACTTTAAGCGCTTCTATCGAGGCGATAAATCTGACTATATCGTCGTCGAAACTTGAAGGTATCCGCACTTCCACGAGCCCCGCATCCTTGGCGTGCGCGAATCCTTCGCCGAATTTATCCGATATTGCGTTCGCCACGGCGTCGGCCGTCGAAAAATCTTTTTTATTTAAAACTATGTCGATCTTTTCACCTGATGAGTAATCGCTTTTGAGTTCTTTTTCCACGAGCGCGCCGCCTGGAATTCTGGCGACGAGCGGATGCAGTTTCGTTCCTCCGCCTCCGCCGGCCTGCTGGCTCGAACCTGTCTGGCCTAAAGAGATGGCGCCCTGGGCCACTGCGTATACTTTGCCGTTGGCGCCTTTTAAAGGCGTCTGCAAAAGTACGCCGCCCTGAATGCTTTTCGCGTCACCGATGGACGAAACCATTACGTCCAGTTTATCGCCTTCTCGCATGAACGGCAGTATGCTGGTAGTAACCATTACGGCAGCCGAATTTTGCGCTTTAAGCGTCTTGGGGTCTATGGTTACGTCGAATGATTTAAGCATGTTTACTATGGACTGCGCCGTCATTATATTTTTGTCGCCGCTTCCTTCGAGGCCCACGATAACGCCGTATCCGACAAGCTGGTTTTCGCGAACTCCGCCGATTCTCGCGATATCCTTAATGCGCTGAACCGCGCCCGCGAAAGCTTCGCGTATTTCTATGAATTGCAGGATAAAAAAGATTATTAAAATTGATGCAAGCGTTTTTTTTATTGCCGTTGTCCGATAGACCATGAAAACCCCCACTTTATTATATATTTTTAAAATTTATTAAATTGTATTTGGTAAGCTACATTATTTATAAAATATCGCGAAGCAAGCCGGGCCGCAACTCT
>CAZJFS010000248.1:0-4483 GCA_964545075.1 uncultured bacterium
AGTGTTTTTTCAGGCATAGCCGAGATCATACTCTGGCCAATGATCATAACATCGAGAACTTCAGGGCTGTATATTCCGGTTATGAGATTATACTGACCTTTTTGAACAAGCGCCGAGCATGAAGGACATTTTGTTATTTTCCCCTCGAATGATTCCATGCAAACTATTGAATTGTTTTTTTTACATTTTGGGTTCCGGCACTTTGAAACTTCCTGCGAATGAATGGAGCCGCAAAATTTACATAAATAAATCGGCTCGCCATGCTTCGAATCCTCATCGAGCTCATTGAGATTATCCGTTATCAGCCATCCCCGTTCGTTTTTTGCGAGCGCCTCATCATTTCTAAGGTTTCTCAAAACATTATAAACGCCGACGCCATTTTCGCTCACGGAATTTAACTCACTCGCAACATTGAAAAAATGCTGGCCGCAATTACGACAAATTTTGAAATTAAACAAATACAATTCTTTGTCGAAACTGTCATCGAAATATAATTGGACTTTATCGTCTCTTTCGATGGTGCAGGTCACGCCGCTCATGCCTTTCAGGAAATAGTGAAGTTTCGGCCTTAGAACCGGCTCGTTATCGTATTTGGCTATGGCGCCTATCGTTAGATATGCCAGAAGCTCGGCTTCCAGATCGCTATCTTTGGCACCGGCGCGGTTTCCGATTTTTTTGAGTTCTAAAAACGCTTCTCTGGAAAGCGCCGGTTTTGAAAAAATATTTTCAATCTGTCCGAGATACTTGTTTCTAATGAGCAATTCGCCAAGGCGATCGATGTTTTTCGAATAATTCGTTCCCGCTTTTTGCCCCGTGAGTTTTTCCGCAAGCTTAAGAAGTTCCGGACCTATCTCGCTGACTTCGTTTGAAAGCTGGTATTTTCTGACTTCGTCGAGAATATCGCTAAGAATGCCTTCGATATCTTTAGCCATATCGGGGCAATATGAAAGTTTCTCATCGGTTTCAGTTTGTTTATATTCCTCTTCGATAATGGCGAAACTTTCTTTCGTTTCGCCAAAGAGATTCGCGGCGAAATTTCTAATAACCTCGGCGCTATCGCTATTAGCGACGGTAGCGGAAGTTCCGATGCAGGTTATTTTATCGTGCATCAGAGCTTTAATGCGTCTTATAAGACATGACATTTCGCTTCCAAGCTCGCCGGTGTAAGTATGAACTTCGTCAAGGACAAGAAATTTTAACGCCGGCGTTTTAAATAATTCGAGGTCTTTATCTCTTAAAAGCAGGTATTCAAGCTGGCTATAGTTAGTCAATAAAATCTTCGGTTTCTTTTCAACGATCTCATCGCGCGAATAACACTCTTCGTATGGGAGCGGAAGATCGGCTTTGTTATCGTAAAACGCTTCAAGTTCAGCCGCGGTGTATGCTCTTTTCTCGGTTAATTTTTTGAGGCCGTAATTGCTGTTTTGAGGCGTCTCTCCGGTATATCGGCCAAATGTGATTCCGGTGCCGGCAAGCATCGGCCGGAGCCTTTCGAGCTGATCATTGACAAGCGCGTTCATCGGATAAATAAGGATAGCCGCAAGACCTTCGGAAGATTTATTGTCACGGGCATGTTCTTCAACTGATTTCAGGCAGTAATCGATGATAGGGAGTAAAAAACTTTCAGTTTTTCCGGAGCCGGTGCCGGTCGATACTATTATATTTTTATTATCAAGAACCGCTCTTACGGTTTTTTCCTGGTGCGAGTACATTATCGGAAATTTGAAAATCGCCGTAAGTGTACGATGCAGACCGAGTTCGGCTATGAGCGTTTCCAGTTTAGCGCCTTCAATAAAAGGCTTGTTGAGGTAAATGTAAGGGCCTTTCGCGATAAGGCTATCGGTAGTGTAGCCCATTTTTTCATTGAACTGGGCGGCTATCGCTCCATCGGCTATAGGATAGCTGTTTCGGAGATATCTTCCAAATTGCTCAATTACGTCTTTTCCAAACTTTACCGGATTTAAACTCATATCCGCTCCCTAACTTCAATGTTCGATTCATCAGTCAGTGACTGACGAATTATGCGCCTTGTTTATTCCGATGCTATTCCGATGTTTATTCCGATGCTATTGCGGGTTTTAAAATCTCTTGATTTATTTTCCAGCGGCCAGTCTTCTTCGTGCCTTCACGCGTCAACACGCCCATTTGCTTTAACGTGGCTATGTTAACCTCGATATTCCGGGCGGCAATGCCGATAGATTCGGCCATAAGAGCCGCCGTTATTGCTGGATCTTTTTCGATCAATTCGAGGATCTTCTTTTGCGTCTTGTTTAATCCGATGCTTATTCCGACCTTTATTCCGTCCCTTTCTTGTTTGGGCCGCTGGAAGATAATCGTAAAAAATCCATCGAAATCGAATTTTGGCGCGGTAAGTTCCGCTTCCTTCATAGCGTCGCGCATTCTGCCTATGCCGGTTCCCATTCGCTCGATATAGTTCGCCCTGTGAAGAATCGAGGCGATTATCGAATTTCTTGTGATACTTCGCTTTCCGAAATTTTTAGAATTCAGGCCGTTCGGAAGACTACCTGGATTACTGATTTCAAGGCGATTGTCGAACAATTCAACCATCACTCTGGCGCCTTTTTCAAAATAGTCACGATGGCATACGGCGTTTACAATGGCCTCGCGCAGGGCGACTTCTGGAATTTCAAGAATATCATTTCGTCTCAGCCCGGTTATTTCGTAACTCAAGTTAAGGTGTTTTTTTAGAAACATAACGGAGTCCTCGATATTCGATATGATATCGCCAGAAAACTCTTTGCTGTCTATAATATGGACTTTTTCGACGCCTTTATAAAGCGCGCATACTATTGAAGAATGAGGAACCACCCCGGCCTGATTATTCGCGAAGAATAAAACGCCAGCGTTCGTAAATTTTTTAGTTTCGCCGCTTTTTGATATGCATCCGAGGTTTTGAAGAATGGAATCTTTATTCAACGCGTCAGCGCTAATCCGCGAAAGGCCAAGAAAATGAACGTAAGCTTTCGAATTAAAATCTTTAGGATATTTTGCCGAGTTATTGACAAGTTCGTCAAAACGCACTCGACCTTCGGACTTTATAAAAGAAATTATCTCATTGCGATTGAGTTTCTGCGAGTTAGGCCCGACGCGAAGATAAAAGCCGCGCGAGCAGCCATAAGGTTTTTCAGTACCCTCCGGCACGCAGATAATCAGTATGTTTTCGAACACATCGACACTGCAAACCAGTTCAGGCATTATCTGCCGCAATAAATCCTGATAGCGGGATTTTGCCGCGTTTGAAACATCCGTTCCGGCCGCCTTTCCGGCATCGTCAATTCCGACGAATATTCGCCCGCCCGAAGCATTTGCGAACGCAACGGCTTCCTCGGCAATACTTTTATCGAAGTTCGCCTTGAATTCTACATTATGGCTCTCGCCCTCGGCGAGGATTATTTTCAGTTCGGTGTTTGTCATAATCTCAACTGTAATATAATTTTTGCGTTTCGGCATCAACATCTTCCCTATTAGCTGCATGTTCCCATGAGTCAGCAATTCTACCAAGCATTTTTTTAGTTTTTAACCATCTGATATTTATGCTTTTCTCCCATTCACGCCATTTCTGGGCAAGAGTGCGTTCCTGGTCTCCACCTTCAAACATACTTTTGGTAACAACACCTCTGGAATTAAACTGTCCCATTTCAATTCCATGCTCTAAATCTTCATTTTTGAATTCTTCAATTAAATTACGAATCGTGATAAGAGGCCATACGTTATCATTGGGGTCAATAGGTGAATGTGAGAACATTTGACCAATATAACTATATGCATGCTTTAATCTTTTTTTCTGACCTGCTATTTCTAAAGTGGCCTTAACCCATTTTATTAATTCTACATCGTTGATATTGCCATTATTATCAACGCCTGGAACTTTTTTGAATGTTCTTAACAGATCCCAAGCCTGCTTTGCACGCTGCCTTTGTAATTCAGAAGGCTCAAAATCCGTATTAGTTTCATCTGAAGGTCTAAATAAATCACATAAAATTTCAACAAAAAAATCAGGTTCAAAAGACATCAGTTCATGCAATGTCAAATTTTCTTCCATACCATAAGAAGTAAAAATCGGCAGGAAAGAATATTCTATTTTTGCAATTTTGCTTTTATCAACCATTTCCTGCTTGCGCAGCCATTTTATCAATTGTTTAATATGATAACTATAGCTCGATAAATTAACGTTCGATTTACCAGATTCAAGTTGCTTTAACGATAAATCAATAACGCTAAAAACCACTTCAGGCCCAATCAAAATAAGTTTGTCATGCAAATTCGAAATTATTTCAATAGCTCTCTGGGTTTCAATAAATTTATTTAGCGCATATTTAATAATTTTTTCATCGTCAGAATAAATCATTACAAATTTAGACATCCAATATTTATTTTCAACATGCATTCCCAATGATGAAATAAAATCATATGTTTCCGCCGAATCAGGAAATAACTCAATTGAATTTACAATTGTTTCAAC
>CAZJFS010000249.1:0-4478 GCA_964545075.1 uncultured bacterium
TGATAGGCATGATCAATGACATTACAAGCCGCAAGCAGGCCGAGGAAATGGTCAAAGACAACAGTGAAAGGTATCAGACGTTCATCAACTCAACCGATGACATGGCATTTCTTAAAGACGAGAATTTACGGTATCTTATAATCAACAAAGCTAATGCCGATTTTTTTGGAAAAAAACAGGAAGACATAATCGGATTGACTGATTTAGACCTTATGAGCAATGAAGCGGCCGCTTTGTGTATGGAAACGGATAAAAATGCGATCCGTGAAAATAAAATAACCATAAGCGAAGAAAATATCGGCGACAGGATTTATGAAACGCGAAAATTTCCGGTAAAAATGAGAAACGGTAAGATCGGGGTCGGCGGGTATGTTCGCGATATTACCGGGCGCAAAATGGTGGAAAAGGAATTAGTCCGGCATCAGGTTTTGCTAAATGCCATTATCGAAAGCACATCTGAAGCTATTTTCGTCAAGGACGCCGGGGGGAAATATCACTCCATCAACGAAGCGGGAGCACGGATGCTGGGTTATAGAGCCGAAGAAGTTATCGGCCGTACGGATATGGAATTGCTTCCCGCTGAAACTGCTTGTGAATTCAGAAAGACGGATGAATACGTGATGTCGAGCGGCCAGGTCTTAGAGCGTGAAGAAACCGGATTGATCGGCGGCAAGCCGTGCACTTTTCTTGCGCATAAAGCGCCCTGGCGGGATGATTCGGGAAAAATAATCGGCGTTATCGGCATATCGAATGATATCACCAATCGCAAGCGGGCTGAGGAAGCTTTGAAGGAAAGCAATAACAGATTTTTTAGCCTCGCGTCCAACATTCCGGGATATGTTTCATATATCAACGCTGATACCATACGGTACGAATTTGTGAACGCCGCATTTGAAAAAGCATACGGAATCCCTAGGGAAAAAATAATCGGCAGCCATTTGAAGGAAATTATCGGGGAAGCGAATTTTCAATTTGCTTTAAAATATATTAACGAAGTGAAACAAGGAAAAACAATATCTTATGAGAATTTCTTTAATACTGTTTTAGGAAAACGCTGGATCCAGGTAAATTATGCTCCCATTATCGACGTCGGCGGAAAAGTTACGTCGATCGTCATGAACGGCTATGACCTTACGGAGCACAAGCGGGCGGAGGAGGCATTGCGGGAGAGCGAGAAGAACTTTCGCATGCTTATCGAAAATACCCATGATATTATTTACACGATGACTACGGACGGTATGTTCATTTTTGTTTCACCGTCCTGGACCGTTTTGCTGGGCCATCCTGTAAGTCAGGTAAGCGGCCATCTGTTTCGACAATTTGTACATCCGGATGACGTTTCAACGTGCGCTTCGTTTTTACGAAAAGTAATCGAGACGGGACAACGCCAGGAGGGCGTCGAATACCGCGTGCGGCATGCAAATGGAGCATGGTACTGGCATACGTCGAGCGGCGTTCCTCTAAAGGCTGATGACGGGACGATAGTAGGCGTTTATGGTATCGCTCGCGACATTACCGAGCGTAAGCGGGCGGAAGACGAGCTGCTGGCGAGCCGGCGGCAACTCAAAGATATTATCGAATTTCTTCCGGACGCTACTTTGGCTATAGACGATAAAAAACAAATCATTATCTGGAACAAGGCGATCGAGAAAATGACGGGGGTACCGGCTTCGGAGATGCTTGGCAAAGGCGATTACTGCTATGCCGTACCTTTTTACGGAACGGCGCGCCAGTCGTTAATGAGTTTTATTTTTTCAGAGCGCGGTGAGATAGATGCGCGATATTCAAATGTGGTTCGCGAAGGTGACACTCTCGTAGTGGAGGTATTTTGTAATGCCCTCTACGGCAATAAAGGCGCATGGGTTTTGGCGAAGGCCTCGCCGCTGCACGATCAATCAGGCAATGTTATAGGCGCTATCGAGAGCATCAGGGACATCACCGAGCGCAAACTCGCCGAAGCGGCGCTGATGGAGAGCGAACAGTTGCATCGGTCCCTTCTTGGCGGGTCTCCTGATATTATTGTGATTACGGACCTTGAGGGGCGTGTCCTCAAGATTTCGAACGTGGTTCTGGCGAAGTTCGGTTACGATAGCGAATCTGAATTAACTGGCCGTTTAATAACGGATTGCATCGCCGTCGAGGATCGGGAACGCGTAATGTCGGATATCGCTCTTATGTTTAAAGGCGTTATGACCGGGCCTGATGAATACCACGGATTGCGCAAGGATGGAAGTACCTTTGATATAGAGGGTGACAGCGAGTTTATTCGCGATCTGGATGGGCGGCCGGCTAAAATAGTAATTATTGCGCGCGATATTACCGAGCGCAAACTTGCCGAAGAAAAAATCAAAGATCTTCTTGCGGAAAAGCAAATTATGCTTAAAGAGGTCCATCATCGCATCAAAAACAATATGAACACTGTTGCTGGCCTTATGCTTCTGCAAACGGATGCCTTGAAAGATCCGGCGGCCGTCGCCGCGCTTATGGACGCCAGAAGCCGAGTGATAAGCATGATGCTTTTGTACGATAAACTCTATCGTTCCGATGATTTTAAGGAAATGTCATTCAGCGAATACATCTCGCCTCTTGTCGATGAAATCGTCGATAATTTTCCGAACAAGTCCATAGTGAAGATCGAAAAACAAATCGACGCTTTTATGCTCGATGCCAAAAGATTGTCGTATCTGGGAATCATTATTAACGAGCTGCTCACAAATATCATGAAATATGCTTTCAAGGGCCTGAGCTCCGGAGCTATTAACGTATTCGCGCAAAAAAAGGAGGATCTGGTGACGATCGTAGTCGGGGATAACGGGGTTGGCCTTCCAGTATCCGTTGATCTTGCTTCTTCCGGCGGATTCGGACTTCAGCTCGTGGATATGATGATACGTCAATTACGCGGCACGATAAGGATTGAACGTTGTAAGGGGACAAAATTCGTTTTAGAATTTAATTTGCGATAATTCCGGCAAATAAAGCGGACCCGTTAAAAACCATATCGAATATTAATTATGCGATATGGTTTTTTGGCTATAAAGTGTTGACAATTATGTGAAACAATGATATTATAAAACTGAATGAACGTTCATTCAGTTATTCCTCTAAATCATTTCGTTTTTTTCCCGATATAATATAAAAGCGTATAAAATTTTTTGCGGGTGGTCTTAATTACTGATGGCAAGAAAAACGGTTGTAAATGAAAAAAAGGACAAAAGAATAACAATACTTAAAGCCGGCCTTGAAATATTTTCAAAGAGCGGTTTTCATAAAGCGACCATACGCCAGATAGCCGAATACGCTGATATGGCCGTGGGTACGATCTATCTTTATTTTAAAAGCAAGGACGAAATATTGCAGGAAATTTTCCGTCGCGATATAGACGAACACCTCGACACGCTCTTTAAAAAAACCGAAAACATGAATGAAATCGATGCGCTGCGAATGTTTTTCGAGGACCGTTTTGCGTATGTCTCTAAAAATTATAAAAGAATCGGGCTTTTTATGCACGAGGCGCGTTGCAACGCCAAACTTTCGAACCTTTTGTATAAAAGGATCCATGGAACGCTGGTGTCGCATATCGCTAAGTTCTTGAACGTGAAGATCGCAGAAGGCAAGTTTAGAGGCATTAACGCCGAGGAAGTCGCCATGGTAATGTTTAGCTCGATAATAACCCTTGTTATCTGGAAGGAAGAGATGTTTTCAAGACAGTTAAAAACAAAGACATATAAACAATTCACGGATACGCTTTCAAACCTTCTTACATACGGCCTTTTGACTGAAAAATCCAGGAGGGAGAATTAAGAATATGAAAATTGAGATAGTTGGAGATCCGGCGGAACAAATATTTGATATACTAAGAACGACCGATAAAATAAGCAACCTCAGATGTTATTCCGGAAGAATAAATATAACATTGAATGACAACATAAGCGCCGACGCGCTCAAAAGCATAAAACAATCGATAATTTATAACCTTTCGGGCGTCGTTAAAAAATATATGATGAAGATCGTATTATAGCCGTTTTGTATATGGCCAAAGACGATTTTAGAATAAACTCTTGATTTTGTTTTTAAATATTATAACGAAAATAAAAATTAAAAAATGAAGGTGGTCGCAAGTGAACTTTAGAAAAAATTTGTACGCGGTTATCGCGCTCTCTCTTTTGTCGTTATCCGCCGGTGAGGCCGTGGCGCAGTCCACTCTTGAAAACACTCTGTTGAAGATACGCCAGAACAAATCGCTGACCGGAGCTGAACTGAAATCGGCCGCCGGACGGGAAGGTTCCGTCGCGAGGATAAACGAGCTTAAGTCAAGACTGGATTCCTTGAAAAAAGCTGAAAAAGAAGCGATGGAAGCTAAATTGAAAGCGGCCGAAGAAAAAAAGGCTAAACCCGCGGAAGCTGCTAAAGGCACCGAACCGGTAGCGCTCGAAGGCTCTTCGCTTTCCGGCGTTTCGGAAAAAGATTATATGGGCATG
>CAZJFS010000250.1:0-4433 GCA_964545075.1 uncultured bacterium
AGGCAGCCGCTACAACCCAGATGGTAGCCAAAATGAAAACAGACCTTGAAACCAACACTGAAATGAAAGCAAAACTGATCGAAAAATTCGACACTGACAAAGACGGCACGCTCAGCGACGCCGAATTAACGACGGCGGCAGAATCGCGCCCGACGCGTCCTGAAGGCATGAATGCAGGCGGCATAAAAGAAATGATGACAAATATGGACACCGACGGCGACGGAACGATAAGCGACACCGAAAAGGCAGCCGCTACAACCCAGATGGTAGCCAAAATGAAAACAGACCTTGAAACCAATACTGAAATGAAAGCAAAACTGATCGAAAAATTCGATACCGACAAAGACGGCGCTCTCAGCGACGCCGAATTAAAAACAGCGGCCGAATCACGTCCAGCGCGCCCTGAAGGCGACCAGCAGGGCGGCGGCCCAGGCGGCCCTGGCGGCCCTGGAGGTCCCGGCGGTGAAATGACGGGAACGAATTCGACATCTTCTTCAACATCCGCGAGCGCCGCTACAACCGGCACGAGTAGCACAAGCAGCGAAAAAAGTATGAATATGGGCACCAGAAGAGGCCAGAGAAAAAGTTCCTGGAATAAATAAATAAATTCTAAAAAATAAGCAAAGGGAGCGCTCAACGAGTGTTCCCTTTGCTTTTACGTTCATTATACGTCTTTTAACAAAAAGAATATTCGTTATAATTTTGTCGCATCCATATGTATTATAATTAAAACATAGAATTTTTAAAAGGAATATAATAAATTCAAAATATATGATGAAGAAAAAAAACGGCGGCATCCGCAACATTTTTAAATACTTTTATTTATTCCAGTTTGTTTTTTGCTTTATTTCACAATTTATACCGTTATGCCTTCCATCATCCTGCTTCGCTCAGGATTACAGCGGCGACATAGCCGAGATCCGGAAAAAACTCAATAGCTTTGAGTCGGCCAAAAGCGTTTCATCGAGCGGCGGCATGTCTGACGAAGAATTTTTAAGCACCATCGCGTCTATCGAAGAAACCGAAAAATTGATTAAAAGCGGCGCATTCAACAGCAAAATCGACACAATAAAATTTCATAACGAGTTTTACTCATCGAACAGAAAGCCGGGATACCTTCTTTTCAATAACGACGAGGAATATTCTTATGAAATGTACGGCTATATGTCAAAAATCAAATATACTCCGGGCAGACGGACCGCCATAGAAACCGGCTATTCCAAAAATTTCGTTTATGAGGATGGAAGTCATCAGGTAAATCTGCAAAAAATCGACCTTTCCATTACCGGGCCGATTTTCTACGGCGTTATGGTAAGTGGAAACGCCCGGCATATAACGCTTTCAACCGCGAACGCATATGACGAATACGGACTGGACGTTTCAAGACGCTTCGGCACCATTGAAATCGGAATGGGTGCTTCGCGCAACGTTTATACCGGCGATAGCGCTTCCTATGACGATCCTCCCATTTACAACAGATTCACGACCAGAGCCGGATTTGAATTGTCCAGCGAAATGTATCTGGAAATAATTCCGGCTTTTGAAAATTATATCAAGGACCAGAATTCGAAAAAAGAGGTCTCGGCGAGCATGCTGTATTTTCCTATGGACAGCGGCGGTTTGTCCGCCAGCGTCTATTACACGTATGCGGGATTTAAAAAGGAAGTCGACGACGAAGGTTATAGTTTCGCGTATTTCGCGCCCACAAAAAGCACCGTCGCAGGCCTCGGCATAAATTATACGATGCCCGTCCGAAAAGCGACGATGAATTTCGGGTTAAATTTCGAAAGAGACAAATATACTTACAATGATGTAGATACCCAGTATTACGCCGCCTCCGCCATGACCGGCCTTCGCCTTAAAATAAACAAATATTCGCTGATGAATATGACATACGGATTTTCAGTCACCCGCACGAGCGGTTTTCCGTTCACTCAAAATCTCAGGCTTAACACGGATATCAAATTTTGACCGCCGCCTGGAAGAAAACCGTAAATTTAACAAAACAGGCTTTATCACAAGCAATTTCACTATCAAAAAAGTATTAAAAAAGAACTTCCAGAATATTTTACAAATTCCGGAAGTTCTTTGCCTTTATAGTATCCTGAAAGCTACTTAAGGCTTAACCATGAACCGTTTTCAGCGTCCCCCCAAACATCAAAACTCGAAAGTCTTGACCAACGCCATGATTCATGAATTTTTATTTTTGAATTTTAATTGGCGCGGCGGCGACCTTTTCCAGTTTGGCTAACATGGCATCCGTTAAAAATAAAGAAAATGAAGCAAGCCCGAATGGAATATCAAGCATATTCCAAAGATTCATCTCGATCACCCCTGTTTTAATGATAAAATGTTTATTTGAAATATGTTTAGCAAGAGATATACCAAAAGATAAAATGTTATAAAATAAGCATTTCAATTTTTTTAAGCATCACAAAACGGACTTTTTTTCCATTATAATTAATATCGCACGGATAAAATTCCGGATGATTTATTAAATTAAAATTTTTGCGTTACAATAATCCTTTAATTTCATAAATTCATTTTCAAATTCTGAAAAAGACTTATCCGTCAAGCTGATATCCATACTCTTGGCAGCCTTTTCCAGTTCTGAAGCCGCTTTATATAAAGCCATCGCCGTCAAATTCCCGGCACCGCCTTTTATTGAATGTGCTTCATTTTGTACAAAGACCGGATCATTTTCACGTATTTTCATTTTCATGGATGCAATCTGAGTTTCAACGCCTGATATAAAATTTCCGATAAGTTCTATTACAAGAGCGCGGTCGCCGTCAAATTCAGATATGGCTTCATTCAGATCTATCGGAGCCCCGCTATCTTCCGTCTTGAAATCTTCGAGACTTTTTTCAGCATCGAGCGCACGGGCGAACCTGGGCGCCGAAGTATTCTTAAGCCATTTCCTGATCACTTCCAAAACGCAGTTTCGTTTTATAGGCTTTAACACATAATCATCCATTCCGACTGCGAAACATTTTTCGATATATTCCTTTATGGCATGAGCAGTCATGGCTATTATAGGAGTTCTATAAAAATTTTCCGGCTCGTTTTTTAATTTTAATTTTTCGAACTCGCGCATCGCCGCGGCAGCTTCATACCCATCCATTACCGGCATCTGTATATCCATAAACACCATATCGTAATTATTTTTAACGAACAGATCAATCGCTTCCTGACCATTTTCAGCAATGTCAACCCAGCACCCTATTTTATCCAGATGCAGCGTCATGATCTTCTGGTTCGGACTATAATCTTCAACGACCAATACTTTAAAACCTGAAGCGGTGACGGTTTCAATATTTGTTTTATCTTGAAAATGACTCGATTTTTTATCAATATTTGACGCGGTCGCTATAGCTTCGTGAAGTTCCCGGAACTTGACCGGCTTAATTATGCATTCGCTTATGCCGTCCGCCTTATAACGACTGTCATAATTTGAAAGCCCTATTGAAATAAGCATTATTATTGGAATATTCTCAAACTCTTCACGGGATCTGACTTCTTTTATAAATTCGCTATGGCGCATCCCATGGATCTGGGAGTCTATAATTATCAAATTTATTATAGCGCCGCCTTCGATATATTTCCAAATTTCGGTCGGATTTGAAGCGCATATAGTTTCATTGTCTGAAAACGTAAGATAATTTTTTAAGATCATCGAAATGTTGGGATTTTCAGAAATAATAAGCGCCCGGCATTCCTCGTTTAAAATTATTTGTTTATCGGTATCCTCAGACGGAGCGGTTTGTTTTTTGAACGTGACCTCAAACCGGAAAGTGCTGCCGCAGCCGATTTCGCTGTCCAAACCCATCTTGCCGCCCATCATATCGATCATTTTTTTCGATATCGTTGTGCCAAGCCCCGTTCCACCATATTTTCTGGTGGTGGAGCTGTCGGCCTGAGTGAAACTTTCAAATATCAAGGCCTGTTTTTCTTCGGCTATGCCGCATCCCGTATCTATAACCGAAAATAACAGTGAGATATCGGAAACGGTTTCACTTTCCTTTTCAACTTTTATGAAAACTTCGCCTTCTTCGGTAAATTTAACCGCATTCCCAACCAAATTAACCAGTACCTGCCTTAATTTATATGAATCACCAATTAATTTCGTAAAAATATCAAAAGGCACGAATGAAAACAACTCAATGCCTTTTCTTTCAGCTTTAAGAGCGAACCCGGCGGCGACTTCTTCAATAAGATCCCTTATATCGAACTCTATAAGTTCGAGTTCAAATTTCCGCGCTTCGATTCTTGAAAGGTCGAGTATCTGGCTTATAATATTTAAAAGGGAGTTCGCTTCTTTGTTTATGATGTCCATAAAGCATGTCTGACTCTCGTCAAGACGGGTATCCATAACTATTTCGGTCATACCTATAATAGCGTTCACTGGCGTTCTTATTTCGTGACTCATATTC